>NZ_JBIVYG010000009.1:0-219046 GCF_044769685.1 Agrobacterium sp. NPDC090283 | reverse complement strand
CACTCTAAGCAGTCAAATAATCATCCGCCTCAAAGCCATAAGCCCCGAAACCAACAAGCAAGCAGCTCATCTTCCTGATTTATTTAGAACGAAAGACTTCGTCGCCAGCAGCGCCGCCGCCCTCGTTCAGTGAGCGGACTTATAAGAGAACACCCACAAACAAGTCAACAGCCCAAATCCGAAAAATATACGAAATTCGACAAGTAACTGAAATTAAAAGGTAATTTGAGATTTATCGTATAAATTAACAGCTTTTAACGATTTTCAGGCTCGCTAGCCTCGGCTCGATGGGCCTTCCCTTATATAGGGTTTCCATTTCGCGATAACAGGCCAACGGGTCTATGCGGATATCAGTCGGAAGATGGGCTGAATCGGGCAACCAGCGCATGCGCATTGCCCGGATAGGTAAAGCGCACATAGGTGACGGCACCTGAATTGCTCCAGGTGCGACGCTCTACGACAAGACAGGCCTGCCTGTCGGAAATGTTGAGCAGGCGCGCGATCTCCTTGGAGGGCGACTCGGCGCTGATCCGGTGTTCGGCGGTACTCCATGGCACATGGCCGAGCAGCCAGGGGCCTGGTGCAATTTCACTGAAGTCGGTTTCAGCCGCTTCCGGCACGGCAGCCAGATTGATGAGGCGCTGTTCGACACAAAATTCCCGCGCGCCCGCGAGATGGATGCAGATGATTTCGAGCAAGTCTGTGCCAACGGAAACGTCGAGCCTTTCACGATCCCCGCTTTTGGCGCTGCGTTTGGTGCGTTCCAGGACTTTGAAGCCATAGTCTAGACCGAGCGATTCAACCTCGGCCCCGATGTCATGAATTTGAAGGACGGCGGACTGGATCTGCGGCTGGCGAACGAAACTGCCGGATTTCTTTCGGCGTTCGATCAAACCGGCCTTGGCGAGCTGGCTCATGACCTTGTTCACGGTCATGCGCGAACAATGATACTGATCCGCAAGGTCGACCTCGAAAGGCAGCCGATGACCCGGCGGCCATTCTCCCGAAACGATCCGGCCCTCGATGTCGCTGAGGATACGCTGGTGCAGGGTCTGCCCGGCCGATGCTTTCGTCACGTCCGCAATGCCTTTCCCCACTGGCTCTTTTCCGTTGCTGCCGAGGCCATATCAGCTATCGAGGAGTTCGACCATGACCTTGTTGAAGCGACCGGATATTTCACGGCGATGGATATGCCGGCCGGCCTGCACCAGTTTTTTGCCGCGCACCCAGACGGAATCGACCGCGATGCCGCCCGCGAACATCCACTGATCGAGAAGCTGGGATACCGGAAGATAGGAAACGGCGGACACGTCAAGAGCGACAAAATCGGCGCTTTTTCCCTTTTCCACGCCGTTTCGCGACGCCAGTGCCCTGCCACCCCCTTCAAGCGCTTGCAGGAACAGTTTTTCACCCGTGGAGCAACCGGCATCGGCGATGACATTACGCGCCCGAAGTGAGAGGCGCTGCGAATATTCGAGGGTTCGCAATTCTTCCGGCAAGGAAATCAGGATATTGGAGTCGGATCCGACACCGTAATGGCCGCCTTCGGCGAGAAAGACCGGGGCCGGGAAGATCCCGTCACCGAGATTGGCCTCGGTGATCGGGCAAAGACCGGCAACAGCCCCGCTTTTCGCCATACGTCTCGTTTCGGTTTCCGTCATATGCGTCGCATGGATAAGGCACCAGCGGCCATCGACCGGCGCATTGTCCAGCAGCCATTCCACCGGCCGAGCGCCGGAAAAGGCGAGCGAATCGTCCACTTCCTTCGTCTGTTCCGCCACATGAATATGGATCGGCCCAGCCTTTGCCAGCGGCTCGATGGCCGTGAGCTCGGCGCCGGTCACGGCGCGCAGGCTGTGGGGCGCGATACCGAGAACGGCACCCGGCAAGCTGTCCACCACTGCCTGCACGCCCTGCATCAGCTTTCCGTAGCTGTCGAGTGAATGGATGAAGCGCTTCTGCCCGTCGATCGGCGCCTGACCGCCGAAACCGGAATGGGCGTAAAAGACCGGCAGCAATGTAAGACCGATACCCGTTTGCGAAGCGGCCGCGCCGATACGCTCGGCCATTTCGGCGATATTGCCGTAATGCGAGCCGTCCCTGTCATTATGCAGGTAGTGGAATTCGCCGACCCGGCCGAAACCCGCCTCGAGCATTTCCATATATAGCTGGGCGGCAACCGCCTCGACATGGTCAGGCGTCATGGAGAGCGCGAATTTATACATGACGGTGCGCCAGCTCCAGAAACTGTCGTCACCGGGACCGCGAGTTTCGGCAAGCCCGGCCATGGCGCGCTGAAAGGCGTGGCTGTGGAGATTGGGCATGGCCGGAACGATGACGGCGTGGCGCTCATCCTGCGGCTGCGGGGAAACGCCGGTTTCGACGGATGAAATAACGCCGTCATCGCAGATGATGCGAACATCCTTCGCCCACCCACCAGCCAGAAGCGCCGCGCCCGCGTGAATTGCCGTCATGCCACACTCTCCTTTGGTTCTTTCCGGCAAGGCCATTTCAAACCCGAAATTGCAGCTTGCCAAGCCGATTATTATGTATATACATTTAACTCACAAAGGAAAGGCGAAAAGCAAATGCCAGGGAACAATTCTACGAAGGGAACGGCGACGGGGAACGCCACGGCTTTGTGGCGCAACGCCCGGCTGGCGACTTTCAATCCTGCACTTGATGGCATCGGCGCTGTCGAAAATGCCGTCATTGCCGTGCGGAACGGCCGCATTGCCTTTGCCGGCCCGGAAAGCGAGCTGCCCGCTGGTCTCTCGACAGCCGACGAGACGACCGATTGCGGCGGCCGCTGGATCACACCCGCCCTGATCGACTGCCACACCCATCTCGTCTTCGGCGGCAATCGCGCCATGGAATTCGAGATGCGGCTGAATGGCGCCACCTATGAAGAGATCGCCAAGGCGGGCGGCGGCATCGTTTCTTCGGTACGCGACACGCGTGTACTTCCGGAAGAGGTTTTGGTGGCGCAGGCGCTGCCGCGTCTCGACACGCTTCTTTCCGAAGGCGTTTCCACCATCGAAATCAAATCCGGTTACGGTCTCGACATCGAAACCGAGCTGAAAATGCTGCGCGTCGCCCGCCGGCTCGAGACGCTGCGGCCGGTGCGCATCGTCACCAGCTACCTCGCCGCACACGCGACACCCGCGGACTATAAGGGCCGCAACGCCGATTACATTACTGAAGTCGTCCTGCCCGGGCTGGAAAAAGCCCATGCGGAAGGACTGGCGGATGCGGTGGACGGTTTTTGCGAAGGCATCGCCTTTTCCGTCGCGGAGATCGACCGGGTTTTCGCGGCAGCGAAGCAACTGGGGCTTCCCGTCAAACTGCATGCCGAGCAGCTTTCCAATCTTGGCGGTGCTGCGCTTGCTGCCTCCTACAACGCACTTTCGGCCGATCATCTGGAATATCTCGATGAAGCCGGTGCGAAGGCGCTGGCAAAAGCGGGAACGGTGGCCGTGCTTCTGCCCGGTGCCTTCTATGCGCTCAGGGAAAAGCAGCTGCCGCCGGTTCAGGCGCTGCGCGATGCCGGAACCGAAATCGCGCTCGCAACGGATTGCAATCCCGGCACGTCGCCGCTCACCTCGCTGCTGCTCACCATGAATATGGGCGCCACGCTTTTCCGCATGACCGTGGAAGAGTGCCTGACGGCGACGACGCGCAACGCGGCAAAGGCGCTCGGCCTGCTTGCGGAAACCGGCACGCTGGAGGCCGGAAAATCCGCCGATTTTGCCATCTGGGATATCGAGCGCCCGGCCGAGCTTGTCTATCGCATCGGTTTTAATCCGCTCCACGCCCGTATTTTCAAGGGACAGAAGGTTTCCCCATGACCATGAAAACCATCACGCTTCATCCAGGTGCCGTGACGCTTGCCGATCTCGCCGCAATCTATTGGGAGAACGGCACGGCAAAGCTCGACCGTTCTTTCGACGCCGGCATTGAGAAGGCTGCAGCCCGCATTGCCGAAATCGCCGCCGGCAATGCGCCGGTCTATGGCATCAATACCGGGTTCGGAAAGCTTGCTTCCATCAAGATCGACGCCGCCGATGTGGCGACGCTGCAGCGCAACCTCATCCTGTCTCATTGCTGCGGGGTCGGCGCGCCGCTTCCTGAAAACATCGTGCGGCTGATCCTGGCGCTGAAGCTGGTTTCGCTCGGCCGTGGCGCGTCCGGCGTGCGGCTGGAACTGGTTCGGCTGATCGAGGGCATGCTGGAAAAGAGCGTCATCCCCGTCATTCCCGAAAAGGGTTCGGTCGGCGCTTCCGGCGATCTCGCGCCGCTTGCCCATATGGCGGCCGTGATGATGGGCGAAGGCGAGGCCTTTTATGAGGGCATGCTTCTTTCCGCCGGCGAGGCGCTGGCGAAGGCTGGGCTGACGCCGGTGGTTCTTGCGGCAAAAGAAGGGCTGGCGCTGATCAATGGCACGCAGACCTCGACGGCGCTGGCGCTGGCCGGGCTTTTCCGCGCCCATCGCGCCGCGCAGGCAGCTTTGATTACCGGCGCGCTTTCCACCGATGCCGCCATGGGCTCATCCGCGCCTTTCCATCCCGATATTCACAGCCTGCGTGGTCACAAAGGCCAGATCGATGCCGGTGCGGCACTGCGCCGGCTGCTGGAGGGCTCGGAAATCCGCGTCAGCCACATTGAAGGCGACGAACGGGTGCAGGACCCCTATTGCATCCGCTGCCAGCCGCAGGTCGACGGCGCCTGCCTCGATCTTCTGCGACAGGTGGCCCGCACGCTGGAAATCGAAGCCAATGCGGTGACCGACAATCCGCTGGTACTATCGGACAACTCAGTGGTTTCCGGCGGCAACTTCCACGCCGAACCGGTCGCCTTTGCGGCCGACCAGACGGCGCTTGCCATTTGTGAAATCGGCGCGATCGCCCAGCGCCGTGTGGCGCTGCTGGTCGATCCGGCACTTTCTTATGGTCTGCCCGCTTTTCTTTCCAAGAAGCCCGGGCTGAATTCCGGCCTGATGATCGCCGAAGTCACCTCCGCTGCGCTGATGAGCGAGAACAAGCAGATGGCGCATCCGGCCTCGGTCGATTCCACACCGACTTCGGCCAATCAGGAAGACCATGTCTCCATGGCCTGCCACGGTGCGCGTCGTCTGTTGCCGATGACCGACAATCTCTTTGCCATCCTGGGAATCGAGGCGCTTTCGGCCATTCAGGGTGTGGAACTGCGCGGGCCGCTGAAAACCAGCCCTGAATTGCAAAAGGTGATTGCTGTGCTGCGTGCGGTAGTCCCGTCACTGGAAGAAGACCGCTATATGGCGCCGGATTTGAAGGCTGCGGCAGAGCTGATTGCCTCCGGGGCGCTGGTTTCGACGATTTCGGACGGCATTCTGCCTAAGCTGGAGGCTTGAGGTGATGAACGTTTTATCCTCCTCCAATTCCGTTTGTGCACTGGGGTTGCCCCCCTCTGCCCTGCCGGGCATCTCCCCCTCAAGGGGGGAGATCAGATGCCGCGCCCGCTCGTTCTATTGGCAGGGTGCTATCCGCTTGCCAATCTCCCCCCTTGAGGGGGAGATGCCCGGCAGGGCAGAGGGGGGTAACCCCACGGCAAAGAGGGGCAATCGATGACCACCCCATTCACCCTGCGCAAAGGTACCTCGCCCATCATCCTCGGCCTGCCGCACACCGGCACAGACGTGCCCCCCGAGATTTGGGACCGCCTCGACGACAACGGCAAAATCCTCGCCGATACGGATTGGCATATCCATGAGCTCTATAGCGGGTTGCTCCCGAATGCGACCATGGTGCGGGCAACTTTCCATCGCTATGTCATCGATGCGAACCGCGATCCCTCCGGCGTGAGCCTTTATCCGGGCCAGAACACGACCGGCCTTATTCCGGAAACGGACTTCGACGGAAAGGCCATCTGGAAAGAGGGAGCGGAGCCCACTCAGGACGACATCGCCTATCGCCTTGAAAACTTCCACGCGCCCTATCACGCAGCCCTTGCGGCGGAAATCGAACGGGTGAAATCCATCCATGGCATCGCCATTCTCTATGATTGCCATTCGATCCGCTCACATATTCCCTTCCTGTTCGAGGGCAAGCTGCCAGATTTCAACATCGGCACGGATATGGGCAAGACCTGCGATCCGGCGATCGAGACAATCGCCGTAGAGGTGACCGCCGGGGCGGAGGGCTATGACAGCATTCTGAACGGCCGCTTCAAAGGCGGCTGGACGACGCGCCATTACGGAAAACCGGAGACCGGCGTGCATGCCATTCAGATGGAGCTGGCGCAGTCCACCCATCTTCAAAACGAGCAGCCACCCTTTGCCTATGACACGGGCAAAGCCGAACGGCTTCGAACCCATCTCAAGACCATTCTCACGCGCATGGAAAAATTTGCGCTCGACACGAAACGATAAGGGGAAAGCACATGAACAATCCACGCCACAATATTCGCGACGTCCGCGCACCGCAGGGCACTGAACTCAATGCCAAAAGCTGGATGACGGAAGCGCCGCTGCGCATGCTGATGAACAATCTCGACCCTGACGTTGCAGAGCGCCCGCATGAACTGGTGGTTTATGGCGGCATAGGCCGCGCCGCCCGCACCTGGGACGATTTCGATCGTATCGTTGCGACACTCAAGGATTTGACCGAGGACGAAACCCTCATCGTGCAGTCCGGCAAGCCGGTCGGCGTGTTCCGCACCCATAAGGATGCGCCGCGCGTCCTGATCGCCAACTCCAACCTTGTACCGCATTGGGCGAACTGGGATCATTTCAACGAGCTGGATAAGAAGGGCCTTGCCATGTACGGCCAGATGACGGCCGGTTCATGGATTTACATCGGCACGCAGGGCATCGTGCAGGGCACCTATGAAACCTTCGTCGAGGCTGGCCGCCAGCACTACAATGGCGACCTCAAGGGCAAATGGATCCTGACCGGCGGTCTCGGCGGCATGGGCGGCGCACAGCCGCTCGCCGCCGTCATGGCCGGCGCCTGCTGCCTTGCGGTGGAATGCGACGAGACCCGTGTCGATTTCCGCCTGCGCACCCGTTATGTCGATGCGAAGGCGCATACGCTGGATGAGGCGCTGGCGCTGATCGACCAGTGGACCAAGGCAGGCGAGGCAAAATCCGTCGGCCTGATCGGCAATGCCGCGGAGATCTTCCCGGAACTTTTCCGCCGCGGCATTCGCCCCGATATCGTCACCGACCAGACCTCGGCACACGACCCCGTGCATGGTTATCTTCCCGCCGGCTGGACCGTTGCCGAATGGCGCGCCAAGCAGGAAAGCGACCCGAAGGCCGTTGCCGCTGCCGCCCGCGCCTCGATGAAGGTGCATGTTCAGGCGATGGTCGATTTCTGGAATGCCGGCGTTCCGACGCTCGATTACGGCAACAATATCCGCCAGGTCGCCAAGGATGAAGGGCTGGAAAACGCCTTCGCTTTCCCGGGCTTCGTGCCGGCCTATATCCGCCCGCTGTTTTGCCGCGGCATCGGGCCATTCCGCTGGGCTGCACTTTCCGGTGATCCGGAAGATATCTACAAGACCGACGCCAAGGTGAAGGAACTGCTGCCCGATAACAAGCACCTGCATAACTGGCTGGATATGGCGCGCGAGCGCATTGCATTCCAGGGCCTGCCGGCGCGCATCTGCTGGGTTGGGCTTGGTGATCGCCATCGCCTCGGGCTTGCCTTCAACGAAATGGTCAGGAACGGTGAACTGAAGGCGCCTGTTGTTATCGGCCGCGACCATCTCGACTCGGGCTCCGTCGCTTCGCCCAACCGCGAGACAGAAGCCATGAAAGACGGCTCGGATGCCGTTTCCGACTGGCCGCTCCTCAACGCGCTGCTCAACACCGCATCCGGCGCCACCTGGGTTTCGCTGCATCACGGCGGCGGTGTGGGCATGGGCTTCTCGCAGCATTCCGGCATGGTCATCTGCGCCGATGGCACGGATGATGCGGCGCGCCGGCTGGAGCGTGTTCTCTGGAATGACCCCGCCACCGGCGTCATGCGCCACGCCGATGCCGGTTACGACATCGCGCTCGATTGCGCAAAGGAACAGGGCCTTCGCCTGCCCGGCATTCTCGGCAATTGATCCTCTTGCGGCCGGAAAGAGAAACACCTTTTTCCGGCCGACCCCTCTCAAAAGTGGAAAACCATGACCCTGCTGCGCGCAAGCGACTACAAGCGTATGCCCTGGAAAAACGGCGGCGGAGAGACGGTGGAAATCGCCATTTTTCCGCCCGGCTCTTCCGTCGAGGACTTCGATTGGCGCATCAGCATGGCGACGGTTGCCAATGACGGGCCGTTTTCGATCTTTTCGGGCATTGACCGTACCCTGTCCATTCTTCAAGGAAACGGTATGGCACTTGCGATCGCGGCTGGCGATCCGCGGCTGCTGACAAAAGAAAGCCCACCCCTGCCCTTTCCGGCCGATGTTCCGGTGAGTGCGACCTTACCGCATGGCCCGATTACCGATCTGAACGTCATGACCCGGCGCTCAACCTTTCGTCATGTGGTGGAAAGGCATGCCGGGCCATTTTCAGGCGAAGCAGCCGGAAACATCACATTTGTTCTCGCGCTGGAACCTCTGACGGTCTCCACTAACAACAGTAAGAACCGTCTAGAGAAACTCGATGGCCTGCTGATCGAAGCCGGTTTGCCCTTCGTCATCGAAGCGGATCAGAGCGAAAGCGCGTTTTTCCTGATCACGCTCGAGCGTATCTGACGTCTTTCCGGAACACCCGCCGCGGTTCCGACCAGATAAGACACAAACCGCTGCCGCCTCAATCCAGACCCAGCGGATCGGCCACGCGCGGCCAGAGTTCAAGGCTCGCCTTGCGATAGGGCGTTTTTGCCGGATCGGTCGGATAGGACGTCGGAGCCGCTATATAAACGATCTCGGAAGCGACCGGCGCAAAGCCCGCATGGAAGTGGTTGGTCGACTTGACCAGCAGCACATCCTTTTTCGCGAAATCGACGCCGAGATTGGAAAAGATATCCGGCTCATAAGTTTGCGTCCGGCTGGTGATGAGGATGATATCGATGTCAGTGCCAAGCGGCCGGACGACCGCGGCGCGACCGAGTGTCACCCGGCTGTTGCGGAAACTCTGCCAGCCGGCCTCGGCCGTGCGCATCACCTTGATCCGGAAATCGAGCGGCTCCCCACCCTCGGGGCTGGATTTGCCGCCGATGCGCAGATCGATCTCGGCCCCCTCGCCCGCGGCGTGACAGAAAGACACCGCAATCGGATCCCAGATCGTCGCGACGGCAAAATTGTCCATGCCGCGCTCCACCATGCGCCGTAGAATATGCGTGGCGTCACCAGCGACACCGCCGCCGGGATTGTCCCATATATCCGATACGACCACCGGCTTCTCCGGATTATCGCTGCGAAGGGTAAGAACGAGGTCGAGACCTGACTCCGTATCCAGCATCGGCATCGCGGTCAGCTTGCGCATGGCATAAAGCTCATGGCCGAATTTTTCGGCCAGTGCATCGCCCTTTGCCTTGTCATTATCGGTGACGACGACGATCCGCGTTCCCATATCCGGCACATCGCCTGCCATAAAACCGTGAATGACAGAAATCGACAGGATGCCGTCCTTGCCTTCCATCGCCTTCAGCCGGTCGACATAGGAACGCATCGGCTCACGACTGGTCGGATAAATGGTGATCATGCGGCAATCGAAGGTGGAGATGACCGGACTGATCTCTCCCCGAAGCGCGCGCAACGCCATTTCCACGACATGTTCGCCACGCTCTTCGAAATCCGTATGCGGAAACTCCAGAAACGTCGCCATGATATCGAGGTTTTTGACCCGAAGCGCCGTCAGATGACTATGGGGATCAAATTCCGCCGCCACCAGCACATCCGGCCCGACCAGAGCCCGAACGCGAGAGAGGAAATCCCCTTCCGGATCGTCATAACCCTGCGCCACCATGGCGCCATGCAGGCCAAGCACCACGGCATCGACCGGCAGGGCGGCCGTGAGTTCGGTTAGAATGGTATCCCGCAGCGTTTCATAGGTCTGGCGCTGGATGAGACCCGCCGGTTCCGCCCAGCAGGACGTGCCTTCGATCACCGTAAACCCTTCCGCCTTGCCACGGCGGCGCAGGATAGGCACGGGCGACGAGCAGAGCGTCGGCGTTTCGGGGTGCTCCCCGGGCCCGGCGTAAAAAGCCGCGCGAAAAGCGTCCATATCCGTCGGGACGGGTGAAAACGTATTGGTTTCGGTGGCGAGTGACGCCGTAAAAATGCGCATGTCCCTGAATTCTCGTTACAGTGATCCGCCTTTCGGCAGCTTCATTTCGGAATTTAATTAGCCGGGTAATATCACCAGACCGTCCCACGTGCTGCGACCTGCTCCACCCGTGTCACGATGCCGTTTCGATGGAAAACCATCCTGTCGAAAAGGTTGCTCACGACGCAGGTGTGGTTTGGTACGACCTTGACCATCTCGCCGATTTCAGGCCGGCCCGAAACACAGCCGGATAGATCCACAACCGCATGTTCCTCCGAAAGCGAGACGATTTTTGCACCTTCGTAGCCTTCAATTAGCCCATAATCGCTGAAACCCAGCAGATCGGAGGTCAAGGCCTTGGAGCCGCAATCCAGCACGGCCCGATCTGTCGTGGGTCGCGATACGACGGTGGCGAGAACATGCATCGCCAGGTCGCCAGCACCGCAATGCCCGGCTCGCAGCATCGAGCGATCATTATAGACATAGGTGCCAGCCCGATGTTCGGTTGCGGAAGGAACGAGATGGGCCGTGTAAAAATCCGGCGAACCGCCGCTGGATCGAACCGGGCAATCTATGCCCTTTGCCGCAAGCAATGCCATGGTCTCACGAAGGAAGTTTTCCACCGTCTCGGCCCCGCCCGGTGCCGGATAGGTCAACACACCCCTGAATGTAAGGCCAGGTGCCGCGACGATCTGTTCCGCAAGCGCCAACGCCACCTCCGGCGTCTGCACACCGCAGCGCTTGCCGCCCGTATCGCATTCAACCAGAACGGCGAGCGGCCTTGACGCATCGAATGTATCGGCGAGGCCGGCAATCGTGACCGCGCTATCGGCAACCACGCTCAGCCGGCTGATACGAGCATTCAGCGCCTTCAGCCGCGAAAGTTTTGCTGCGCCGAGAATATTATAGGTGATCAGAATGTCGTCGAAACCGGCATCCGCAAAAACCTCCGCCTCGCTGACTTTCTGGCAATTAATGCCGATGGCGCCAGCCAGAAGCTGTTGTTTTGCGATGGCAGGGATCTTGTGTGTCTTGATATGCGGCCGGAACGCCTTGCCGTGATCATCCAGATAGGATTGCGCTCTGAGGATATTGGCGGCGAGCCTGTCCTCATCAATGACGGGCATGGGCGTCGAAATCGCATTGAGGGCTGTGCCCGCATCAGGCCAAGGATAGCTCATCATCTACTCGCAGAATTGTAAAATCGGGGCCTTAAGCCAGAGGCTTATAAGCGATGACGTCCATTTCCACCTTGGCATCCACCATCAGCGGCGATTGCACGGTCGAACGGGCCGGCGGATGATCGATGAAATATTTCTGGAAAACGGCGTTGAAGCTCGAAAAATCCCGGGCATCGTCCAGCCAGACATTAACCTTGATCACATCCGCAAGCGTACAATCGGCAAGCGCCAGAACATCCCTGATATTCGCGACCACCTGCTCGGTCTGCGCCACGATCCCGCCGGTCACGACCTCGCCATCGACGGTCGGCACCTGCCCGGAAACATAAACGAAATCGCCAGCCCGGACGGCCTTGGCAAATGGTCGGCGCTGTCCACCCGCTTGACTGTCCGCCGCTTCAAATCTTACCAGTTTCGGCTTCTGCATGGATCCTCGCAAATTATTTTCATAAATACGGAATTTTTCACGGTTTATAGCCGCTTTTATGGCGAAGTTCCATAAGCTATGTAAATTATTTAGCAATCCGGCATATTACGTGCGGGATCGGCCGCCATCCCTTACCCGTTCATAAAAGAGGAGGCATGCGTGTTTCACGGAAGAACTTTGCCTTCCATCATTCGCCAGCCCTTGCGACATTCGTTAACCGGCCGCCCCGCGAATTCGGTGCCAAATGAACCTTCAGCACATTTGTTCTGAGAGAAAGTTTGCCGCGGCTAACACCACAAGGAGAGGCGTAGAGAATGGCTGTTATCAAGGCGCCTTTGCTCCGGCTGGTTCTCCAGCCAGATCAGCCCCGGGCGGAAACCCGATCATTCGCGGTTACTCTATTCGTTATCTCCTGCGCGATCTTTTGCGCCTGAACACGAATATCCGGAACAGCGGTAATTTCCCAAAATCGGCCGGCCGTCAGCGCACCGGCAGCGAAAAGACCGGGCCAGCTTCGTCCATCCGTCCGCAGCAAACGCGACTGGTCGTCAACTTCGACCCCGAGCCCGAAGGGATCAAGCAGAATAACACCGTCGTCGCGCATGATTTCAAGCAGGCGTGAATGGCCGATGCCGGCCCGCTCCATTCCCGTGCAATTAACCACCCAGTCGACCTGCAGCTCTTTCAATATTTGCGTATGCCTGCGTCGATACCGTACGACAATCCCCTCCTCCCGCTCCTCTATGGACCGAAGGTAACCCGCATGAATTTCCAGAACACCGTCTGACATCAACGTCCCGAAGGCACTGGAAACTTCAGGCGCGATACGGTGCCGATGGATGTTCCACCAAGGTAGGGCGTGGCGAAGAAACCGGGCACGCTGCTCGGGAGTAAGGCGCTGCCAAAGCAATTGGGTTTGCGGTCGCAAACCATCCATCACGCTCCGCCACGGTGCTCCATCTCTGACCTGTCTGCGCAGAGACTGCAACAACCGGCTGATCTCCGTCGAGCTTTCCGGCAGATTCGGCGCCGTAGGCGGCAGAGGCGGGCTGACATGCGGATGCGGCACCAGACCCCGGCGGGATAGAACATGGATGGGGCCTCGATGTCCTTTTCCCCGCAGGGTCAAAACCTGATCGATCATCGTCAGGCCCGAGCCCAGAATACAAATACGATCACCTGCCTTGACCTTCGACAACCAGCCCGGCTGCCAGCAGTGACCGATGACACGTTGTGGCCCCTCTTCTTCCCTCGCGACAGTTTGCACCGGCAAACTTGCCGCGCCGACCCCCAGACATAAAACGACATTTTTCGCGTGCAGCCGTTCGCCACTCTCCAAAGCAAACGAAAATCCATCTGCGCCGTCCGGCCGACAGGCCGAAGCCTTGGCCCGAACGAAATCCACCCGCGCCCGTTGCTCCCGGCTTCTCAGCAGAACCGCCAGCCTGTCACGAAGATAAAGACCATAGTCTCCGCGCGAGGCGAACAATAAAGGATCGTCCGTTATCCCGTTCTCCGCCAACCAGTCGACAAAATCATCGGGCCGGTCAGGGAAGACACTCATTCGCCCGGCCGGCACATTCAGCCTGTGATAGGGAAGTTCCGTGCGATAGGCGGTGCCGCGCCCGAAATCCGATTCATCGCCCACGATAGCAATCGAGGCCTCGGGCGGCAGGAATGATAAAAGATGGGCGGCAGTACAGATGGCCGAAAAACCCGACCCGACGAGAGCGACATCATAGGACATTCATTCCTCCAACCTGCGACAGCTTGAACAGCCAGACGACGGGCGTCGAACCCAACGATACTCTAGTGAACGAGTAGAGATTAAACATCTGCAAATGTCCACCCTTCACTTTCTGTCTCCGGGTTTGTCGAAAGCGCCAAGGGGCAAAGCGGAAAGTTAGCCGCGGCAAACTTCTGCGTGGCCGTGCAGTTCTTGCCTAAAGAGACGCAATCAACGCCCGTCATTGTGATCTCCAGGAAGAAGTTAGCCGCGGCTAACCGTCAAACTGTCACAAAAAGCAAATGTGATTCTTCCACAATGCTTTAGCGGCACTTTCGCATCCGGGAAAAAAGCCTATTGCGCCAAAAAGAGAATCGGCGCTTATATCTCAGTTGCGGAAAAAACCGCCTTTTTCGAAAAAAACCGCTACTGCAATTTCGAGCGAAAGAAGACCGATGACACAGAGTGCCGATTTAAGACGTGCCGCAGGAGCACCTGACCTGACGAGTCTTATACAACAGCATTCGGCTGCGTTGTCAGCCCAATTGCAGGCTCATAATGCAAATACATTTTCACCACACACCGAAAAGAGCATGCGCCATTTTTCGCCGGCAGAAACCGCACGGTTGATCGGCATCGGCGAGGCCTATCTGCGCCAGATCGCCGCCGAGCGTCCGGAGCTCGATGCAGCGCAGGCTTCCGGCCGTCGTTCCTATTCAGTCGAGGATATGGACGAAATCAGGAAACTCCTTGACCAGGGCGCGCGCGGCACACGCCGGTACCTGCCCCATCGCCGTGATGGCGAAGAGTTGCAGGTCATCGCGGTCATGAACTTCAAGGGCGGCTCGGGAAAAACCACGACATCGGCGCATCTGGCACAATATCTGGCGCTGCGCGGCTACCGGGTACTTGCCATCGATCTCGACCCGCAGGCCAGTCTGTCCGCTCTCTTCGGCCATCAGCCGGAAATCGACGTCGGCCCTAATGAAACGCTTTATGGCGCGATCCGCTACGACGATGAACGCCGGCCGATCGCCGAGATCGTTCGCGGCACCTATATTCCCAATCTCCATATCGTTCCGGGCAATCTGGAGCTCATGGAGTTCGAGCACGACACACCCCGCGCCCTGATGCGTCGCGCACCCGGCGATACGCTGTTTTTCGCCCGCATTGGCCAGGCAATCGCCCAGGCGCAGAACTTCTATGACGTCGTGGTGATCGATTGCCCGCCGCAGCTTGGTTATCTCACACTTTCCGCGCTAACCGCCGCCACATCGGTCCTCGTCACCGTTCACCCGCAAATGCTCGATGTAATGTCGATGAACCAGTTCCTTGCCATGACCGGCGATCTTCTCGCTGAAATCGGCAGGGCGGGTGCGCGCTCCGACTATAACTGGATGCGTTACCTCATCACCCGTTTTGAACCAAGCGATGGGCCGCAAAACCAGATGGTCGCCTTCCTGCGCTCGATTTTCGGTGAAAACGTCCTCATCCACCCGATGCTCAAGAGCACGGCCGTCTCGGATGCCGGATTGACCAATCAGACACTTTTCGAAGTGGAAAGAACCCAGTTCACCCGGTCCACCTATGACCGTGCGCTGGAAGCCATGAACAACGTAAACGCTGAAATCGAAGGACTGATTAAAAAAGCGTGGGGTAGGGCAGCATGAGCAGAAAACAGATCTTCGCCAATCTCGGCACGCCGGGTGCAGACAACAGCGAGACCGCACCAGAGCGGTCGCGTCCGCGTATCAGGCCCATCCTCGGTTCTCCGGAACTGGTGACGGATGTTCTTAATTCCCCGGTCGGCATGATCGGCCAGTCGCTCAACGAAGTATCGGAACGCGCCAAGCGTGCGGAAGAGATCGAAAAGCAGCTCGCGGAAGGTCTCACGATCGTTTCGCTCAGCCCTGCCGATATCGATCCCTCCTTCATACCGGATCGCATGCCAGCCTCGGAAGAGGCGGATGCAGGTCTGGTAGAGGCCATTCGTGAGCAGGGCCAGCAGGTTCCCATTCTGGTGCGCCCGCATCCCGAATTCCCCGGGCGTTATCAGGTCGCCTTCGGCCATCGTCGCCTGCGTGCCGTCTCCAGCCTCGGTATTCCGGTCAAGGCGGTCGTTCGTGATCTCAGCGACGAGCAGCTGGTGGTCGCCCAGGGACAGGAAAACAACGAGCGTCGTGACCTCACCTATATCGAGAAGGCACGCTTTGCCCAGAAACTGCAGATGCGGTTTCCGCGAGATACGATCATGGCCGCCATGTCGCTGCACAAGGGCGATCTCTCCAACATGCTGTCGGTTGTCGGCCGCATTCCAGAGGATCTGGTCGATCTCATCGGCCCGGCCCCAACTGTTGGCCGCCGTAACTGGATGGATCTTGCCGATCAGCTTTCTTCGTCGCAGGTCAAGGAAGCGGCCCGCGCCTATGTGAAGGATGCATCGGTTGCCGCGCTTCCCTCGGAAGAACGTTTCAAGTCGCTTCTGGATTTTCTGAAGCCCAAGGCACAGGCAAAAAAAACCGGCGTCTGGTCATCCGAAGCCGGCGGCCGGCTGGCAAAGGTGGTCGAGAGCGACCGCAAGCTGGATATCTCCATCGACAAGAACGAAGCTCCGGAATTTGCCGAATTCGTTCTGGAACATCTTCAGACGCTGTTTGCCGAATACCGGTCCAAACAGTGATTTTTAACTCGAACGACTAACAGGAGACGCATCACAAAAGAAAAAAGCCCCCGAACGTTGCCGCGCGGAAGCCTTTCTTTGATTTAAGCACCCGAAGAATCTCATTTCCGCGAATCATAGTCAAGAGTCTTGGCATCGAATTTTTCGGTGAGCGATTTTCTTTTGCCTTGTGAAAGGTGAAAGACATGGACAGCACATGTGTAACGACGCCCTTTGGGCGGCGAGCGATGTCGTTTGGCGTCCTCGCAACCCAGTTGGCCGCGCAGAAAAACAAAAAAATCGAAGCGGTCGATAAATGGAAACTCTATCGCTCGGTCTGTGAAGCCAGGCCATTGCTCGGCGTGACTGATCGCTCCCTTGCGGTTCTGAACGCGCTTTTGAGTTTTTATCCGAAAAACGAACTTTCCAGCGAAGCCGGCCTGGTCGTCTTTCCCTCGAATACGCAATTGTCGCTCCGGGCCCATGGCATGGCCGAACAGACATTACGCCGGCACCTTTCGGCGCTTGTCGAAGCCGGTCTCATCATCCGCAAGGACAGCCCGAACGGAAAACGATATGCCCGCAAGCACAGGGGAGGGGAAATCAGCGAAGCCTATGGTTTTTCGCTGGCGCCGCTTCTTGCCCGCAAAGCGGAAATCGAGGAACTGGCCGAACGCATCGTCAGCGAGCGGCTCGATCTTCAGCGGCTTCGCGAAAACATCAGCCTTTGCCGCCGCGATATCCAGAAACTCTGCGAGATGATTGCGGCGAGCGGTCAGGTTGAAACCTGCGAAGGGTTTCAGACACGCTACAATGCCATTGCCCGTTCTCTCGGTCGCAATTCCAAGCCTGCGGAACTCAGGGAAATCGCCGGATTTTTGGCATCTTTGCGCGCAGAAGTGACCAACTATCTGGAAAACATTGAAAAATCGGAAAAAACGGGCGGCAATGACTGCCAAAATGAGCGCCTCATAAAGAATTCAGAATCCGAATCCATATCTAAACGGCAAAATTTGAATGAGCCGCTGACCCTTGCACCTGCCAGCAAGGCAAGCGCCCAGCCTGCCTATGGGGCACCCGTCAGTGCAACTCCTTCGTCACAACCACCAAAGCCGGTTCTTCATAAGCAATTTTTTGTTCCTGATATTGTTTTGGTTTTGAAGGCTTGCCCGGATATCTCGCTCTACGCACCCGGTGGAGCCGTTACCGGCTGGCGCGATCTCGAAGTGGCGACATCCGTGATCAAAACCATGTTCAACATCAGCCAGTCGGCATATCAGGATGCGCTTGTCACATTCGGCCGACAGGGAACGGCAGCCATTCTCGCCTGCCTCTTGCAGAAAGCCGACCAGATAAGTTCGCTCGGCGGATATCTGCGCAATCTGACCCGCAAGGCCCAGGAGGGTGGTTTCGACGTACAGACGATGCTTCTGGCGCAATTGCGAGGCCGTAAGGATATTATGGAGGCAAGCATGCCCTGCTGAGTTCTGAGGGCCTGGCAAACGGCCGTGGCTTGCGGAAAAAACGGACTGAAGTTAGATTAACACCGTTTCCGCAAGCAGAAGAGATTCGCGTGGCGCTGCTGATATCGACAGTGCAGCCGGGGGATTTCTATGGTTAATGCAAGGTAATGAAAACTAAGTTCAGTTTAGCTTTCGTTTGCGTTTTTCCGTGATTGGTTTCAATCGCTTGAGTCGGGGATGTTTTTCGTCGGAATTGCGATGACGAGGACCGAAAAGTGCAATCTTTGTGCATTGATGACCGGTCGAACCGGGGGGAGCGCTGGATAAAAGTGCATCTCTGGTTGCTGCAAAACGGGGCATGAAAACTGACGGAAGCGCAATGCACATTCGAGACAAGCTGCATCGCGCAGAGGCGGTGAAGTTGAACTTTCCGCAGGGTCCTGCGTTTGCGCTTTATTGCTAAAACGGATGGCTGAGCTCATGAATTTTCCGGATGATATGGAACTGGCCGTCGCTCTCTATATGGCGGACAACGCCTTGCCCCGGGACAGGGCGATTGAAAAGCTCATGAGGGTGGAGCTTGAAAACACTGGGCATCTGCCGGGTGGTGATGGTCGGCCGCGCGAAATCATCGATGGGCAACCAAGCGCGGCCTATGTGCAATATAGCTCCTACCTGGATGGGGATAGCTGAGAAGCGGCGGAACCAAAGCGGACGAGGCCTGTTTATGGCGCAGATAATTGTGCCAGAATATGAGCCCCATGTTTCCAAGATCATTTCTTCTCGCAGTCGCGCTTGCCACCATGACGGGCTTGCCGACAGTTGCCCAAACTTTCGAGGTCAGCACGCTTGCGGTTTCCAAAGCCGATAGCACCCCAGCTCCGCCAAAGGCCATCGCCCCGAACTACATTACCGACGTGTCCGGGAAAAAAGTCCGTCTTGTCGGGCCGCAGTTTTATCCGGACAGTGCGCGGGCGCTGGAATTTCCTGGCCGAAGGTCGAGCCCGCTTGCATCGGGCAGCGAAGAGACCCTGTCGCAACGGTGAGGGCACGTATTGCGACGATCGACATCTGACAATGGGGGTGGCATGAGAGCTGAGGGGGAGATTAACCGACACAAAGCGGATGCGGAAAGCTGGGTAAGGCAGGAACGACAGGATGCCGAAAAGGCCAGTTTTCCCGAATTATTCTTCGATCTGGTCTTCGTTTTCGCGCTGATCCAGCTCTCCCACGCGCTGGCCAAGGATTTTGGGCCGACGGCGGCGCTTGAGGCCGGCATATTGATATTGTCGCTTTGGTGGTTGTGGATACATACGACCTGGATCACAAACCTGCTGAACACCGAAATGGAGCCAGTCAGGCTTTTGCTATTCGTCCTGATGTTCGGGGGCGTTCTGCTGGCCATTGCGCTGCCGGAGGCATTTGCGGAGCAGGGCCTTGTCTTCGCCCTGATCTACAGCGCCATGCAGGTCGGCCGAAGCCTGTTCGCCCTCTATGCCTTCAGGGGCGAAGACCGCCCGTCTTTTCTGGTGTTCGTGCGCGTGACGATCTGGCTCGTCATATCGAGCCTGTTCTGGATCGCCGGTGGGCTCGTCGATCTGGCGGATCGCATTCTCCTGTGGGGCATCGCGCTCGCAATCGAATATGCCGGCCCCGCCTGCCGTTATGTCGTGCCGGGCGTGGCCTCGAGCGACGAGGACAGGCTGCATCTTTCCGGGGAGCATCTGGCGGAGCGATGTGCGCTCTTCGTCATCATCTGCCTGGGGGAAACGATCCTGACCACGGGGCGCACGGCCACGGAATATATGAATTCGGGTCTGACATTCGTCGTCTTCTGTTCGGCTTTCGTCAGCACCGTCGCCATGTGGTGGATTTATTTCCATCACGGCCAGGAAGGAGCTTCGAGAAAAGCCGAGAATGCCGAAGAAAAGGCGAAGATCGCCCATAATCTTTTTAATTACGGGCATTTGCCTATCGTGGCCGGTATCATCCTGACGGCGGTGGGTGAGGATTTCAGCCTCTCCCATGCGCGTGATGGCGCAACGATGCGGGAAGCGATCCCCATTCTCGGCGGTCCGGTCCTGTTTCTGGCCGGTAATATCGGCGTCAAAATTGCCACCGCCTATCAGCGACCGGTTTCGCATTTCGCCGGTGCCGCGGCCCTCTGCCTGTTTTTGCCGGTGCCGGGTATCCCGCTTTTCGTGCTGCAACTGGCAAGCACGGGAATTCTTCTGCTCGTCGCCTTTTGGGAATATTGGGCGCTGAAAAAAGCCGTCACCAATGCCTGACGGTTAATCAGGCATTGGCCAGATTACGCGCCCTGTCGTTCCAGAGCCGGAGGCTGCGCGCATAGGCTTCCTCAAAGGGAAGGGTCATATCGTTGACCAGCATCAGCGCGATGGCCGTCGTGGAAATGATAATGATCTCGGCCCTTTCGTCCCTTGCGGCACCCGTCCAGACCGCCCGCCAATATTCGAAGGTAGTGAACATGGTCGGCATTTCGGCGGGCGGTGTTTCGCGTGCGGGAATGATGAACTCTACGTCTCTGCCCTCTGAAAGACCGAAAATCCGGGTACTGCGAAATGGCGTGTATTGCGCGAAATCGCGTGTATTGCCGAGAATGGCGAGGTTTTCCACCGAAAGCAGCCGCGCCGTATCGCGGTGAAGTTCCTGATAGGACGGGCGAGCGACACCAATGATGGTGCTTCTGGCACGAAGCGGATTGAGAAGATGCACGACCGTATTCAGCGGCAGGCGCATCTCCAGAATGTCGTATAGGCCGAGCAGGCTCTGAAATTGCAAGGACAGGCCACCGATCGGCAGATAGGCGATACGTTCCGAGGCTGTGGCTTTCGCCGCCTGCGAAAGCGAGTGGCAAAGGGGAATGCCGCAGGCCTGCGCGGCAAGTTCAAGCTTGCCGCCGTTTTCGCCCTGTCCCACATGGCCGTGCAGCAGCACGCTGTATCCCGCCATGGCGACAAGACGTGCGGAATGGAGGAACCATGGGGCGTCGCGATGTTTTGGCGACATATAAGCCGGCCAATCGAGATCCGCCGATGCAGGCGCCTGCTGGCCCCTTTCTATATGTTGCCACATCGCCTCGATGAAACCGGCAAGCTCCGCCGCAGTCACGCCGCGATAATGCATGGTGGCGAGCAGTGCCCCGATCTGTATCGGGTCGGCATCGCCATCGAGAATGATCGAGAGCGCATCCATGGCTTCCACCTGGCTGAGCGGGCGGCTGTTGCCGATGCCCATCGCCGAGGTCGCGATATATTTGGCAAGCCTCTGCTGCGGATCGGCATTGTGACCGATGCGCGCGAGACGGTCGGCGATGTTTTCCGGTGTCGGTTGACCTTCGAGAAGAACGCTGGGGCGAAGCGAGAGCGGTGGTGCTTTCATCAGAACCGGCCGCTCCCAGCCGCTTACACTGGTAGCGGCCGGGGTTGCGGGTTTTTCCTGCGAATAGTCGATCAGGTTTTCGGCCTCCGCTGCGAGCGAACGGATGCGCAGCCGCATGTTTTCAGCAAAGGGGGTGGGACGCAGGCCCTGACCGGTGCGCAGAAAAAGCTGGTCGCCGTATTTTTCGCGGAGCTGCTGCAATATCCGGCTCATGGAAGATGTCGGCAGTCCCATGCCCGCCGCAGCGCGGCTGACACTGCCTTCCCGCAACAAGGCATCGAAAGCGACAAGTAGTTTCAGCTGTCCAAGCCTGTCGGGTTTTGCCGTGGAGACTGGTTCATCTTTTCTCTTGCCGGTTGTCATCTTGCGATTTTTTTACTCCGCCGCTCGTCCGGGGAGCCCTTTTTGCAATTTCTGGAATTTAGAACTGTTCGAAAACAAACGCGTTGCACCTGCCCTCCCTCCTAAATAAGTGGGGTTAAATTCTCAAGTTAAATGCGGGGGCATAACATGGAATTGAAGTACCGCGGCCAGAACAGGACCGTGACAATAATAAAGGCCGGTGTTTCGGCAGCAATGGCGGGCACCGCTCTTGGTCTTGCTCTGCCGGCTTTCGCGCAGCAAGCATCTGGAGATAACACTGTTCTTCAGCAGATCGTCGTCACTGCATCCGGCTTCGAGCAGAATGTGAAGGACGCACCGGCCAGCATCACGGTGGTGACGCGGGAGGATCTGGAAAAAGGCTCTTACCGCGATCTGACCGATGCCCTGCGGGAAGTGCAGGGTGTGTCCGTCACCGGCATTGCCAATGAAAAGGATATTTTCATTCGCGGCCTGCCCGGCGCTTACACGCTGGTTCTGGTTGATGGGAAGCGGCAGAGCACGCGTGACGCCCGCACCAATGGCAATTCCGGCTTCGAACAGAGCTTCGTGCCGCCGGTCTCGGCAATCGAGCGCATCGAGGTCGTGCGCGGCCCGATGTCATCGCTTTACGGTTCGGATGCCATGGGCGGCGTCATCAACATCATCACCCGCAAGGTCGGCGATGTCTGGTCCGGCTCCGTCACCACCGAGGGCACGGTCCAGCAGCATTCCAAGTTCGGCAATAGCGGCCAGGTTTCCTGGTATGCGAACGGGCCGATCCTGAAGGATCAGCTCGGTCTGCAGCTCTGGGGCAGGGGTTTCACGCGGGGCGAAGACCGTATTCTGAACGGCACCACGGGCGCCAAGGAATATGATTTCAACGGCCGCCTGACGTTTACGCCGAATGAAGACCACGACATCTATCTGGAAGGCGGCAAGACCCGCCTGCGCCGCGACGCCGAACCCGGCGATACGCTGGCGGCGACGGATGCCAATGGCACCTACAACACCAATACGCGTGATCACTGGTCGCTGTCGCATACTGGCCGCTGGGGACCGACCACGTCCGAATTCTCGTTCCAGCAGGAATGGGCGGAGCGCACCAACTTCACCAGAAACATCCGAACCGGCAGGGTGACGGAAAATCCGCGTTCGCCGGAGGTCCGCAACACCGTCCTCGACGGCAAGTTCACCACGCCGTTCGAACTATTCGGCAACCATACGCTGGTGACCGGCGGGCAATATTTCGAGGCGCGGCTGACGGACCAGAATCCGGGCCGCCGCACCGGCCTCGACGAAACCTTTTCCGCAACGCAATGGGCGCTTTTCGTCGAGGATGAATGGCGCATCGTTGATAATTTTGCGCTGACGGGCGGTCTCCGTCTCGATAATCACGAGAAATACGGCAATCATTTCAGCCCGCGGCTTTATGGTGTCTGGAGCGCCACCGATGAGCTGACGATCAAAGGTGGCGTTTCCACCGGTTTCCGCGCTCCTGAAATCCGCCAGATCGCGCCGGGTTACGCCTATACCACGGGTGGTGGCGGTTGCAGCTATGGGCCGAGCGGCACCTGCGGCGTGATCATCGGCGATCCCAATCTCGAAGCGGAAAAGAGCACGAGCTATGAAGTGGCTGCCCTTTGGGACAATGGCGACGTCGCCCTCGGCGCCACCTATTTCTACACCGATTTCAAGGACAAGATTTCCAACGCGCTGGTGCTCAACCCGGATGGGACGCCGGCCCGCTGGAGCGAGGACCGCAACTATCGTCTCTGGTATAATTACAACATCGACGATGCGGTCATTCAGGGCGTGGAACTGACGGCGACCTGGTATGCGACGCCGGAACTGACGCTGCGCGGCAACTACACCTATACGCATTCCGAACAGAAGACCGGCGATTATGAAGGTTTCCCGCTGGCGCGGACACCTGAACATATGGCCAATCTGCGCGGTGACTGGGTAACCCCGATCGATGGGCTGGAAGCATGGGCTTCGCTGAATTACCACGGATCGGAAATCAATGCCGGCCCGCGCATCGGCACCAACGGTACGCCGGTGACGATCAACGGCAAGGCCGGACGGAAATATGACGCCTACACCACGCTGGATATCGGCGCGAAATATGCGGTCGCTGAAAATGTCGACCTCAATGCCGCCGTCTATAATGTCTTCGACAAGGATGTCGGCACCGACGACTTCAACACCGTCATGGAAGGCCGCCGTTTCTGGATCAGCATGACGGCGAAGTTCTGATTGCGCCATCCTCGCCGAATTTCAGGGGCGCCCACCGGGCGCCTCTTTTTTTTGACCATTCGCCTATTGACCTCAACTATAGTTGAGGAATTATACCGGCTGCTCTTCAACGCGTTTTCGCATTTCCCGCGCGGAAATCGTTCCGGAAGCAGGAGCCAGAATGGAAAATACCATATTCAAACACAGCCTCTCGGTGGGCGATGTCGCGCGCCGCAGCGGTATTGCCGTTTCCACCATCCATTTTTATGAGGCGAAGGGGCTGATCGAAGGCTGGCGCACCGCCGGCAACCAGCGTCGTTATCACCGCGCTGTCCTGCGGCGCATCGCCATCATTCGCATTGCGCAGCGCGCCGGCATCCAGCTCAGCATCATCAGGGACGCGATGGCGGATCTGCCGCAGGACCGGGTGGCGACGACGGCGGACTGGCGCAGGTTCTCACAGTCCTGGCGGGAAATGCTCCAGACTCGCATCAACAATCTGGTGATGTTGCGAGATCAGCTGACCGGCTGCATCGGCTGCGGTTGCCTGTCGCTGGATGATTGTCCGCTGCGCAATCCGAACGATGTTCTGGCCGATGACGGCGCCGGGCCGCGCCGCCTCGTCTCCGCAGAATGAGCGTCTGTCCGTGCTGAGACGGACACCTCCTATTCAGAATCGGCGGAAACCCAGACGCTGACGCTGCCGCCATTTGTCGGGAAGGTGCCTTTGCCGCTTTCATCAAGCGTTATCCGTTCTTCCCGGTGACCGAGAAAATCGCGCCAGACCGATCCCGCACGCTCCGGGCCAAGGTCGGCCTGCTTTTCGCCCGGTTCGCCGTTCGACATCACCACCACGCAGCCCGCCGCATCGGCGGTGCCGTGGCGGATAAAGGCGACGCAGCTGGCATCGTCGAAAATATCCGTCTGGGGACCGTTGGCAAAGCGGCTGCGGGCCTCGATGAGCTTCGGCAGGCATTCGATGGCGGGCATATCGATCTTGTATTCGTTGCCGTCATTGCCGGTGTCGGTATAACCGGTGCCGAACAGATCGGGATAAAAGACGCAGGGAACGCCTTCTTCGCGCAACAGGATGATCGCGTAGGCGAGAGGTTTGAACCAGGGTTCCACCGGCGCTTTGAGCGATTGCAGCGGCTGCGTGTCGTGATTGTCGACCAGCGTGACGGCATGGTCGGGAACGGCAGAGACGAGCGAGCCATCGAAGATGCTGCGCATATCGAAATCGCCGCCCTGTTTCGAAGCATCATGAAAACTATGGTGAAGGGCGACGTCGAAAAGCATCAGCTGCTTGTCGACCAGCTCCAGATAACTTTTCAGCGCCTCCAGATCGGGGTGCCAATATTCCGCGACCACAAAAAGATCGGGATCGACAGTCTCACGCACATGCCCGACCCAATCTCGGAAGAACCACGCCGGAATATGTTTGGCGGCGTCGAGACGGAAGCCGTCCACCTGCACCTGTTCGGACAGCCACCGGCCCCAATATTTGAGTTCCTCATAAACCGCGCGGTTTCTGAACTCGACATCGGCACCCATCAGATAGTCGAAATTGCCGTTTTCCTGATCGACTTCCTCATTCCATTCCCCATCACCATATTCGTTGACGAGGCGGAATATGCCGTCTTCGGTCGGCTCCTCGATGTGGTCGACACCGCTGAAGCACTTGAGGTCCCAGATGAATTTGGAATGTTTGCCGTTGCGGCCGGGAAAGGTGAAGCGCGTATAGGCGAGTGCTGCGAAATCCTCATCGTCGATATCGGTGCGGTCTTCGGGATTGACGCGGCGGACCCGCACCTTTTCCTTCTCGTCGGCACCCATCTTGTGATTGAGAACCACGTCGTGAATGACACGGATGCCATTCTCTTTCAGCGTCTTGCCCGCATGTTCGAGGGCGCCGCGATCACCGTATTTGGTCGCGACCGTGCCCTTCTGGTCGAATTCGCCGAGGTCGAAGAGATCGTAGGTATCGTACCCCACCGAATAACCGCCGGCGGCGCCCTTGTAGGCGGGCGGCAGCCAGACGTCGGTGATGCCCATTTTGGCAAGGCTTTCGGCCTTTTCGGCCACCTCGCTCCATAATTTCCCTCCGTCCGGATAATACCAATGGAAGAATTGAAGCAAGGTGCGTCCAGCCATATTTCCCTCACGATGGTTAGCAGGTCGCGCCATAAACGGCCCGGCGGCGAAAGGGTTCCGCCGCCGGTGCCGCGCGATCTGCAATTGTGAGGCCGGTATGCCGGCAGTATATTAGCCGGCTATATCGATAAGGGCTGCTCCCGCCTGCAGGTAATCGCCTTCCTTGACGATCAGGCGAACCTTGCCGGCCCGGGTGGCGACAATTTGCGTCTCCATCTTCATGGCTTCCATGACCGCCAGAAGATCGCCTTCGGAAACCGTATCACCGTCCTTCACCTTGAAAGATTGCAGTGTGCCGGAAACGGGGGCGGTGATTTCGCCTTCCTTTTTCTCGACCGCGGCACTAGGCGCGGATGCATTGCCACCGCTGACGGAGCCGAGGCTGGAGAGCAGAATGCTTGGCAGGCCGACCGAAACACGCTTGCCGTCGATCTCGAGATAGGTGCGGGTGATCGACGGGTCGTCGGCCGGTGCCGGGCGTTCCATGGCGTCGGGCATGGCGGCGAAATCGGTCTCGATCCAACGGGTGTGAACCTTGAACCCATCAGTGCCGATGAAATCTTCCGTCTCGATCGCGGCGCGGTGGAACGGAAGAACGGTGGCGATGCCCTCGATGCGGAATTCCTTGAGCGCACGGCGGGCACGGCGCAGAACCTGATCGCGGTCAACACCGGTGACGATCAACTTCGCCATCAGTGAATCGAAGACACCAGGCACGCTGGAGCCGCTGACGACGCCGCTATCCATGCGAATGCCGGGGCCGGAAGGTGCATCGAAAACCGAGATCGAACCGGGGGTCGGCAGAAAGCCGCGGCCCGGATCTTCGGCATTGATGCGGAATTCCATCGAATGGCCGCGCGGTTGCGGCGTTTCGAGGACCCGCAGCTTTTCGCCTTCAGCAATACGAAACTGCTCGATGACGAGATCGATGCCGGTGGTTTCCTCGGTAACTGGGTGCTCCACCTGCAGGCGGGTATTGACCTCGAGGAAGGAAATCGTGCCATCGACGCCGAGCAGGAATTCGACGGTGCCGGCGCCGGAATAACCGGCTGCGGCGCAGATCGCCTTGGCAGCCGCATGGATTTTCTGGCGCTGTTCATCCGACAGGAACGGGGCGGGTGCCTCTTCGATCAGCTTCTGGTTCCGGCGCTGCAGCGAGCAGTCGCGGGTGCCGAGGACAAGTACATTGCCGTGCTTGTCAGCGATAACCTGCGCCTCGATATGACGCGGCCGGTCGAGGAAGCGTTCCAGAAAACACTCGCCGCGGCCGAAGGCAGCCGTTGCCTCGCGCACGGCGGATTCATAGAGATCGGCGATCTCCTCCATCTTCCATGCGACTTTCAGCCCGCGGCCACCGCCGCCATGGGCCGCCTTGATGGCGACGGGCAAGCCGTGCTGTTCGGCAAAGGCGGTGACTTCGGCGGCGGAAGAGACGGGGCCATCGCTGCCGGCGACCAGTGGCGCGCCGACACCGGTGGCGATGCGCCGTGCCTCGACCTTGTCGCCCAGTGCCTCGATGACTTGAGGATCGGGGCCGATCCAGATCAGTCCCGCATCAAGAACAGCCTGGGCAAATTCGGCGCGTTCGGACAGGAAGCCATAACCGGGATGCACGGCATCCGCGCCGGCGCGTTTGGCAATCGCGATCAGCTTGGTGATATCGAGATAGGTCTCGGCGGGCCGCACGCCCTCCAGCGCATAGGCCTCATCCGCCAGCCGGACGAAAAGCGCGTCCTGATCGGGGTCGGCATAAACGGCGACCGATTGCAGGCCGTAATCGCGACAGGCGCGGATGATGCGCACCGCGATCTCGCCGCGATTGGCAATCAGCACTTTTTTCATCGCTCTTCTCCTCCGAATTCTGTGTTCTTGGCCACGATTTCGGCAAAGGGGCCGATCGGGCGGAATTTGATTTTGGCGTTGACCGGGATTTGCCCGGCAAGATCGAGATGATATTCCGCCACCGCGCCGATGACGGGATAACCGCCGGTCAGCGGGTGATCGGCAAGGAAAAGAACCGGCTGGCCGCTATGGGGAATCTGGATCGCCCCTGTCGCGGTGCCTTCGCTCGGCAATTCGGCGCTGTCCCTGCGCTCCACCGGCACCTCGCCGGCAAGGCGAATGCCGACGCGGTTCGATTGCGGGGTGACCTGCCAGAGCTGGCCGGTCAGCGTCTCGATACCTTTTTGCGTAAACCAGTCGGTGCGGGGCCCGAGAACGACGTCCAGTGTCACGACGTCGCCGGTTGCCGGCGGCTCAAAGGCTGGAATCTCGCCGATCGATACGCTGGAAAGACCAGACTTTTCGCCCTTAAGCGGCAGGATGGCACCTGCACCCACCGGATCGGGGCCGACGACAGCCAGCGTATCCGTCGCAAAACTGCCGAGCACCGGCTCGATATCGAACCCGCCACGGACGGCAAGATAACAGCGCATGCCCTTCGGCGGCTGGCCAAAAGTGACCACGTCACCGACCTCAAGGGCGACCGGGCCATGGGTCTTTACCGCGAAACTGCGATCCGCCGTCCTGATCGTGACGGGGCAGGGCGCGCCGGTTATGCCGATGACGGCGCGGCTTGCGCTTTTGAAAGAAAAGCCGCCGAGCGTCAGTTCAAGACATGGCGTATTGACCGGATTGCCGACGATGCGGTTTGCAGCGTTGAACGCGCCGCGATCCAGCGCGCCGGAGGCGGAAACGCCCTGACCGGTCTGGCCGAAGCGGCCGAGATCCTGGAAGATGGCGGGCATCGGCGCTGCGAGCACCTCGAAATGCGAGCCCTCTTTTGTCGGTTCTTTCCGGCGCGGTGCCGGGGCAGGGATATCAACCGTTCTGCCGGCCTTGTCCATGTCGAAGAAACGCACCCGGTACCCCGGCTGGAACAGCGCGCCGGGGTCGCGGTCTATATCCCACATCTTCACCGGCGTGGTGCCGATGATCTGCCAGCCGCCGGGGCTGTTTTGCGGATAGACACCGCTGAAGGCGCCGGCCAGCGCCACGGAACCTGCGGGAATGCGGGTGCGTGGGCTTTGTCGGCGCGGCACATGCAGAGCCGGATCGCCGCCGACCAGATAACCGAAACCGGGGGCGAAACCGCAGAAGGCGACGGTAAACTCGCTTTCGGTATGGCCGCGGATGACCTCTTCGACGCTCATGCCGGTCAGTTCCGCGACGTCGGCGAGATCCTCACCGTTGTAGTGGACGGGGATTTCCACGAGATTGTCGGAAGGTGCGATCCTTGCCGAGAGATCGCGGCTTGCAAGCTGCGCGGCGAGCATCTCCGCGCCGATCTTTTCGGGGCGGAAACGGATCATCAGGGTGCGGGCAGCCGGCACCGTTTCTTCGATGCCCTCGATGGGATCACTCTGAAGCGAGGCGAACAGCGCCAGCGTTTCATCGAGATCGGCGAGTTCGACAAGAATGGTCGTGAGGCTGACGGGAAGAAAACGCATCATATCCTCACGCGTGATAGGCGGAATCGGGAATATCGGTGATGAACATATGGCCTGGTGCATGGGTGATGGCAAAGGGTACGCCGGATGCCATGACCGCGGCCTGTGGGGTCACACCGCAGGCCCAGAATACCGGCACCTCGCCCGGTTCGATCCGCACCGCATCGCCGAAATCAGGTTTGGCAAGATCGGAAATGCCGATCTCTTCGGGAGCGCCGACATGCACGGGGGCACCGTGCACCGCCGGAAAACGCCCGGAAATCGTGGCCGCGTCGGCCACCCGCGACGCCGGGATCGGCCGCATGGAAACGACCATGTTGCCCTTCAGCCGCCCGGCCGGGCGGCAGGGCCGGTTGGTGAGATACATCGGCACATTGCTTTTATCCGTCATGTGGCGGATTTCGATACCCGCTTCCACCATCGGCGTTTCGAAGGTGAAGCTGCAGCCGATCAGGAAGGCGACGAGATCGTCACGCTCGGCCCAGGCGGCCGTTGCATCCGCGGTTTCTTCGACGAGCTTACCGTCGCGCCAGATGCGGTAAAGCGGCAGGTCGATTCTCAGATCAGCGCCGGGCGCCAGAAGCGTTGTCGCAGAGCCGGGGTCTGACACATCCAGCATCGGGCAGGGTTTGGGGTTGCGCTGGGCATAAAGCAGGAAATCGAAGGCCCAGTCACGCGGCAGCACGATCATGTTCGCCTGCGTAAAGCCGGGCGCTATGCCGGAAGTTGGGGCGATGAGGCCGTTACGATAGGTCGCGCGGGCCTTTCGCGCGGCCTCCGGGTCCGTGTGGTTGAGATAGGATGTCGGTATCGTCATCGGCTACCCTTTCAGCGATCGGATGCAAAGGAGCGGATTGCGATACCATCAGCCTCGAAACGGCGGCGGATTTCCTGGGCGATGGCGACCGCGCCGGGGCTGTCGCCATGCACGCAGATGGATTGCGCCTCGATTTTTATGATGCTGCCATCGATGGCCTCCAGCGTGCCTTCGCGGGCAAGCTGCACCATGCGATCGGCGATTTTCGCCGCGTCATGCAGCACGGCACCGGCTTCCCGGCGGGAAACGAGCTGGCCTTCGGGCGTATAGGCGCGATCGGCAAAGGCTTCGGCAACGACGGCGAGACCCGACTTGCGGGCGAGATCAAGGATGGGCGCGTTGGCAAGGCCCATCAATACCAGCGAAGGGTCGACGGCCTTGATGCCGTCGATCACGGCCTGCCCCTGTTTGGCATCATTGGCGATGCGATTGTAAAGCGCGCCGTGCGGCTTGACATAACGCACCGTGGTTCCGGCCGCGGCGGCGACACCTTTCAGCGCGCCGATCTGATAGATGACATCGGCGATCAGTTCTTCCGAGGTCGCGTCCAGATCGCGGCGGCCAAAGCCGACGCGGTCCGGATAGGAGACATGGGCGCCGACGACCACGCCTTTTTCGGCAGCGGCCTTGACGGTGCGGTAGATGCCGGCCGGGTCGCCGGCGTGAAATCCGCAGGCGATGTTGGCACTGGAAACGATGGCGAGCATCGCTTCGTCATCGCCCATGCGCCACGCGCCGTAGCTTTCGCCAAGATCGCTGTTGAGATCGATAGTGGCCATGTTTGCCTCCCTCTAATTTTATCAGTAGCCGAGCAGGGCAAAGATCGCGCCCGCCGACTTATAGGCCATATACCAGGTGAGTGCGCAGGTCAGCACGCCAAGCACCAGCAGCCAGCGCGGGTAATGATATCCGTGCATCAGATCAGCGCGTTTCCAGGCCGCATACATGAAGATCGAAAGGCCGATTGGCAGAACGAGACCGTTGAGGCCGCCGACGAAGACGAGCATGGCTGCAGGCGGTGTGGTGATGATGATATAGGCGATAAGCGAGATGGCGATGAAGCCAACCGTTGCCAGATTACGCTGGCGCTCCGTTATGTCAGGCTTGAAAGCCGTCAGGAACGACACGGATGTATAGGCCGCACCGATGATGCTTGTCATGGCCGAGGCGAGGAAAACCGCGCCGAACAGGCGGAAGCCGATATCGCCGGCGGCGGCATGAAAAGCCTGGCCGGCGGGGTTTGCCGCCTTGCCCGAGAGATCGATGACCACGCCGCTGGCGACAACACCGAGGATGGCAAGGAACAGGATGTAGCGCAATACGCCGGTGATGGCGATGCCGCTCAACGCCGCGCGATTGACCGCGCTGATATTTTCAACGCCCACCATGCCCTTGTCCAGCAGGCGATGCGCGCCGGCATAGGTGATGTAGCCGCCGACCGTGCCGCCGACGATGGTGGTGATGGTGACGAAATCGATGGTGTCGGGCAGGAAGGTCTGGTGGAAGGCTTCCGCTACCGGCGGGCCGGAGACATATGCCGCATAAAGGATCAGCGCCAGTTTGACGAAGGCTGCGACGAAAACCACGCGGTCCATGGCGATGCCTGCGCGACGGGACAGGAAGATACCGATGGCTGCCAGTGCGCCGATCGCGCCGCCGATCTTCGGATCGAGATCGATCATGGCGTTGAAGCCGAGGCCGGCGCCGCCGATATTGCCGATGTTGAAGAACAGGCCGCCGATGATGACGAGAATGGCGAGCAGATAACCCGAGCCCGGAATGGCGGCATTAGCAATCGCCGGCGCCCGCATGCGGGTGATGGTGACGATGCGCCAGATATTGGCCTGAACGACGAAGTCGATCAGGATGGAAATAATGATGGCAAATGCGAAGGCGGCACCCAGTTTCACCGTGAAATTTGCAGTCTGCGTGATGAAGCCCGGCCCGACGGCCGACATCGACATCAGGAACATTGCCGAAAGCAAGGCATAACGTTGATTTTTCGCCTTGCGCGCAACCTCATTCGGGTCGGCGGGCGAGAGCTTTTGTTGCTCCATGGATTTTCTCCGCTCCTGTCGCAATCCGCCCCTCGCGGATGCTTTATGCGGTCGATCTTGTCCTGTTCTGCGAAATTGTCAATATTGTTCAACAATAAATAATAATCGTTCTCCTATTCTGTCTATTTGTTGGACGTTATGCGCATGAATTCATCACGTTTTTTTCGTGCTTTGCTAATGCTTTGTGCTATGGGCAATCATGCCGTGTCCGAACATGCCTGTCACGGAATTCCCGATGCTGCATTGCTCTTAAGGAAAGGAGCGCCATGACCGAAACGATAGAGGGTCTGCCGCTTGCGGATCGATTGGCCAAGGGTATCCGCACCCTGCTGATATCAGGCGAGTTGATGCCGGGGCAGCGCCTTTCGGAGGCAGCCTTCAGCGAACGTTTCGACGTTTCCCGCAATTCGCTGCGCGAAGCCTTCCGGCTGCTGACCAAGGACGGGCTTCTGCGCCATGAGGCCAATCGCGGCGTGTTCGTCGCCGTTCCCACCATGTCCTCGGTCATCGATATTTATCGGGTGCGACGCATGGTGGAATGCGGTGCGTTACGACAGGCCTGGCACAAGCATCCCGCGATCAAGACGATGCGGGCGGCGGTCGAGGATGCCAAGATCAAGCGTGAAGATGCCGACTGGCTGGGTGTGGGCAGCGCCAACATGAAATTTCATGCTGCCGTCGTCGATCTTCTCGACAGCGCTCGCCTCAGCGATTTTTATGAGCGCATCGCCGCTGAACTCAGGCTTTGTTTCGGGCTGCTGAAAGATCCCGAACAGCTTCATTCCCCCTTTGTCGACATGAACAGCAAGATCCTGTCGCTGATGGAGGAGGGGAAGGCGCAAGAGGCGGGCGATGAGATGGAAATCTATCTCAATCTGTCCGAGCGGACGGTTCTGAAGGCGCTTGAACGGGCCGTTGAACACGCCTCCTGACATGACGGGCAGCAAGGGAGAAAGCGGCCCTTGCGGCTCCCTTCATTTTTTGCTGGCGCAGCCGATTGCCAAGTTTGCTGCGCTGCGTCATCAATGTTGACATGACGCTTCGCGACCTGACCATTCTCGTAATAGACGAAAACGCGATCCGCGCCTCCATCATCGAGGAGGGGCTGCGCGAGGCTGGTTATCAGCGTGTCACGGTCATCCATGAAGTAAACGGGGTAGCGCGCACCATCGATACGCTGCAGCCTGATGTCATCTTCATCGATCTTGAAAATCCCAACCGCGACATGATGGAGCATCTCTTCCAGCTTACCCGAACGGTCGGCCGGCCTATCGCCATGTTTGTCGATCGTTCCGACACGGCTTCCATCGAGGCAGCCGTCGAGGCGGGCGTTTCCGCCTATGTGGTGGACGGGCTGAAGAAAGAGCGGGTCAAGCCCATTCTCGATATGGCGGTCAGCCGCTTCAATGCCTTCAGCCGTTTGCAGCGGGAACTCGCAGAAGCCAAATCGGCTCTTGAGGAACGCAAGGTCATCGAGCGCGCCAAGGGCATTCTGATGAAGATGCGCGGTCTTTCCGAAGAGGAAGCCTTTGCGCTCTTGCGGCAGACAGCGATGAACGAGAAAAAGAAGATTTCCGAGATCGCGCAAAGCGTGGTCACCGCGGCCGGCCTGTTGATGTGACAAAGGCCAGTCGGACAGTGTGGAGTGTATGAATATGGCACCGGAAAAAACGGCCGGATCAGACGGCGGAGTAACGCAAGCCCCGGGCGCACCGGCAATCGTCGGCAGCGACCGGCAGAAAATCCTGCGTGCCGGCTTTATACCCCTTGTCGACGCATCCGTCCTGATTGCCGCGGCTGAATTCGGTTTCGCCGAACGCGAGGGCCTGTCGCTCGATCTCGTCAAGGATGTCTCCTGGGCGAATGTGCGCGACCGGCTGGCGTTTCGACAATTCGATATCGCTCATATGCTGTCGCCGATGCCCGTCGCATCGATGCTCGGGCTCGGCTCCAACCCGTCGCCGACGATCACGCCTTTTTCGCTCGGACGCGGCGGCAATGCGATCACGCTTTCGACCCGGCTGTTTGCGCGCATGAAGGCTTTGACCGGGCTTTCCGAAACGGCGGGAGCGCTGGAAAACGCTGAGGCGTTGAAGCGCGTGCTCGGTGATATGCGCGCCCGCGGCGAGCCGCCGCCGACGCTCGGCATGACCTATCCCTTTTCGTCGCATAATTACGAATTTCGCTATTGGCTCGCCGCCGGCGGCATTCACCCCGATCACGACGTCAAGCTTGTGGTGGTACCGCCGCCGTTGACGTCGGATGCGCTTGCCGCAGGGGCCATTGACGGTTTCTGCGTCGGAGCGCCGTGGAACATCGTCGCCGCGGAGCGCGGTGTCGGCCGGATCGTTGCGGCCAAGCAGGATTTGTGGCCTTCCGCGCCGGAAAAGGTCATCGGCATGCGACCCGAATGGGCGGAAAACCAGCAGGAAACGGTCGGACGGCTGTTGACGGCGCTCGATGCCGCCGCGCGCTGGTGCGACCTTGCCGAAAATCACGATGATCTCAGCGCAGCACTTGCCGATCCCCGTTATATCGGCGCGCCGCAAGGCATCATTCGCCGTGTGCTTGCCGGTGAATTCAGCATCGACAGCCAAGGCAATCGCCGGGTGATCGACAATTATTTCATCTTCCACGGCGGCCACGCCAATTATCCGCGCCAGAGTCAGGCATTGTGGATCTACAGCCAGATGATCCGCTGGGGGCAGGCGGAATTTTCCGAGGCCGGTGTGGAGGCCGCCCTGTCTGCCTACCGACCGGATATTTATCGGGAGGCGCTGGGCGAGGCCAATGCACCTGATGATGCCGATATTCGTATCGAAGGACAGCAAGAGCAAGACCGTTTCGTGGACGGTCTCGTATTCGATCCCGCCGATATTGCAGGCTATGTGAACGGTTTTTCCGTGCGCACCGCTGCGCCCTTTCCTCCAGCTTCAGGAGAGGCATGAGCGGCGTCGTGCCTCGCAGGCTGCGCAAATTTCAAGCGCGGAATTCTTTCTTTTGCACAAATGGAAGACAAGAAACGCGCTGATTAAAATTTAATCATAAGTTTGATTTTCAAAAATACTCTTTTATTTTCAATATTATAATCCAGTCTCCATAAATTGGCACGCCTCTTGCTTCTTCCTGGTTGCACCGGTCAACGGCGATCGGGGCAAGCAGGGCGCGGCATAGGCGCTTTCAGAAGACACAGACGTCGCAAGGTTTTGCTGCCCGGAACACCTCCCGTTCCGCCGGCGCAAACACCGAGCGGCGTTTTTTTATTTTCAGGTTTTTCGCAAGCGAAAACGTCACCCGCAGAGGTGGCCCAATAAGGGGAACATGCGAATGAAAAAGATATTCTCCGGCGCTGTCAGCCGCCGCACGATATTGAAGACGACAGCCACCGCAGCCCTTGTCAGCGCTGTGCGCGTGGCCTTTCCATCCGGCGCTTTCGCGGCCACTGCGGAACCGGAAGTAAAAGGCGCGAAACTGGGCTTCATCGCACTCACCGATGCCGCACCACTCATCATCGCCGCTGAAAAGGGGCTGTTCGCCAAGCACGGCATGCCTGATGTCGAGGTTCTGAAGCAGGCCTCCTGGGGCGCGACGCGCGACAATCTCGTGCTCGGCGGCGCATCGAACGGCATCGATGGCGCGCATATTCTGACGCCGATGCCGTATCTGATGCATACCGGCAAGGTGACCCAGAACAATGTGCCGGTGCCGATGACAATCCTCGCCCGCCTCAATCTCGACAGCCAGGGTATTTCCGTCGCCAAGGAATATGCCGAAACCGGCGTTCAGCTCGATGCTTCCAGGCTGAAGGCGGCTTTTGAGAAAAAGAAGGCCGAAGGCAAGGAAATCAAGGCCGCCATGACCTTCCCCGGCGGCACGCATGATCTCTGGATCCGCTATTGGCTGGCCGCCGGCGGTATCGATCCGGACAAGGATGTCTCCACCATCGTCGTTCCGCCGCCGCAGATGGTCGCCAATATGAAGGTCGGCAATATGGACGTCTTCTGTGTGGGCGAACCGTGGAACGAACAGCTCGTCAATCAGGGCATCGGTTTCACCGCCTGTACCACCGGCGAACTCTGGAAGGGCCATCCGGAAAAGGCGCTCGGCATGCGCGCCGACTGGGTGGAAAAGAACCCCAACGCCACCAAGGCGCTGCTGATGGCTGTCATGGAGGCGCAGATGTGGTGCGACGAGATGGCGAACAAGGAGGAGATGTCCGCCATCCTCGGCAAACGCCAATGGTTCAACGTGCCGCCGAAGGATGTGCTTGGCCGCCTGAAGGGCAATATCAATTACGGCAACGGCCGCATGCTCGAAAATACCGGACTGCAGATGAAGTTCTGGCAGGACCACGCTTCCTATCCCTTCCACAGCCATGACAGCTGGTTCATCGCGGAAAATATCCGCTGGGGCAAATTCGCGCCCGATACGGATGTGAAGGCGCTGGTGGAAAAGGTAAACCGCGAGGATATCTGGCGCGCAGCCGCCAAGGATCTCGGCGTTGCCGATCTTCCCGCCTCTACGTCACGCGGCAAGGAAACCTTCTTCGACGGCAAGGTCTTCGACCCTGAAAACCCGTCCGCCTATCTCGAAAGCCTGTCCATCAAGGCGGCCTCCTGAGGAGGAGACCCGGGGTGTCGCCCTTCATCCGCCGGTCGCACCGCCCAACCGGCGCGATTGAAGACCGGATGAGGGGCGAGCCCCAGACTGCAACCGAAATCAAAAGGAAATGCCCATGTCCGCATTGGCCCGAAAATTCAACGAAGAACCGCAGCAGCCGGCGGCGCAGAAGGCAAACGTCGTGTCGCTTGCGACGAAACAGTCGCCGCGGATCGACCTGCGCAAATGGGGTGCGGCGGCGGCCCGCAACATCATCCCGCCTTTTATCGTTCTCGCCATTCTGCTTGGCGTTTGGCAATTGCTCTGTTCCGCCCCCGGCGCATCCCTTCCGCCGCCGAGCCAGGTTTTCGAGGAGAGCTACGATCTCATTGTATCGCCGTTCTTCCATAACGGGTCGCAGGATATCGGGCTTGGCCTGCGTGTTCTGGTCTCGCTCGAACGGGTGGCTTACGGTTTCGGCCTCGCCGCCATTGCCGGCATCATCCTCGGTGCGGTGATCGGCCAGTCGGTCTGGGCCATGCGCGGCCTCGATCCGATCTTCCAGGTGCTGCGCACCGTGCCGCCGCTCGCCTGGCTGCCGCTTTCGCTGGCCGCCTTTCAGGATAGCAATCCGTCGGCCATTTTCGTGATCTTCATCACCTCCATCTGGCCGGTCATCATCAACACGGCGGTCGGAGTGCGCAATATTCCGCAGGATTACCGCAACGTGGCGAAAGTGCTGCGGCTCAACCAGCTCGAATTTTTCTTCAAGATCATGCTGCCATCGGCGGCACCCTACATCTTCACCGGCCTGCGCATCGGTGTCGGCCTTTCGTGGCTTGCGATCGTTGCAGCGGAAATGCTGACCGGCGGCGTCGGCATCGGTTTCTTCATCTGGGATGCGTGGAACTCCTCGCGTCTGCCCGACATCATCGTGGCACTCGCCTATATCGGCGTCGTCGGCTTCATGCTCGACAAGCTGGTGGCGGCGCTCGGCAAGGTCATCACCCGCGGCGCTGCGGCGAACTGAGAGGGCCCAAATTATGAACGCTTATCTGAAGCTCGATCATATCGACAAATATTTCGACAAGGGCGGCTCCCGCGCCGAGGTGCTGAAAGGTATCAACCTCACCATCGAAAAAGGCGAATTCGTCTCCGTCATCGGCCATTCCGGCTGTGGCAAGTCCACCATGCTCAACCTCATCGCCGGGTTGACGAAGGTTTCGGCCGGTGCCGTGCTGCTGGAAAACCGCGAGGTCAACGAGCCGGGTCCGGAGCGCGCTGTCGTGTTCCAGAACCACAGCCTGCTGCCGTGGCTTTCGGTCTATGAAAACGTCAATCTTGCCGTCGACAAGGTGTTTCGCAACACCAAGACCCGGGCCGAGAGGCACGACTGGGTGATGCGCAATCTCGACCTCGTGCAGATGGCCCATGCGAAGGACAAGAAGCCGTCCGAAATTTCCGGTGGCATGAAACAGCGCGTCGGCATTGCCCGGGCGCTCGCGATGGAGCCGAAAATCCTGCTGCTGGACGAGCCTTTCGGGGCGCTCGACGCGCTGACCCGCGCTCACCTCCAGGACGCCGTGATGGAAATCCACGCCCGGCTCGGCAACACCATGGTGATGATCACCCACGATGTCGATGAAGCGGTGCTGCTCTCCGACCGTATCGTGATGATGACCAACGGCCCCGCCGCCCATATCGGCGAAGTGCTGGAGGTGCCGTTGGCCCGTCCGCGCAACCGCATCGAGCTTGCATCCGACAAGACCTACCTCAAATGCCGCGAGGCCGTGCTGAAGTTCCTTTACGAACGTCACCGCTTCGTCGAAGCCGCGGAGTAATCACCATGACGCAAAAACTCGTCATCATCGGCAATGGCATGGCGCCGGGGCGCATGCTGGAAAACCTGTTCGAAACCGCCCCCGGCCTTTACGACGTCACCATTTTCAACGCCGAACCGCGTGTCAATTACGACCGCATCATGCTTTCGCCAGTGCTTTCAGGCGAAAAGACCTATGAGGATATCGTCATCCATAATGACGAATGGTACGCCGCCAACAATGTCACCTTGCACAAGGGCGCGAAGGTCACCGGCATCGACCGGGACAAAAAGACCGTCACCAGCGAAAACGGCATCACGGTTTCCTACGACAAACTGGTGATCGCCACCGGTTCCTCGCCTTTCATCATCCCGGTTCCCGGCCATCAATTGCCTGGTGTGCTCGCCTATCGCGATCTCGACGACGTGACCAGGATGCTCGAGATCGCCGAGGGCAAGGGCCGCGCCATCGTCATCGGCGCCGGTCTTCTCGGGCTGGAAGCGGCCTATGGTCTCAAGCGTCAGGGCATGGATGTCACTGTCATCCACCTGATGCCGACGATTATGGAGCGCCAGCTCGATCCGGCAGCGGCCTATCTCCTCGAAAAAGCGCTCAACGAGCGCGGCATCGATATCATTACCAAGGCCAACACCAAATGCATTCTGGGTGAAGACAAGGTCGAAGGCATCGAGCTGGAAGACGGCCGGGTCATCAAGGGCGATATGGTGGTGATGGCGGTCGGTATTCGCCCCGCCTCGGGCCTTGCCAAGGAGGCAGGCATTGCCGTCAATCGCGGCATCGTCGTGGATGACGGCATGATGACGTCGGACGCGTCGATCTACGCGCTCGGCGAATGCGCCGAACATCGCGGCATGTGCTACGGCCTCGTTGCGCCGCTTTATGAATCGGCACGGGTTCTGGCTGATCGGCTGTGTGGCGGTTCTGCCGAATATCACGGCTCCGTCACCAATACGAAATTGAAGGTCACCGGCATCAACCTGTTTTCCGCCGGCGATTTTGCCGAAGGTGACGACCGCGAGGAAATCGTGCTGCGCGATGCCACCGCCGGTGTCTACAAGCGCCTGATCCTCAAGGAAAACCGCATCATCGGCGCGGTGCTTTACGGCGAGACGGCGGATGGATCGTGGTTCTTCGACCTGATGAAGAAATCGACCGATATTTCCGCCATGCGCGAAACCCTGATCTTCGGCCAGGCCTATCAGGGAGGGTCTCCGCTGGACCCTATGGCGGCCGTTGCAGCCTTGCCGGATGATGCGGAAATCTGCGGCTGCAACGGCGTTTGCAAGGGCAAGATCACCACGGCCATCACCACCAAGGGCCTGACCTCGCTCGACGATGTGCGTGCCCACACCAAGGCTTCCGCCTCCTGCGGCAATTGCACCGGCCTTGTCGAACAGCTGATGACGATAACTCTTGGCGACAGCTATAATCCCGCCGCGGTGCAGCCCATGTGCAAATGCACCGATCTCGGCCATGACGATGTGCGCCGTCTGATCAAGGCCAAGGGGCTGAAGACTATTCCCGCCGTGATGCAGGAGCTGGAATGGAAGACCTCCTGCGGCTGCGCCAAATGTCGGCCGGCACTCAATTATTACCTCGTCTGCGACTGGCCGGATGAATATGCCGATGATTACCAGTCGCGTTATATCAACGAGCGTGTCCACGCCAATATCCAGAAGGACGGCACCTACTCCGTCGTGCCGCGCATGTGGGGAGGCGTCACCTCCTCCTCGGAACTTCGGGCAATTGCCGATGTGGTCGACAAGTTCGAAATCCCGATGGTGAAGGTGACGGGCGGCCAGCGCATCGACCTTCTCGGCATCGAGAAGGAGGATCTGCCGGCCGTCTGGGCCGATCTCGGCAAGGCCGGCTTCATCTCGGGTCAGGCCTATGCCAAGGGCCTGCGGACCGTGAAGACCTGTGTGGGCCAGCAATGGTGCCGCTTCGGCACGCAGGATTCCACGGGGCTTGGCATCCGCATCGAAAAATTCATGTGGGGCTCATGGACGCCGGCCAAGCTGAAGCTTGCCGTTTCCGGCTGTCCGCGCAACTGCGCGGAGGCGACCTGCAAGGATATCGGCGTCATCTGTGTCGATTCCGGTTTCGAGATCCATTTTGCCGGTGCCGCCGGTCTCGATATCAAGGGCACGGAAGTGCTGGGTCTCGTCAAGACCGAAGACGAGGCGCTGGAGCATATCGTGGCGCTGACGCAGATGTATCGCGAACAGGCGCGTTACCTCGAGCGCATTTACAAATGGGCCAAGCGCATCGGCTACGACGAGATCCGCCGCCAGATCATGGACGATGCCGAAAAGCGCCGGGCCTATTTCGACCGCTTCGTCTTCAGCCAGAAATTCGCGCAGGTCGATCCCTGGTCGGAACGTGTGTCCGGTCACGACAAGCACGAATTCAGGCCCATGGCGGCAATCGGTTTCAGCGAGGCAGCGGAGTGAGAACGATGGACAGCAACTGGATCGATATTGGCGATATCGCCGACATTCCGCTGCGGGGCGCGCGCTGCGTGAAGACGCCGATGGGCAAGATCGCCGTGTTCCGCACGGCGGAAAATCAGGTCTTCGCGATTGAGGACCATTGCCCGCACAAGGGCGGGCCGCTCTCTCAGGGCATCGTGCACGGCGCTTCGGTGACGTGTCCGCTGCACAATTGGGTGATTTCGCTCGAAACCGGCAAGGCGCTGGGGGCGGATGAAGGGGAGGTGCGGACCATTCCGGTGCGGAATCTGGATGGGCGGCTTTCGATAGCGCTTGAAACGCTGATGATTGCGGCGGAGTGAATTGCGATGGCGGCGATGGTACCCCCCTCTGCCCTGCCGGGCATCTCCCCCTCAAGGGGGGAGATCGACAAGCGGATGGCTCCCCGCCTCATAGCCGCGGGCCGCGTTGCAAGCTGTGAATTGGTGTCCGTGCCGCAATTGATCTCCCCCCTTGAGGGGGAGATGTCCGGCAGGACAGAGGGGGGTAAGCGCCACGCGCCGAGACAGGGTAACCCCCACCCACTGAGAGGGCAAACCCATGCCCGTTGAAACAAAAACCACCTGTCCCTATTGCGGCGTCGGCTGCGGCGTCATCGCCACCGTCAATGACAATGGTGTCGTTTCCGTCAGGGGCGATCAGGATCACCCCGCCAATTTCGGCCGGCTGTGTTCCAAGGGCTCGGCGCTGGCCGAAACCATCGACCTCGACGGCCGCCTGCTCCACCCCGAAATCGGCGGCAGACGGGCGGCATGGGACGAAGCGCTCGATCTTGTCGCTTCCCGCTTCTCTCAAGCTATTGCCGAACACGGCCCGGATTCGGTCGCCTTTTACGTCTCCGGCCAATTGCTGACGGAGGATTATTACCTCGCCAACAAGCTGATGAAGGGTTTCATCGGCTCGGCCAATATCGATACCAATTCAAGGCTCTGCATGTCGTCATCCGTCGCCGGCCATCGCCGCGCCTTCGGGGCCGATACGGTGCCGGGCACCTATGAGGATATGGAGCTTGCCGATCTGGTGATCCTCACCGGTTCCAATCTCGCCTGGTGTCATCCGGTTCTCTACCAAAGGCTTGCGGCGGCAAAGGCTGCACGGCCGGACATGAAAGTCGTTGTCATCGATCCGCGCCGGACGATGAGCGCCGATATTGCCGATATGCACCTCGCCATCCGGCCGGATGGCGATGTGGCGTTGTTTGCCGGCTTGCTGGCGCATCTTTCCGATAGTCCTGCAATCGATAAGGGTTATGTGGGAAACCATACGGTCGGTTTTGATGCTGCGATGCAGGCAGCAACTGAATACAGCCTGCAGGAGATCGCCGAGGCCAGCGGCCTGACCATCGCCGAACTGGTTTCCTTTTACGAATTGTTCGAACGCACCGAAAAAACCGTCACCTGCTACAGCCAGGGTGTCAACCAGTCGCAAAGCGGCACGGACAAGGTCAACGCGATCATCAATTGCCACCTTGCCACCGGCCGCATCGGCCGGCCGGGCATGGGGCCGTTTTCGCTGACCGGCCAGCCGAACGCCATGGGCGGGCGCGAGGTTGGCGGTCTTGCCAACATGCTGGCCGCCCATATGGCTATCGAAAATGCCGGGGACCGCGACCGCGTGCAGCGCTTCTGGGCCTCACCCGCCATTGCGGAAAAGCCCGGCCTGAAGGCAGTGGATATGTTCCGGGCGGTGGCTGACGGTCGCATCAAGGCGCTGTGGATCATGGCGACCAACCCGGTGGTTTCCATGCCGGATGCCGGTGCCGTCGAGGCGGCCATCAAGGCCTGTCCTTTCGTCGTGGTGTCCGATGTCATGGCTTCTACCGACACGGCCCGCCATGCCCACGTTCTCCTGCCGTCGCTCGGCTGGGGGGAAAAGGACGGCACGGTCACCAATTCCGAACGGCGGATTTCCCGCCAGCGCGGTTTTCTCGATGCTCCGGGTGAAGCGAAGGCCGACTGGTGGCAAATGGCGGAAGTGGGCCGGCGCATGGGCTTCGATGCGGCCTTCGCTTTTGGCCAGGCATCGGAGATTTTTGCCGAACATGCGGCCCTTTCCGGCTTTGAGAATGCGGGCAGCCGCGATTTCGATATCAGCGGCATCGAACGGAATTCCTATGATGCGATGGCACCCTTTCAATGGCCAAAAACCAGCCCCGGCGATGCCGCCGTTACCCGCTTTTTCGCGGATGGGCGGTTTTACCATGCCGATGGCAACGCGCGCTTCATCGCCACTGCCTTGCCGGAGACCGGCAGGACATCGGCGGACTATCCGCTGACGCTGAATACCGGCCGCATCCGCGATCAATGGCACACCATGACCCGTACCGGCAAAAGTGCGCGTCTCACCGCCCATATCGCTGAACCCTTCGCCGAGCTTCACCCGCGTGATGCGCAGGCGCTGGGAATCGGCAGCGCCGATCTGGTGGAGCTGGAAAGTCCCCATGGCAAGGTTCTGCTACGGGCGCTGGTCAGCGAAAGGCAGGCGCGCGGTTCAGTCTTCGCGCCAATGCACTGGAACGACCAGTTCGCCGCGCGGGCGCGTATCGATGTCGTGGTTGCGCCGGTCACGGATCCGCATTCCGGCCAGCCCGCCTCGAAAAACATGGGCGTAAGGGCAAGGCGTTTCGAAGCGAAGGCCTATGGTTTCGCCATCTGCCGCACCCGGCCAAATGCGCCGGATTGTGCCTATTGGGCCACGGCCAAAGCGGATGGCGGTTATCGCATGGAGCTCGCCTTCGAGGAGGAGCCGCAGGACTGGACAGTCTGGGCGCGGCAGGTCTTCGGTATCGATGTCAGGATCGAGCCGCTGGGTTACAGCGACCGGCAGACGGATGACCTGCGCCTGGCCTTTTTCGATGGTGAAACTCTGCTCGCCGCGCTGTTCGTCGCCAATCAGCCCGTGGCTGTCGCCCGTAACTGGGCGATATCGCAGCTTTCGGAACGCCACGAGGATTTGCGCATGCGTTTTGCGCTGGTCGCGGGGCGTCCCGGTGCCGGCCGGGCCGATCCCGGCGCGACGGTCTGCTCCTGCTTTAATGTCGGGGTGAACCAGATCACGGCGGCCATCCGTGATGGCTGCCACAGCGTCGAAGCCATCGGCAAGGCGTTGAATGCCGGAACCAATTGCGGCTCCTGCCGCGCCGAAATCAGGGGAATCATCGATGGATGCCTTAAAACCGCAGCGGAATGAACCGGCCCGCATGGAGAAGCTTGCCAAATTGCCGGTCTTCTGGGGGCTGGAGGGCAAGCGCGTGGTGCTGGCAGGCGGATCGGATGGCGCCGCATGGAAGGCGGAACTGCTGCTGGCCTGCGGGGCGGAACTTCATCTTTATTCCGAAAGAAGCGAGCTTTCGGAAAGCTTTACGGCGCTTGTTGCAAGAAACCCGATGTTGACATGGCATGACCGTTCGTGGGTCCCGGATATTTTCGAAGGCGCGGAGCTGGCGCTGGCGGATTGCGAAACCGATGAGGAAGCCGAAAGATTTTACCATGCGGCGCGGACAGCAGGTGTTCCCGTCAATGTCATCGACAAGCCGGAATTCTGCCAGTTCCAGTTCGGCTCCATCGTCAATCGCTCGCCGGTGGTCGTGTCGATTTCCACCGATGGCGCAGCGCCCATTCTGGCGCAGGCCATTCGCCGCCGCATAGAGACCTTGCTACCGCTTTCGCTGAAGGACTGGGGCGCGCTTGCCCAGACGATCCGTGAGCGTGTCAATCTGCGGCTTGCCGCTGGTGCGGCACGGCGCTCATTCTGGGAAAAATTCGTCGATCGGGCGTTTACCGAAAGGCTGGATGAAAACAGCGAAGTACGGCTGCTTGCGGATATCGGAACACAGGCTGCGCGGGCGGGGTCGGGGCGCGGACTCGTGACGCTTGTGGGTGCCGGGCCGGGCGATGCCGAGCTTCTGACGCTGAAGGCAGTGCGCGCTTTGCAGGCCGCCGATGTCATCCTGTTCGACGATCTCGTTTCAGTCGAGGTACTGGAACTGGCGCGGCGCGAGGCGAAGCGCATGCTGGTTGGCAAGCGCGGCGGCCGGGAAAGCTGCAGGCAGGAAGACATCAACGAGATGATGATCCGCCTCGCCAAGGCAGGCAAACGGGTGGTGCGGTTGAAGTCCGGCGATCCAATGATTTTCGGGCGCGCCGGCGAGGAGATCGCCGCGCTAGAGGCTGAAAATATCCCGGTCGAGATTGTCCCCGGGATTACCGCCGCAAGCGCCATGGCCTCGCGTTTGGGTGTTTCCTTGACCCATCGCGACCATGCCCAGTCGGTTCGTTTTGTCACCGGCCACTCCCGACAGGGAAAGTTGCCGGAGAATATAGACTGGAAATCGCTGTCCGACCCTTCCGTGACCACGGTTTTCTACATGGGTGGGCGCACCGCAGCGGAGATCGAATCGTCCCTGCTTGCCCATGGCATGCCAGCCTTGACGCCGGTTGTCATCATGATTTCTGTCAGTCGCTCAAACGAACAGCGCTGGTGCGGTTCGCTCATGCAACTGGCCGCGGCAGTAGAGAGGCTGGGTGTCAATGAACCCGTGCTCATCGGCATCGGCAACGCATTTGGTGCCGCATCCTCGGCGATGTCAGCCTCCGGCCTGACGATTCAGAAAGCCGGCTAAGTAATAGTGCCAAATGGCTTCATGCGGTTCCCACCCGGCCGGAGGAATTGCATCTCCCTGTTTTCATCCCGCCGCTATCGCTACTGCAAAACCGTCCCTTGACATTGGTTTTTCGTTCGCTCTTCAATAAAACGAAAAAATTGAAAGAGGAGGGAGGGTGAAATGCTGCTCACACCGCGTCAGGATGAAATCGTTGCGCTGGCGAAAGCGAACGGCCGGGTGCTGGTCGATGAGCTGGCGGCGCGGTTCTCGGTCACTCCCCAGACGATCCGCAAGGATTTGAACGACCTCTGCGATACGCGGGTCCTGACCCGCATCCACGGCGGCGCGCTTTTTCCAAGCGGCAATGAAAACGTCAAATACGAGGCTCGCCGCGCCATTGCTTCCTCCGAAAAACAGGCGATCGGTGCGGCCGCTGCCGCGCTCATCCCCAACAACTCATCACTTTTCATCAATATCGGCACGACCACTGAGGCGGTGGGTGAAGCGCTGGCGGACCATCACGAGTTGATGGTCATCACCAACAACATCAATGTTGCCAACAGGTTGAGGGTTTTCCCCGGTATCGAGGTGGTGATTGCCGGTGGTGTCGTGCGCGGCTCCGATGGCGGTATCGTCGGCGAGGCGGCGGTGGATTTCATCCGTCAGTTCAAGGTGGATTTTGCCGTCATCGGCGTTTCGGCCATCGATGAGGATGGCGCTCTGCTGGATTTCGACTTTCGTGAGGTCAAGGTCGCGCAGGCGATTATCTCCAATGCCCGTCACGTCATTCTGGTTTCGGATTCGCTGAAATTCGAACGCACGGCTCCGGTGCGCATCGGCCATCTTTCGCAGGTGCACACTTTCATTACCGATCATTGTCCGGTTGATTCCATCCGCAGCATCTGTGCCGATCATGATGTCCGGCTGATCGAAACCGAGGCCCGCGACGCCTGATCAGGAGATACCGGAATTTCGTTTGACATTCGTTTTATCTTCGAATTAGATGACCATGCTTTCAATATATCGATGAGGAGAGCATCGATGAAAGCGCGGGAGGATGTATGTCTGACGAGGCAATTCACGATATTTTCGTGATCGGCGGCGGGATCAATGGTTGCGGCATCGCCCGCGACGCCGTCGGCAGAGGCTATTCCGTCGCGCTTGCGGAAATGAACGATTTCGCCTCCGGCACCTCATCCGCTGCCACCAAGCTCATCCACGGCGGTTTGCGTTATCTCGAACATTATGAATTTCGTCTGGTGCGCGAAGCGCTGATGGAGCGTGAGGTGCTGTGGGCCATGGCGCCGCACATCATCTGGCCCATGCGTTTCGTACTGCCGTTTCAGAAGGGTGGCGTGCGCCCGGCCTGGCTCGTGCGCCTCGGACTATTTCTCTATGATCATCTCGGCGGCCGCAAGCTTCTGCCCGCGACACGCTCGCTCGATCTGCGCCGCGATCCCGCCGGGAAGCCTTTGAAACCGATTTTTGCCCGCGCCTTCGAATATTCGGATGGCTGGGTGGACGATGCCCGCCTTGTGGTGCTGAATGCCCGCGATGCCGCCAATCGCGGCGCGCTCATCCTCAACCGCACGCAGGTGGTTTCGGCCCGGCGCGAAGGCGCTTTCTGGCGGGTCGAAACGAGAAATGCGGACGGAGACGCCAAGACCTACCGGGCGCGCATGCTGGTGAATGCTGCGGGTCCCTGGGTGGACAAGGTGCTGTCTTCGGCATTCGGCAAAAACAATGTCCATAATGTCCGCCTCGTGCAGGGCAGCCACATCATCGTGCGCAAGAAATTTTCCGATCCGCGAGCCTATTTTTTCCAGAATCCGGACGGGCGGATCATCTTCGCCATTCCCTATGAACAGGACTTTACGCTGATCGGCACGACGGATCGCGACTATACCGCCGACCCCCGGGCTGTTAAGATCAGCGACGAGGAGATCAGCTATCTTTGCAATGCGGCAAGCGAATATTTCGCTGAACCGGTGGAGCCGGCCGATATCGTCTGGACCTATTCCGGCGTGCGCCCGCTGTTCGATGACGGGGCGTCAAAAGCGCAGGAAGCGACCCGCGATTATGTGCTGAAAACCGAGGGGGAGGAGGGCGAAGCGCCGCTTCTCAATATTTTCGGCGGCAAGCTCACCACCTATCGGCGGCTTGCCGAACATGCTCTTGAAAAAATCGGCGATGCGCTGGGTGAAAAGGGCGCGCCATGGACGGCGGGCTCACATTTGCCGGGTGGAAATTTCGGTGCCGAGGCCTACACCGCGGAAGTTTCGGCGCTGCGGTCGCGTTACCCCTTTCTCGAAGAGCGTCATGCGAAGCGGCTTGTGCGCTGCTACGGAACGGATGCCGCGGCGCTGATCGGCAATGCGACGGATGCGGCGGCGCTGGGGCGGTATTTCGGCGGTACGCTCTACGAGGCTGAGGTTCGCTGGCTGATGGCGCGGGAATGGGCGCTGACGGCGGAGGATATTCTGTGGCGCCGCACCAAGCAGGGGCTCTTTTTTACCCCGGAGGAGGTGCGTGCGTTGGAGGACTATATCGGAGACATTGCAGGTGGACGCTTAAGGGCAATCTGACGATCCGGATAAAAGCGGAGGAGGCTTTGGATCACCATGCTTGAATTGCGAAACGTCTCGAAGATGGTTGGCGGTGAATATCATATTCACCCGACCGATCTGACGTTGCAGCGCGGAAGCCTGAACGTCCTGCTTGGACCGACACTTTCGGGCAAGACGACGCTGATGCGGCTGATGGCCGGGCTGGACAAGCCGAGCGCCGGCTCGATCTTTTTCAATGGCGAAGACGTGACGGGCTTTCCGGTGCAGAAGCGTAACGTCGCCATGGTCTATCAGCAGTTCATCAACTATCCGGCGCTGAGCGTCTACGAAAACATCGCTTCGCCCATGCGGGTTGCCGGCAAGGATCAGTCGACCATCGACCGGGAAGTGAGGAAGGCCGCCGAGCTTTTGAAGCTGACGCCCTATCTCGACCGTACGCCGCTCAATCTTTCGGGCGGCCAGCAGCAGCGCACGGCGCTTGCCCGCGCCATCGTCAAGAACGCCAATCTGGTGCTGCTCGATGAGCCGCTCGCCAATCTCGATTACAAGCTGCGCGAGGAATTGCGCGAGGAACTGCCGCGCATCTTCGCCGAGTCAGGTGCGATCTTCGTTTATGCCACCACCGAACCATCAGAGGCGCTGCTTTTGGGCGGCAATACCGCAACGCTCAACGAGGGCAGGGTAACGCAGTTCAGCCGCACCATCGAGGTTTACCGGCGTCCGGTGGATATCGTCACCGCGGAAATTTTTGCAGACCCGCCGCTCAACACCATCGAGGTCATCAAGGCGGGCGGCGCATTCACCCGTGCCGACCAGGCGGTGATTGCGGTGCCGGCGCATCTTGCCGCCGTGCCGGATGGACCTTTAACCATCGCCTTCCAGCCGCATCATCTTTTCCCGCATGCGAAGGGCGAGGCCCGGCAGTCGATCCGGGCGCGGACGCTGATTTCGGAAATCGCCGGATCGGAAAGCTTCGTGCATGTGGAATTTTCCGGCCGGCGCTGGGTCATGCTGGCGCATGGCATTCACGACATCGAGCCGGACAGGGACATAGAGCTGTTTCTCGATACAAAACACCTGATGGCCTTTGACGCGAATGGCCGCGCCATCGGCGAAGCGGCTTGAGGGAGATCGGTCATGGCACGCATCACGCTCGATCACATCCGACACGCCTATAACGCAAAGGCGCAGGCCGCCGGCGACTATGCGCTGAAGGAAGTCCATCACGAATGGGAAGATGGCGGCGCCTATGCGCTGCTCGGCCCTTCCGGCTGTGGCAAGACCACATTGCTCAACATCATTTCCGGGCTGCTGCGGCCGTCCGAAGGTCACATTGCCTTCGATGGAACCGACGTGACCGATTTCGCCACGGAAGACCGCAATATCGCACAGGTATTCCAGTTCCCGGTCGTCTACGACACGATGACGGTTTACGACAATCTGGCCTTTCCGTTGCGCAACCGGCATGTGCCGGAAGCCGAGGTAGACCGTCGGGTGCGGGAAATCCTCGAAATGACCGATCTTTCCGGCATGGCCAAACGTCATGCGCGTGGTCTGACGGCGGATCAGAAACAGAAGATCTCGCTGGCGCGCGGGCTGGTGCGGTCCGATGTCAACGCCATCCTGTTCGACGAGCCGCTGACGGTGATCGATCCGCATATGAAATGGGTGCTGCGCTCGCAGTTGAAGCGGCTGCACCGGCAGTCCGGTTTCACCATGGTTTATGTCACCCATGACCAGACCGAGGCGCTGACCTTCGCCGACAAGGTTGTGGTCATGTATGACGGGCAGATCGTCCAGATCGGCACGCCTGCCGAGCTTTTCGAACGACCGGGACATACATTCGTCGGTTATTTCATCGGCTCGCCGGGCATGAATGTTTTGCCCGCCAGTATCGATGGCGCGACCGCAATGGTCGGCGGCCTTGGCGTGCCGCTGGCCGGTGCGCCAAAGGTTGACGGAGCGCAACGCATCGAGATCGGCATCCGCCCGGAATTTGTCCGGCTGGAACGGGGCGGCATGCCCATCACGGTCGACAAGGTCGAGGATATCGGCCGACAGAAGATCGTGCGTGCCCGGTTCGCCGGCCAGAAACTCGCGATCGTCGTTGCCGAAGACGAGGAAATCCCGGCGGAAGCGGGTGTTCGCTTCGATCCGGCCGCCATCGGCGTTTTCGCCGATTCATGGCGTGTAAAGATGGGGGCCTGACCATGGAAAAGAGCTGGAACAACAAGGCATGGTTCATGGTGCTGCCGGTGCTGGTGCTGGTCGCCTTTTCCGCCGTCATTCCGCTGATGACCGTCGTGAATTATTCGGTGCAGGATACGTTCGGCAATAACCAGTTCTTCTGGGCGGGAACACAATGGTTCGAGGAAATTCTCGCCTCGGACCGTTTCTGGGATGCGCTGGGGCGCAACCTGCTGTTTTCCGGCATCATTCTGGCGATTGAAATTCCGCTCGGCATCTTCATCGCGCTCAAGATGCCGAAATCCGGCATTGGCGTGCCGATCTGCCTCGTCACCATGGCGTTGCCGCTGTTGGTGCCGTGGAACGTCGTCGGCACCATCTGGCAGGTTTTCGGCCGCAGCGATATCGGCCTGCTCGGTTATTACGCCAATCAGCTCGGGCTCGACTACAACTATGTCAATGATCCGATCGATGCGTGGATCACCGTCGTCATCATGGATGTCTGGCACTGGACGAGCCTTGTGGTGCTCCTGTGCTATGCCAGCCTCGTCTCCATTCCGGATGCCTATTATCAGGCAGCCAGGATCGATGGCGCGTCGCGTTTTGCGGTGTTCCGTTACATCCAGCTGCCGAAAATGAAGCGGGTGCTGCTGATCGCTTTCCTGCTGCGCTTCATGGACAGTTTCATGATCTATACCGAGCCTTTCGTCGTCACAGGCGGCGGCCCGGGCAATTCCACCACCTTCCTGTCCATCGATCTCGTGAAGATGGCGCTCGGCCAGTTCGACCTCGGGCCGGCGGCGGCCATGTCGCTGATCTACTTCCTCATCATCCTGCTGCTGTCCTGGGTGTTCTACACCGTCATGACCAGCCACGACGCGGAGACTTGAGACATGAGCGCCTCTGATGTCACCACAAGCGTGGAGCGCAACGGCATCGGCAATTCGCCGGTGAGAGCCGGGGCGGCGGGACGATCCGGCCTTGCCGTCAATGCGCGGCGCCGCCATCACGGGCCGTCGCGTTTTTCCTGGCTGGTGCCGACGATCTATATCCTGCTGCTGCTGGTGCCGATCTACTGGCTCGTCAATATGAGCTTCAAGACGAACACGGAAATCGTGTCATCCATGACGCTTTATCCGCATCAGCCGACGCTGCAGAACTACCGGACGATCTTCACCGATTCATCCTGGTATTCGGGCTACATCAATTCGATCATCTATGTCGTCATGAACATGGTGATCTCGGTGGCGGCAGCGCTGCCGGCGGCCTATGCTTTCTCGCGTTATCGCTTTTTGGGCGACAAGCACCTGTTCTTCTGGCTTTTGACCAACCGCATGGCCCCGCCCGCCGTCTTCGCTCTGCCCTTCTTTCAGCTTTATTCGGCTTTCGGGCTGATCGACACGCATATCGCGGTGGCGCTGGCGCATTGCCTGTTCAACGTGCCGCTGGCGGTGTGGATTCTCGAAGGCTTCATGTCCGGCGTGCCGAAGGAAATCGACGAAACCGCTTATATTGACGGCTATTCCTTCCCGAAATTCTTCGTGAAGATCTTCATGCCGCTCATCGCTTCCGGCATCGGAGTCGCCTGCTTCTTCAGCTTCATGTTCTCGTGGGTCGAACTTCTGATCGCCCGCACGCTGACGACCACGGACGCCAAGCCGATTGCCGCCACGATGACGCGCACCGTTTCGGCCGCCGGCATGGACTGGGGCCTGCTTGCCGCCGCCGGCGTGCTGACCTTGATCCCCGGTGCGCTGGTGATCTGGTTCGTACGCAATTACATCGCCAAGGGCTTCGCGCTGGGGAGGGTTTGACCATGATGCACATGCCCGATTTTTCATGGATGGCGTGGACCTGGCAGACGGCGGCCTTTTTTGGCGCCATCGCGCTGCTGCTCGTCGGCATGTGGTTCTGGGAATATCTCTCGCCCGGCGGCAATCCCCGTTTCGGCCTTCTGCGCTTCGAGACCACGCGCGGCGACAGGCTGTTCATCTCGCTGCTCGGCAGCGCCTTCATTCATCTCGCATGGCTCGGGCTGGTTGGCCCGAACCTGTGGTGGGCTCTCGCTCTATCCTTGGTCTACGCCATCGGCGTTTTCCGTTTTGTCTAGAGCAGGAAAATGGTGCGGCGGAGGAAAACCGCACCCGCAGACTTCATGCAATCGCAAACCCCTGGGAGGACTGATATGCGACGGCATCTGATGACGACGATGGCGGCCATGCTGCTGGCAATGACGGGTTCCGCTTTCGCCGGAATGGAGGAAGCAAAGCAGTTTCTGGACAAGGAAATCGGCGATCTCTCGTCGCTTTCGCGTGGCGATCAGGAAAAGGAGCTGCAATGGTTTGTCGATGCCGCGAAACCCTTCGCGGGCATGGAAATCAAGGTCGTTTCCGAATCTCTGACGACCCATGAATATGAATCCAAGGTTCTGGCTCCGGCCTTCACCGCCATTACCGGCATCAAGGTCACGCACGACCTGATCCAGGAAGGTGACGTCGTCGAAAAAATCCAGACCCAGATGCAGACCGGCCAGAACCTTTATGACGGCTGGGTCAACGATAGCGACCTCATCGGCACGCATTGGCGCTACCAGCAGGTGCGCAACCTCACAGACTTCATGGCCAATGAGGGCAAGGACGTCACCAATCCCGGCCTCGATCTCAAGGACTTCATCGGCAGCGCCTTTACAACCGCGCCGGACAAGAAGCTCTACCAGCTTCCCGACCAGCAGTTCGCGAACCTCTACTGGTTCCGTTACGACTGGTTCAACAACGAAAAGAACAAGGCCGATTTCAAGGCAAAATACGGTTATGACCTCGGCGTGCCGGTCAACTGGTCGGCCTATGAGGATATTGCCGAATTCTTCACCGGTCGCGATGTCGACGGCAAGAAGGTCTTCGGCCATATGGACTACGGCAAGAAGGATCCGTCGCTCGGCTGGCGCTTTACCGATGCCTGGCTCTCCATGGCCGGCAACGGCGACAAGGGCCTGCCGAACGGTCTGCCGGTCGATGAATGGGGCATCAAGGTCAACGACAAGTCGCAGCCGGTCGGCTCCTGCGTGGCGCGCGGCGGCGATACCAACGGCCCGGCTTCGGTGTATTCCATCGAGAAATATCTCGAATGGCTGAAGAAATATGCGCCGCCGGAAGCGCAGGGCATGACCTTCTCCGAATCCGGTCCGGTGCCGGCGCAGGGCAATATCGCCCAGCAGATCTTCTGGTACACGGCCTTTACCGCCGATATGGCCAAGCCCGGCCTGCCTGTTGTGAACGAGGACGGTTCGCCGAAATGGCGCGTCGCACCTTCGCCGCACGGCGTCTACTGGAAGGACGGCATGAAGCTCGGTTATCAGGACGTGGGTTCGTGGACGTTGATGAAATCCACCCCCGACGACCGCGCCAAGGCCGCCTGGCTCTACGCACAGTTCGTGACCTCCAAGACCGTGGATGTGAAGAAGAGCCATGTGGGTCTCACCTTCATTCGCGACACCACCATCCACCATAAGAGCTTCACGGATCGGGCGTCCAAACTCGGCGGTCTCATCGAGTTCTATCGTTCACCGGCCCGCGTGCAATGGTCGCCGACCGGCACCAACGTTCCTGATTATCCGAAGCTGGCGCAGCTGTGGTGGCAGGCGATCGGCGATGCTTCATCGGGTGCAAAAACCGCGCAAGCCGCGATGGACTCCCTTTGCGCCGAGCAGGAAAAGGTCATGAGCCGTCTGGAACGCGCCGGCGTTCAGGGTGATATCGGCCCGAAACTGGCGGAAGAGCACGATATCGAATACTGGAACAAGGATGCCGTTTCGAAGGGCAATTTGGCGCCGCAGCTGAAGATTGCCAACGAAAAGGAAAAGCCGGTCACCGTCAATTACGACGAACTGGTCAAAAGCTGGCAGAAGTGATGTCTGCGTAAAATCTGAAACCGGGGCGGCTTGCCGCCCCGGTCATTGCGTCTGAAAGGGAGTGGCATGATGGGCGGTTATATTCTGGCGATCGATCAGGGAACGACGTCGACACGGTCGATGGTCTTTGATCGCGACATGCGGGTTATCGGTGTCGGTCAGCGAGAATTTCCGCAACATTTCCCGGCCTCCGGCTGGGTCGAACACGATGCCGAGGATATCTGGAAAAGCGTGCTCGAAACCATCCGGCTGGCACTTGCCGATGCCGGCATCGCCGCCTCCGATATCGAGGCCATCGGCATCACCAATCAGCGCGAAACGACTGTGTTGTGGGACCGCAACACGGGCGAGGCGGTGCACCGCGCCGTTGTCTGGCAGGATCGGCGCGCCGCGCCGATTTGCGAGGATTTGAAAAGAAGGGGGCTCGAGCCGCTTTTTTCGAAAAAGACCGGACTGCTGCTCGATCCCTACTTTTCCGGCACGAAGCTGAAATGGCTTCTCGATAGCGTCAGCGGCCTTCGCGAAAAGGCGGTGAAGGGAGACATCTGCTTCGGCACCGTCGACAGTTTCCTGATCTACCGCCTCACCGGCGGCCGGCGCCATGTGACCGATGCCACCAACGCCTCGCGCACGTTGATCTACAATATCGAAGACAATGCCTGGGATGACGAACTCCTGTCCATCCTCGACATTCCCCGCGCCATGTTGCCGGAAGTGCTGGATTGCGCCGCCGATTTCGGCGTGACGGACAAATCGCTGCTGGGCGCGGAAATTCCGATCCTTGGTGTTGCCGGCGACCAGCAGGCGGCGGTGATCGGCAATGCCTGCTTCGAGCCGGGCATGATGAAATCCACCTATGGCACCGGTTGTTTTGCCCTGCTCAACACCGGCACCGACCGGGTGGCCTCCACCAACCGGCTGCTGACGACAATTGCTTATCGTCTCGATGGCGTGACGACCTATGCGCTCGAAGGCTCGATCTTCATTGCCGGCGCCGCCGTGCAATGGCTGCGTGACGAGCTTGGTTTCATCTCGGTTGCGTCCGAAGTCAGCGCGCTTGCCGAAAAGGCCGATCCCAGGCAGCGTGTTTATCTCGTGCCGGCCTTTACCGGTCTTGGCGCGCCCTATTGGGATGCCGAGGCGCGCGGCGCGATCTTCGGCCTGACGCGCGGCACCGGCCCTGCGGAATTCGCGCGCGCGGCGCTGGAAAGCGTTGCCTACCAGACCTTCGATCTTCTGGATGCCATGCGCAAGGACTGGGCGGGTGACAATGGCAAGACGGTGCTGAGGGTGGATGGTGGCATGGTCGCTTCCGATTGGACCATGCAGCGACTGGCGGACATTCTCGCGGCACCGGTCGACCGGCCGGTCTTTCTGGAAACGACTATTCTCGGTGCGGCCTGGCTTGCGGCTTCCCGCGCCGGCATCTGGCCGGACCGCAAGGCCTTTGCCGACCATTGGCGGCGTGACCGCCGCTTCAGCCCGGAGATGGAAGAGGGCGAGCGAAAGAACGCCATCGCCGGCTGGCGCGACAGTGTCGGCCGCTGCCTCTCGAAGCGGGAAAACTGAGCATTTCCAGTAAAACTGCGTAGCGGTTTTACGTCCGGACAATGCGCAGGGAAATCTATACGAAGCTGCCGGGTGCGATGCTCTTGCTCGATACGAGATCGGAAAGGGCGCGCACCAGCTTCGTATCCGTACCCTTGCTCGGCTGAAGCACGAATTCCACATCTTCCAGAGCTGGCAGCACATCCGCTGCAATTTCCTTGAGACCGGCGGGTGCCATGCTGCGGGGTTGCACCAGAATGCCCATGCCCGCCCTTGCCGCAGCGGTAAGTCCACTCAGGCTGCCGCAGGTGCAGACGATCCGCCATGCGAGACCGGCCCGATCCAGTGCTTCCTGCGCCGCCTTTCTGGTAATGCTCGGCGGCGGAAAGGCAATCAGCGGCAGGGCATCTGGCTGATTGAGCATGCGTTCGGGGTCGCGCGCCAGCCAGACGAGCGGTTCGCGGTAGAGGAAATGGCCGAGCTTGTCGCCAAGACGGCGTTTGGCCAGCACCACGTCCAGCTCGCCATTATCCTGCATCTGGTAAAGCACGCCGCTCAGCGAAACGGTCAGTTCAAGGTCCACCAGGGGATAGAGGCGGATGAATTCCTCCAGAATGGCCGTCAGCCGGCTGGCGACGAAATCTTCCGACACGCCGAGCCGCAGTCGGCCACGCAGACGGTTTTCGCTGAAGAGCGATGAAACCTTGCTGTCGATGTCAAGCATGTTGCGGGCGTAACCCAAAAGCGCCTCACCCTCACCGGTCAGTTTTACCTGATGGGTGCTGCGTGCGATCAGTCGACGGCCAAGGGCTGCCTCAAGCCTTTGAATATGCTGGCTGACAGTGGATTGGCCAATGCCCAGCCGTTCGGCAGCCAGCGTGAAGCTGCCGGTCTGCTGAAGCATCACGAAGCTGGCAAGATGTTGAAGGTTCAGCATTATCTCAAATCATGATAACTGTTAATCTTTGCATCCGAAATCATGATGAGCGATAGTAGCGCGCGTTTCAAGCAAAACCGATGCCGGAAAGACCTCCCATGACCCGTTTCCTACCTGATCGCTTCACCATGATGCTGGTGGCCACCGTGATTTTGGCCTCCATTTTGCCGATCAGCGGTCAGCCGGCGGAGTATTTCGGGCTGGCGACAAAACTCGCGATCGCTTTGCTGTTCTTCCTGCACGGCGCGCGGCTTTCGCGGGATGTGGTGATTGCCGGTATCCTGCACTGGCGCCTGCATCTGGCGATCCTTCTCGTCACCTTCGGCCTGTTCCCTCTGCTCGGCGTGGCGATTGGTTTCATTCCCGAGAATATTCTGCCTGCCCCGCTTTATATGGGTGTGTTGTTTCTCTGCGTGCTACCATCCACCGTGCAGTCCTCCATCGCCTTCACCTCGATGGCGGGCGGAAATGTGCCGGCTGCGATCTGTTCGGCCTCCGCATCGAATATTTTCGGCATGTTCCTGACCCCGCTTCTGGTCGGCCTGCTGTTCACGGTGGGAGGTCATGGCGGTGGATTTTCGCTGGATGCTTTCCTGCAGATATTCCTGCAGCTGCTTCTGCCCTTCATCGTCGGTCAGGTGCTGCAGCCGTGGATCGGTGACTGGATCAGGGCGCGCAAGAAATTGCTGGCCCCGGTCGATCGCGGCTCCATCCTGATGGTCGTTTATCTCGCTTTTTCCGATGCGGTCATCGAAGGCATCTGGCACACGTTTTCGCTCAGGGATATCGGCGTGGTCATCGTCATCAATATCCTGCTGCTGGCGCTCGTTCTGTGCGTGACGATGTTCGGCAGCCGCTTGCTGGGTTTCGACAAGGCCGATGAAATCACCATCACCTTCTGCGGCTCGAAAAAGAGCCTTGCCAGCGGCGTGCCTATGGCGGGCGCCATCTTCGCGGGCCAGAGCATCGGCGCAATCGTCCTGCCGATCATGCTTTTCCATCAGATTCAGCTGATGGTCTGTGCGGTTCTGGCCCAGCGTTACGCCCGCAAGGCTCATGAAAAGGCAGCAACAGCGGAAACGGCCGCCGCAGAAGGCGCGGCGGTTTCGACGCGCTGACGCACGCAGGTCCCCAAATAAAAACGGCCCCGCAAGGGGGCCGTTCGTTTTGCATGTGAGAAAAGTTTAGTTGACCTGTGCCGGCGCAATCTGGGCTTCAATGGTCTTCGGCGCTTCGGCGCTGTCAGACGAGATCGCAATTCGGCGTGGCTTCATGGCTTCCGGAATATTGCGGACGAGATCGATGTGAAGCAGGCCGTTCTTCAGCGAAGCGGTCTGGACTTCGACATGATCGGCAAGCTGGAAGCGGCGTTCAAAGGCGCGCGTGGCGATACCGCGATACAGGAATTCGCCTTCGGTCGTTTTTTCGTCCGTGGCCTTCTCGGCCTTCACCGTCAGCGCATTGGCGCGGGATTCGATGCTGAGTTCGGTTTCATCGAAACCGGCAACGGCCATGGTGATCCGATAGGTGTTTTCACCTGTTCGTTCGATATTGTAGGGCGGATAGGACTGGGCCTGTTCGGGCTGGCCGAGGCCGTCGAGCATCGAAAAAAGACGGTCGAAGCCGACGGTGGAACGATAGAGGGGGGAAAAATCAACGTGACGCATGGTGTCCTCCTTAAGAAGCGACTGTTTGCGGTTAAGCCCGGCGTCCCGTTCTGGCGACGGCCGGACATATGGCGCGGTCCCGTTCTGGCGACCGCATGAATGAGATGGGAATGGCTTGCCGCCGCGTCAAGGGGCGCGAAAAGGCGAAAGCAACATGAACCATGGCTGAACGTCAGGTTCCGGCATCGTTCAGTTTGCGAGCCATAAAACATCGGTCATCGGAGATATTCTCCGTGGACAGAAGCAATAACGTCCCTTCTTCTTCTGTCTTATTCGCCGGAACCGCGACTGCTTTAACCGACGGTTCCGGCAATTTTTTCTTTGACCTTCCCGCGCCGCCGACCTATCCCGAAAAGGCAGAAAAGCCGGAAAAGACCGATGATCGAAGCCACATTGCGCGCCAGCGAAGACAACCCGGTTCCCGGCAACCATACCGTCGGATATTTTACCGGCGATCGCGGTAAACAGCTTCGATACGCTATCTTTCGTTCCAGCCGCCAGGTGGCCCGCGGAACGGTGGTTCTGCTGCATGGCAGGAACGAATGTATCGAGAAATATTTCGAAACGGTCGGTGACCTTACCGCCATGGGTTTCTGGGTTGCGACCTTCGATACGCGCGGGCAGGGCGGCTCCGAAAGATTGCTGAAAAAACCGGGTGCCGGGCATGTGCGACGGTTTTCCGACTATCAGCATGATATCAGCCTTTTTCTTGAGCAGGTGGTGTTGCCGGATACGCGGCTGCCATTCTTCATGATCGCGCATTCCACCGGCGCGCTTGCAGCCCTTGCCGCCGCCCCCGGCCTGTCGAACCGGATCGACCGTCTGGCGCTTTGTTCGCCCTTTATCGAGCTGGACAGCCAGCAATCCGTCCCCTCATCCGTCATCCGGCTGGTGGCCACGGCTCTAAGCCTCGTTGGCCTTGGACGGGTTCAGCTCGGCAAGGATCAGCGGGAGCGGGATTTCGACGGCAATCCGCTCACCTCGGATGCCAAGCGTTTTGCAAGAAATCTCTCACTGCACAGGCAATTTCCGGAACTTTTCATCGGTGCGCCGACGGCGCGCTGGGTCTATGAGGCGCTGAAGACCATGGGGCGGGTAGTCCGTCAGGACCATCTGACTGATATCACCATTCCGACCCTCATTCTGGCGCCGATGCTGGATACCATCACGCCCTATAAGGCGCAGGAAGAACTCTCACGCAATTTCCGGGCAGCGCAACTTCTTCCGATCACCGGAGCGCGCCATGAATTGCTGCATGAGCGTGATGTTTTCCGCAAACAGGCGCTGGCGGCCATCGACGCTTTTTTTGCGCCGGAGTGATGGCCACTCAAGCGGGTTGCCTAGAGCTTCGAGAGAATGGCGAGGGCCTGTTCGTGTACCGCCTTTGAGCCGGCCGCGAGAATGCGGCCACCATTTTCCGGACGTCCGCCATCCCAGGTGGTCATGATGCCGCCAGCCTGTTCGATCACGGGAATCAATGCGCCAACATCATAGGGCTTCAGGCCGGATTCAATCACCAGATCGACATGGCCAGCCGCAAGCAGGCAATAGGCGTAACAATCCACGCCGTAGCGGAAAAGGCGGACCTGATCCTGCACTTTTTCGTAACAGGGCTTTTCCTCCGCAGTGAAGATGTGGGGGCTGGTGGTGAACATCACGGCATCCGATAACGAAGCACAGTCGCGCGTGCGTATTTTCCGCTCGCCATCCGGCCCGAAATACCAGGCTGCTTCGCCATCGGCGAAATAACGCTCTTTGGTGAAGGGCTGGTCCATGATGCCCATAGTGGCCCGGCCGGCCGACTGAAAACCAATCAGCGTGCCCCAGACCGGCACGCCGGAAATGAAGGCGCGGGTGCCGTCAATCGGGTCTATGACCCAGATATGGTCACGGTCGAGGCCGATATTGCCGTGTTCTTCGCCCAGAATGCCATGCTGCGGAAAACGTTCTTCGATAAGCGCGCGAATGGCGGTTTCCGCTGCCTGATCGCCTTCCGTCACCGGATCGTAGCCACCATCCTGTTTATTGGTGACGGCAATACCCGTGCGGAAGCGGGGAAGCGTTTCAGCGCTGGCGGCATCGGCAAGTTTGAAGAAGAAATCCCGGTCGGGCAGCATGCGAAACCTCATTGCCTGAATATTGGGTCTGAATTCTGTGGCGCAATGCATAGACCGGAATCACATCCGCCGTCCACTCATACGGTTAAGGGGGTCGGCGTTTCCATATTTTCAGCATAAGCCTAAAAAATATGCATAAAATAAAATGATTGACAATTGTGCACTTACTGCGTAGCGTGATTCTACAGTCTTTGACTGTAAATACCCTCCTTGGGTGTTTCCTCCCTAGACTTGACCGCGCCAAGGCGCGGTTTTTTTTGTCCGGCGGGCCGCCAGATGATCTTGGGTAAAGGTTGAAAGAGCGGGTAATTCGAGCCGTTATTCGGCAGCGAGCGACGTTTCTATCGCGTATTCGGAAACGAAGGCGCCGAGCTGGCGCATGAAGATTTCAAGCGATGCCTGTATGGCGGGAAAATCGGCTTTTTTCAAAAGCGTCTTTTCATCCACGTAAAGCGCCCGGTTGACTTCGATCTGCAGCGCATGGAGAGAGCGGATGGGCCGGCCATAATGTTCGGTGATGAAGCCGCCGGCATAGGGTTTGTTGCAGACCGCGATGAAACCCAGTTCCTCAAGAAAATGCAGGGCGGCGCGGGAGACTTCCTGGGATGCGCTGGTGCCATAGCGATCACCGATAATCACATCCGGCCGCAGATTAGAGCCGGCAACGCGGATATTGCCCGGCATGGAATGGCAATCGATCAGCACCGCCATTCCGAAATTGGCGTGGGTGCGGGATAAAAGGCGGCGCAGGCAGGCATGATAGGGCTTGTAGATCGTCTCGATCCGCGAAAGCGCCTCGTCGACCGGCAGACGGTGGGCATAGATATCCATATTCTCGGCGACGATGCGCGGCACGGTTCCGAGACCGCCGGCGACCCGCATGGAGCCGATATTGGCATAAGGCGGAAGCGTGCCTTCGAACATGCGGGGATCGAGTTCGTAGGGCTCGCGATTGACGTCCAGATAGGCGCGCGGAAAATTCGCTTTCAGAAGCGGCGCGCCGATCTCCGGTGCTGCCGCGAACAGCTCGTCGACGAAGTGATCTTCCGAGCGGCGAATCTCATGCGAATCGAGTCGCGCCGATTCCAGGAAGGAAATGGGGTAGCAGCGGCCGCTATGGGGGGAATTATAGACGAATGGCAGGGTTTGAACGGCAGGTTCCGTTACTTCAAACAGCTCATATTCACCCGTTACCCAGTCCATTCAGTGCCATTTACCATGTCGCAAACAATCGGGATGTTCATGTTGCCAGTTACGGTGCGGCAAGTCCATACTATCGCCCAAGCAGCGCTATACCGATTCACACGTTCACAGGATATTTACCGTGAAAATCCTATAATCGGGCTAGGGTATTCCAAACATTGAGCAGTTACGGTCACTTATGATGAATCAGAAAATTCTTCTCGCTGAAGACGACAACGATATGCGCCGCTTCCTCGTCAAGGCGCTGGAAAAAGCCGGTTACAAGGTTTCTTCCTTCGATAATGGCGCAAGCGCCTATGACCGGCTTCGCGAAGAACCATTTTCGCTGCTGCTGACCGATATTGTCATGCCCGAAATGGATGGCATCGAACTTGCGCGGCGCGCGACCGAACTCGATCCCGACCTCAAGGTGATGTTCATCACCGGCTTTGCAGCCGTTGCACTGAACGCCGATTCGAAGGCTCCGAAGGACGCCAAGGTGCTTTCCAAGCCGTTCCATCTGCGCGATCTGGTGGATGAGGTCAACAAACTCCTTGTGGCGTAAGGCCTCTCAAAAAACCTTCACAAAACCGAAAAAAAGCAGTTGACGCATGAACCGGTTTTGTGGTCTATCCGCCGCCACGGAGGGCGTGTAGCTCAGCGGGAGAGCACTACGTTGACATCGTAGGGGTCACAGGTTCAATCCCTGTCACGCCCACCATCCGAATTTTGAGTATCAAGGCCTTGCAAGATATTGCAGGGCCTTTTTACATTTTGGCCTTTGGATTTGGCGGGTCTGCCGAAAATGTTTTCCCGAACATGCGATCCAGCACCTGCGTGACTTGCCACCATCAAGCCGTCCCGAATATTTCGCTTATGGCCGGATGAAGCATGGCTATCCATGTCACTGCGGTGCGGCCTGCGAGCCGGATACAATTCCCCAAAAACCGGAAAAGTTCTGAGATAAAGGGCGATCTAAATGCCGGTTATGCAACAATAAATTACAAAATCCTCATTGCCTGTCACGCCTTCCGAAGCTTAGATTTTATCGGGGGGGGGGGGTAGAAATGAGAGAGCAATGTCGAACCTGGGTAGCCTCATATCCCTTGTTGTCCTCGCAATGGGAATTTTCGTCTTTTATCGGTGGATGTCGGATGACGTCAGCAGGGAAGACAGCAACTCGGAGTCGAGATGGTGAGTTTTTCGGTCACGACAGATACCGCAATATCCGAGATAAGAAACCGGGTGACAAAAATCATCGGCGAGCAGCTCGGAATAGCGGATGATAAAATAATCGATACGGCGAATTTTTCCGAAGATCTGAATGCGGATTCGCTTGAGGTCGTTCAGATCGTCATGGAGATCGAAGAGGAATTTGGCATCGAAATTCCCGATGCCGCCGCAGACAGTCTTTCCACTGTCGGTGATGCCATTCGCTTCATTCAGCTGGCAACGACTTAGTCCGATCTCGAAAAAGTGCGTTCGATATGGCGATAGTCCATCCCTTCATCTATTTCGTCCCCGCCATTGCCGGCGCTTATGTCCTCCACAAATTCATCCTTTATTTGCTCGATGCCGATTAGGCGCTGTTCACCGCTGCCGCTTCTGGGCCGGTTCCCACCTGATATCCCTTCTTCTCTGAATAGGTCGCAATAAATTTCACGTTATAAAATAAAATTCAAAGGCATTGACGGCTGCTCGGTTTCCGGCTATCCCAATTGACATGCAATAAATTACATCCAATAAAATTTATTGCGGACTAAGTCATTGTCCTTGGGAGGGGAATATGTTGGCTTTTCTGAAATCGACCGCTGCCGCGGGTGTTTTAGCCGTGGCGATTTCCGCTGGTGCCGGTTCACAGGCCGTTGCTGCGGGCAAGTTTGCCTGCGAGCCGGGTGAGACCTATGTGATGAACGTCATGGTTTCCAGCCACCCCTATTGGGTGCCGGTCTTCGAGGGGTTCAAGCAGGCCGCAAAGGCGCTCGGCTGCGAGGCCGTTTTCACCGGCACCCCGGAATATGACATCACCAAGCAGATCGCATCTTTCGAGCAGGAACTGGTGAAGAAGCCGAAAGGCATTCTGCTGCACCCGATGCAGGCCGATCCCTTTATCGAACCGATCAACAAGGCGATCGGCTCCGGCGTTTCGGTGACGACTTTTGCGGCGGATTCTCCGAAGTCGAAGCGCACCGCTTATATCACCTCTGACAATGTTGCCGAGGCGAAATTCGCGGCTGACGAAATCGTCAAGAAACTCGGCGAAAAAGGTGAATATGCCGTTCTGGAAAATCCGGGACAGAGCAACCACGATCTGCGCGTCACGGCCCTCATCGACTATATGGGGCGCACCTATCCGCAGATGAAGCTGGTCGGCCGTCAGGCGACCAATCAGGATTCGAACCTTGCCTACCAGGCGGTCGGCGCATTGCTGCAGGCCAACCCCAATCTGGGTGCCCTGTGGATTCCCGAAGCCGGTTCGGCCGAAGGCGCGACGGCTGCGGTCCTTGAGGCGAAGAAGAAGGTCCTGATCCTGCATGCGGATATCACCCCGGCCACGCTGGAGCATATCAAGCAGGGCAATATCTACATGTCCATCAATCCCAATCAGGGGGTTCAGGGCTTCATGGGCTTCATGAACACGTTTCTCGGCGCCCATTCGGATCTGATCGACCCGTTCAACGACTACAAGGTTTCCGGCTTCAACCCGATGCAGGTTCCTTCGATGGACAATGGTTTCGCCGTCATCACCAAGGCGAACGCCGCCTCCTTCGATCTCAACGACTATATGAAGGGGCGCTGACGCGTCGCTCTGGACCCGGCGAGGTTTGCGCCTCGCCGGCCACAAGGGGAAGCAGGTTCGGGAGGGCGTTATGGGTGAGGTCATCCTCAGCATGACGAATATTCACAAGGCGTTTGGCCCCGTGCGGGCGCTGCGCAATGCGGCGCTGGAGCTGCGGCGCGGCGAAATCCACGCGCTGGCGGGTGAAAACGGTGCCGGCAAGTCGACGCTGATGCATATCATCGACGGCATTCTGCAGCCGGATGGCGGGGAAATCGTGCTGGATGGCAAAACGGTCAAGATATCCTCGCCCAATGCGGCGAACCGGCTCGGCATCGGTTTCGTGCATCAGGAGATCGCGCTCTGCCCGGAGATTTCGGTCGCCGAAAACATGTTCATGTCGCAGACCGGCCAAAGCCGTTCCTGGTTCATGAATTATCGCGATCTGGAAAAGCGGGCGGCAAAGGTGCTGCGGGAGATCGGCGATATAGATCCCGCCCGAAGGGCCGGCGACCTGTCGATTTCGCAGCAGCAGATCGTCGAGATCGCCAAGGCACTGACGCTCGATTGCCGTATCCTGATCCTCGACGAGCCGACGGCGGCACTCACCGAGACCGAGGCGCAGACGCTTTTCAAGATCATGCACCGGCTGGCGGCGCGCGGTATCGCCATCATCTATATTTCTCACCGCATGGCGGAGATTTTCGAGCATTGCGACCGCATCACCGTCATGCGCGACGGCTGCCATATCAGGACGGAGAATATTGCCGATATTTCCCCGGAAGAAGTCGTCAACAGCATGGTCGGGCGGGTTCTCGACAAGCTCTATCCGCCAAAGCTTTCGGACGATGAAAAATCGGACGACGTCATTCTCTCGGTTCGGGGCCTGAATGAAGGAAGGCGCGTTTTCGATGTCGATTTCGACCTGCGCCGGGGCGAAATTCTTGGGCTCGCCGGGCTGATCGGCGCGGGCCGCAGCGAGATTGCGCGGGCCGTCTGTCGGCTGGAGGGAAAACCGAGAGGCGAGGTTACGCTGCGTGGCCGGCCGCTGAAGCTGAAAGACTATCGGGACAGCATCCGCGAGGGGCTGGTCTATCTCTCCGAGGATCGCAAGGGTGACGGACTGTTCCTCAACATGTCCATCGCTTCCAATGTTTCCGCACTCGATATCGGCAGGATATCGAACGGCATGGGCTTCATCGAGCGGCGCAAGGAGATGAAGCGCGCCGACGAACTCGGGCGCCGGCTGAAATTGCGCGCAAACAGCGTTGGTGATGCCGTCTCGACCTTGAGCGGCGGCAACCAGCAGAAGGTGGCGCTGGCCAAGATGCTGTCGGTGGAGCCGGAGGTCATCTTTCTGGACGAGCCGACACGCGGGGTGGATGTGGGCGCCAAAGCGGAAATCCACCGCCAGATACGGGAACTGGCGCGTGAAGGGGTCGGCGTGGTCGTCATCTCCTCGGAATTGCCGGAACTCATCGGCGTCAGCGACCGCGTGCTGGTCGTGCGCGAGGGGCGGATCACGGGTGAGGTCGAGGGCGACGACATGACGGAGGAAAAGATCATGCAGCTCGCATCGATCAATATTGTGCATAGCCCGGAAAGGGCCTGAGGGAGCGGGAAAATGGCAACATCGGAAACACCTTCAAGCCTTGCCGAGACGGCGGTTCGCCGCGCGGCCTGGTGGGAGCCGGCGCTCAAGGCGCGGGAAACCGGGCTGATCGTTATCATCCTCGCGCTTTTTGCGGTGATGTCGTTCATATCGCCGTATTTTCTGACCGTGGACAATCTACGGGCCATGGCCATGGTCTTCGCCATCGAAAGCATCGTCGTGGTGGGCATGACGATCCTGCTGATCTCCGGCGGCATCGATCTTTCCGTCGGCTCCGTGACGGCGCTTGCGATGGTGGCGGCCGGCTGGCTCTTCCTCAACGGCATCGACCCATGGGTGGCGGCGGGCCTCGCAATCTGCCTCACGACGCTGATCGGCATGGCCATGGGATTCCTGACCACCGTCATCGGCCTGCATCATTTCATCGTATCGCTCGGCGTCATGGTGATTGCGCGCGGTGTATGCCTGCTGGCAACGGGCGGGCGGCCGCTTGGGCTCTATTCCCTGCCGCCGGAATTCAAGTTCATCGGTCAGGGCGCGCTTGGCGGCATTCCGCTGGTTCTCATCATCTTCGCGGTGGTGGTTGTCGCTTTCGATCTGCTGCTGCGACGCACGACAGCCTTCCGCAAGGTGTTCTATACCGGCAGCAATCCGAAGGCCGCGGCTTATTCCGGCATCCGCGTCGGCCGGGTGGTGTTTGCCACCACCACGCTCTGCTCGATGCTGTGCGGTGTTGCAGGCGTTATCTATATGGCCCGTTTCGGCTCTGCCCAGCCAAGCTTCGGCGTCGGTATGGAACTTAACGTGATTGCGGCGGCGGTCATCGGCGGCGCGAGCCTTTCGGGCGGCTCGGGCACCATTCTCGGCGCGATCCTTGGGGCGATCCTTCTTTCGGTGGTTTCCAGCTCGCTTGCCTTGCTCAATGTGTCTGTCTACTGGCAGGACATCATCAGGGGCAGCATATTGCTGACTGCGGTCCTGTTCGACCACTATCTGGTCAGGCGCCGCCGTTGAGCGCGCGTCGCTCGCCCGAGGGTAACTGGAGAAAGACGACCATGCTGGATATCAAGGACGATTTCGATCAACAGAGGCAGATGTATTCCGTCCTGGTGCTGCATTTCATCGAGGGTGTGAAGCAGTCGGAAATCGCCGAACGGCTCAATCTTTCCCATACCAAGGTGAACCGCATGATTGCAGCCGGCCGCAAGGCGGGCATGGTGAAGATCACCATCGCCAGCCCCTATCAGAGGCTGGTGGACCTCGAAAACGAGATCACCCGCCGTTTCGACCTCAGGCAGTCGGTCGTAACGCCAACGGTCTCCGATAATTCGGAAACCGTCTTGCAGATGGTCGGGCGGGTGGCTGCCAACCATTTGCTGGAGACCATTCGTGATGGTGACGTGATTGCGATTACCGGCGGCAAGGCGGTAAGTGCCGTTGTCGATAACCTGGAAACGGAGCGCCGTTTCGATGTGCGGGTGGTGCCGCTGACCGGCGGCGTGCAGGGCAAGCACTACACGGACGTCAATCATCTCGCCACGCAACTGGCGGAGAAACTCGGCGGCAGCGCGTCGCTCGTGCATGCACCGCTGTTTGCCGAGGATGAGGAACAGCGCGACCTCCTGATGAATGTCGCATCGATCCGCGAGGTGTTCGATCTGGCGCGGCAGGCGCAGGTGGCGCTGGTCGGCATCGGCTCGGTGGAGGCACCCGGTTCCGGCTATTACGATCTTCTGCCGGATGCGGCCCGTGGCGGGCAGGCGCTGGTGGATGCGGGCATTGCCGGCGAGTTTCTCGCCCATCTCACAATGGCGGACGGACAGCTGGCGCGCATCGATCTCAACTCACGTGTGGTGGCGCTGGACCCCGGGCAACTTGCCCGGTGCCCGAATATCATCGGTGTGGCGGCAGGCGCCATCAAGGCCGGACCTGTAGCGGCCACGCTTGCCGGTCGCTATCTGACCTCGCTCGTCGTGGATGAGGCGATAGCCGGCTATTTACTGGATCATGAAGGAGGGGAAACCTCGTGACGGACAATGCAATATTGACCCGGACGATCGGCGGCAGCGGCATCAGCGCTTCCGTGGTGGGGCTTGGCACCTGGGCCATTGGCGGCTGGATGTGGGGCGGCACAGACGAACGGCAATCCATCGCCGCCATTCAGGCCTCCATCGATGCGGGTATTTCCCTCATCGACACCGCGCCGGCCTATGGCATGGGGCTTGCGGAAACCATCGTCGGCAAGGCGATAGCCGGCAGGCGCGACAAGGTGGTGCTGGTCACGAAATGCGGGCTCGTCTGGCATGTGAATGAGGGTGCCTATTTTTTCCATCAGGACGGCAAACCGGTTCACCGTTATCTCGGCGCCGCTTCCATTCGTTACGAGGTCGAAGAAAGCCTGAAGCGGCTCGGAACTGACTATATCGATCACTACGTGACCCATTGGCAGGATGCCACGACGCCGATTGCCGAAACGGTCGGGGCTTTGGTGCGGCTGAAGGAGGAGGGGAAGATCCGCTCCATCGGAGCAAGCAACGTCTCGCCCGGCGATCTCGAGGCCTATATCGCCACCGGCGCGCTGGATGGCATTCAGGAAGAATATTCCATGGTGAAGCGGGATATCGAGACGACGCTGCTGCCGCTTTGCCGGAAGAATGCCGTCTCGGTTCTCAGCTATTCATCGCTGGCGCTCGGTCTCCTGTCGGGCAAGGTCGGGCCTGAGCGGGTCTTTGCAGAAGACGACCAGCGCCACGGCAACCCGCGCTTCAGCCAGGCGAACCGTCAGAAAATCGCGCGGTTGATGGGCGTGCTGGAACCGGTGGCGGCCGCCCACGGGGCCTCGGTCGCGCAGGTGGTGATTGCCTGGACGATTGCCCAGCCGGGCATAACATTTTCGCTGTGCGGCGCACGCGATCCGGATCAGGCGGTTGAAAACGCCGCCGCGGCGCGTCTTCGTCTCACGGAGAGTGAGCTGGCGCTCATCCGTGCCGGTGTCGCGGAGCATCTTGGGGGGGCTCGATACCTGATTATGTAGCTGGGACGGGATTTCAGGCGAGCAGCGCATAATTTTCGTCCCGTCTCTCACGTCGCTTTAAACGGTCAACAACATTGGGACGCTGGTCATCCGCCAGCGAACGGTATTTCTATGCCCAGTTTTCGCGAGGACGCTCTGCGCCGCATCCGGCTCGATGGTGATTTTGATGCCGTCGTTATCGGCGGCGGCATCAACGGAATTGCCGCCTATCGCGATCTCGCCTTGCAGGGGCTGCGGGTGCTGTTGGTCGAGCGCAACGATTTCTCCTCCGGTTGCAGCGCCGCACCCTCGCGCATGATCCATGGCGGCCTGCGTTATCTCGAAAATGGTGAATTCGGCCTCGTGGCAGAGTCTTTGCGGGAGCGGGATGCACTTTTGAGGCTCGCGCCGCATATGGTTCATCCGCTGCCGACCACGATCCCGATCTTTTCGACTTTCAGCGGCCTGTTCAATGCGGCGGCAACCTTTGCCGGCTCCGGCGGAAAACCCGCAAGCCGGGGCGCTCTCGCCATCAAGGCGGGTCTGATGCTCTATGATTTCGTCACCCGCAAAAACCGTATCCTGCCCCGTCACACATTTCGCGGCGCACCGGCGACCTTGCAGCATTGGCCGGATCTGACGCCGGACATCAGATATTCCGCTACCTATTACGATGCGTGGATCAGCCAGCCCGAACGGCTTGCACTGGAGCTTCTGATCGACACCTGTGCCGATGCGCCGCAAAGCATTGCGCTCAATTATGCGGAGCTTGTCCGTTTTGACGATGAATATCGTCTTCGGCTGGAGGACAAGGATGAAACCTTCACCGTGCGCCCAAGGATCATTGTCAATGCGACCGGCGCCTGGATCGACGAGACGATTGGCGCGCTGACCGTTGCCCCGGCGGCGGAGACAGTAAAAGCAACGGTTTCCGGAACCAAGGGTTCACATCTGATCATCGCCAACGAGGCACTTTTGAAGGCCCTGAATGGCCATATGATCTTCTTCGAGAATGACGATAATCGCGTCTGTATCCTCTTTCCCTATCTCGGCCGGGTTCTCGCAGGCTCCACCGATATCAAGGTGGATCGCCCCGAGCGGGTGCGCTGCGAGCCCGAGGAACGGGATTATATTCTGGACGCGATCCGCCAGGTCTTTCCGCAGATTACCATCGCCCATTCCGACATCGTCTTCAGTTTCAGCGGCATACGCCCGTTGCCGCGCAGCGACGCCGCCTTCACCGGAAGAATATCCCGCAGTCATTTCATCCACCGCGTTGCGGGTGATCCGCCGCAGCTCTGCATGATCGGCGGCAAGTGGACCACTTTCAGAGCTTTTGGCGAACAGGTGACCGACGAGGCTCTGGCCTTTCTCGGACGCAGACGGCTGACCGGCACCATGGATCGCCCGATCGGCGGCGGCAGGAATTTTCCCATTGACGCCGGTAGCCTGCCCGCCTTGCTGATGGAAGAGTTTTCGATTGCCAGAGACCGGGCGGAGCATCTGGCTCTGGCTTACGGTTCCCGCGCCTTCGATCTGATGGGCTTTTGCCAGGACCGTGCGGATGATGCGCCGCTTTCAGAAAAATCGCCGATCACGGCCGCGGAGGTGGCCTGGCTGATCCGCTTCGAACACGTGCGACACCTGACTGATCTCGTCCTGCGGCGCACGACGCTCGCCATCACCGGCGTCATCGATGCCGATCTTATCGACGCGATCCTCGCCGTTGCGGCCCGCGAGCTGGGCTGGCCGCCCGCCCAGGCGGCGGCGGAACGGCAGCGGCTTATCCATGAGCTGGAGACTTTTTATGGGGTCACGCCGGCAATGCTTCAACACAGATGCAAGGAGAATGCATGATGATGCGGATTTCGAAAAAGGCGCGCATGAACCGGCTGTTCCGTAATGGCGGCTGCCTGGATGTGGCCATTGATCACGGGGTTTGCAACGAGCCGAGCTTCCTCGTCGGGCTGGAGGATATGGCGCAGACCGTGGACAGGCTGGTCGAGGCTGGTCCCGATGCCATCCAGATGGCCTATGGGCAGGCGGATCTGCTGCAGCAGAGGCCGGAGCGCGACAAGCCGGCTCTCGTCATGCGTATCGATATGGGCAATCCCTATAATTCCACGCGCCACAGAACCATGTGGTCGCAGCTCCAGAACCATCATGATCCGATCATCGGTGCGTTGGAAATGGATGCCGCCTGCGTTGTCGTGAACCTGTTCATGCTGCCGGACGAGCCGGACCTGTTTCGTCAATGCGTCGAAAACATCAGTCGTGTGCGGGCCGATTGCCATCGTTTCGGCATGCCGCTGATGATCGAGCCGCTGGTGATGCTGCCCAACGATGTGCGCGGCGGTTATCAGGTGGATGGCGACGCGGAAAAGATCGTGACGCTGGTACGCCTTGCCTCGGAAATGGGAGCCGATATCATCAAGGCCGATCCGACCAGCGATCCGCGTGATTTTCACAGGGTGATCGAAGCGGCGCGGTGCCCGGTGCTGGTGCGGGGCGGGGGACGTGAGGACTTGCGTAATGTGCTGGCGAAATCGGCGGCTCTGGTGGCCGAGGGTGCGAACGGAATGGTTTACGGGCGCAATATCTACCAGCACGACAATCCCAAGGCCGTCGTTGCGGCGTTGATGGCCATCATCCATCAGGGTGCGGGTGGTGAGGAAGCATGGGATATCTATAATCGTGGCTGATAAAAATCACATATTGGGTCTCGATGTCGGCAACACGGTTATCAAGGCGGTGTTGTTCAACACGGCAGGCCGGCAGGTTGCGCAACACGCCATCGATGGACAGTCGACATTCCCCCAGCCCGGCTATGTCGAGCGCGATCTCGAGGAATTGTGGCGGAACGGCTGCGAGGCGATCCGCCAGCTTCTGGTGAAATCGTCCGTCGATCCCCGCAGCATCCTGGCTGTGGGCTGCGCCGGCCACGGCAATGGCCTTTACCTTCTGGACAGGGACCGGCAGCCTCTGATCGGCATCCAGTCGCTCGACAGCCGCGCTGCCGATGTGGCAGCCGAGCTTGACCAGAAAAGCGGAGCACAATTGCAGGCCCGTTGCCTGCAGCGGCCATGGCCCGCGCAAACACCCAGCCTTCTGGCTTGGGTGAAGCGACATGCACCCGATCTCTATGCCCAGACCGGCACGGTCCTGTTCTGCAAGGATTTCGTCAATTTCCGTCTGACGGGGTGCCTTGCCAATGATATTTCCGATCTCAGCGGGGCGGGGCTGCTTGCCTTGCCGGAAGCGCAGCTCGACCGCGCGCTTCTGTCGCTTTACGATCTTGAGGACGCGTTCGCGTTTTTCCCCCGTCACGTGGAATCGGCTGACATTGTCGGCCATGTCACGAGCGAGGCTGCGGCTATGACGGGGCTGTCCGAAGGCACGCCCGTCATCGGCGGTTTCTTCGATGTGGTCTCCAGCGCCATGGGGTCGGGCGTCATCAATGCCGGGGAAGCCTCCATCATCGCCGGCACCTGGAGCATCAACCAGGTTTTCGCGGATAAGCCGGTCATCAGTCCCGATGTCTTCATGGTCACGACCTTTGGCTGTAACCGCTATGTCAATATCGAATCCAGCGCCACTTCCGCCGCCAATCTGGAATGGTACGTGCACCGTGTTCGCGGTGACCATGGCGACCACGCCTTTGAGCGCTGCAACGAATTGGTCGGCTCCGTCACGCCGCGCGCTGACGATCCGTTCTTTCATCCGTTCATTTTCGGCTCGCGACTGGGTGCGGAATTCCGTGGCGGCTTTTACGGTTTGGCGGGGTGGCATGGCGAAGGCCATATGTTGCGCGCCCTGTTTGAAGGCGTGTGTTTCGAACACCGCCGCCATATCGGTGTCCTGCGCGACGCGGGAGTGCCGGTTGAAAGCGCCGTGATGTCCGGCGGCGGTTCGCGCAGCCAGCATTGGCCGCAGATCATGGCGGACGTTCTGGAAATTCCGCTGCGCGTCGCGGAGGCCCGCGAGACGGGCGCGCTCGGGGCGGCCATTGGTGCGGCTGTGGCGATTGGGCTTTATCCTGATTATGAGGAGGCGGTTGCGGCGATGACACGGGTCGCAAATGCTTACCGGCCGGATGCCGCGCAAGTCTCGCACTATCGGCGACGCTACGGTCTCTATCAGGAATTGACCGGACAGTTGCGTGGCTTCTGGAGCGCTTTGCGGTTACCGCAATAGTTCCCGGCTTCGGTAGGGCGCAATCGCGTGCGCCCGCATCAAGCAGAGCCCTGCGCAGAGAGCAAATATCTGCGCAGGACAAGAAAAAATCGCGCAATAGTTTGTATATACTCTAATATTACAACTTTATAAAGTATTGATGCTTTCTGTGCCGATTAAAAGATAAAATAGAAAGTAATTTTTAAACATAACTTCATAATCTTATCCTCCAGCCCGGTCGCCAACAGTTGCGTACGCACCCGTAACTCTCGCTACCGTCGCGGCACAGTTTTTGGGGGATGGGGCATGCTTTTTAAATCGACAACAGGGCGGAATATTTTTGCGGTCGCCGCATGCGGTGTCTTTGCTACGATCGCGGCCTCGGCCGTGCTGTTTTATCGGTCGCTTGAGGATACGAGGGCCAACAGTCTCGAGCGTATGCGGCAGATCGCCCATACTGAAGCTCTGGTGACCGAAAAGAATATCGGCGGCACCATTCATATCGTCAACAGCCTTGCCTCGGTTCTGGAATCGATGAAACAGTCAGGTGATGCCGACCGGGGTAAGGCCGATCGGATCATTCACCACATGCTGGCAAATAACCCCGATATCCTGGGTCTCTGGACGGGATGGGAGCCAAATGCGTTTGACGGCAAGGATGCGGATTTCGCCAACAGGGAAGGGCATGATGCGACCGGTCGGTATATACCCTATTGGGTGCGCAGCGGAGGTAAAATAGGCAATACCGCATTGACCGACTATGCCACTGCAGGCCCGGGCGATTATTATCAATTGCCCTTCACCCTGAAGAAAACGGTGGTCGTGGAACCCTATCCTTACGCAATCGACGGCAAGGAGGTTCTGATTACTTCGATTGCCAAGCCGGTTATGGTCGACGGCAAGCCTGTGGGGGTTGCCGGCCTCGACCTGTCGCTCGATGAAACGAGCAAGGCGCTTTCGACCGTGCGGCCCATGGGAACGGGTTTCGTCAGTCTGGTCAGCGGCGGCGGCAAGATCATCAGCCATCCGGATGCGGCGATCATGGGGAAAAGCCTCGCGGATGGCGGTGCGCAGACCGCTGACTGGGACCAGTTGATTGCCAATCCCGGTGCGGAGCGTGAGGTCGCTGCACCGGACGGAACGGCGTCCTTTGCCATCGCCTTGCCCGTCATGCTTACCCAGGACATGAAATGGTACGCAATCATCTCGGTGCCGGAAGAAACGGTGTTTGCGCAGCTGCATGCCATGATGCGTGACGCTGCGGTCACGATCGTCACGGCCACCGTGCTGTTGGCGCTGGCGGGATGGTTCATTGCGCGGCGGTTCATCGCGCGCATCGCCAATATCATCGATGAGACCGCCCAGATTGCACAGGGAAATCTTCAGCTGACGTTGAAGGATATCGGGACAAGGGACGAAATCGGCGATCTTGCCCGCTCGCTTGATGTTCTGCGCGAAAACAATCGGCAAAAGGCCTCGCTGGAGCAGCAGGCCGAAACCAACCGCACGCTTGGCGAAGAAGAACGTGCGGCCAGGGAACGCAAGGCTGCCGATGAGGCGGGCAGCATCCGCTTTGCCGTCGACAGCCTGGCTTATGCTCTGGCGAAGCTTGCCGACGGCGATGTGTCCTGTCGGATCGACGATCCCTTTGTCGAGCAGCTCGACGCGGTGCGGAGCGATTTTAACGGCTCGGCCGGAAAATTGCAGGATGCGCTTCTGCGGGTATCGGAAAATGCCTCCGGCATCGACGCCGGCGCCAATGAAATCAAGGCGGCGTCCGATGATCTGGCGCGGCGAACCGAGCAGCAGGCGGCGGCCGTTGAAGAAACCGCCGCGGCCCTCGAGGAGATTACGACAACGGTAAAGGATGCCGCGAACCGCGCACATGAGGCGGGCCGGCTCGTTTCCCGCACACGCATCGGGGCGGAACGGTCGGGCGAGGTCGTGCGTCAGGCCGTGCTGGCGATGGAGCGGATCGAGAAATCGTCGAGCGAGATTTCCAGCATCATCGGCGTGATCGACGAGATCGCCTTCCAGACGAATTTGCTGGCGCTCAATGCCGGGGTGGAAGCGGCGCGTGCCGGCGAGGCGGGCAAGGGTTTTGCCGTGGTGGCGCAGGAGGTGCGTGAACTTGCCCAACGCTCCGCCGCTGCGGCGAAGGAAATCAAGTCGCTGATTACCAAGTCGAACCAGCAGGTCGAAGAGGGCGTGCATCTCGTCGGCGATACCGGCAAGGCGCTCGACGTCATCGTCGCGGAAGTGCGGGAGATCAACCAGCATGTCGCCGCGATCGTGGAATCCGCGCAGGAACAGTCGTCCGGCCTTCAGCAGATCAACGTCGCCGTCAACCATATGGATCAGGACACGCAGAAAAATGCCGCGATGGTCGAGGAGATGACTGCCGCAAGCCACACGCTGGCAACGGAGGTTGACGCGCTGAACCGGTTGCTCGGCCAGTTCGAGCTCGGTCAGCGAATAGATACCCATCGGGGTTCTCTGAGGGCGGCCTGATTGGCCGCCTTGTGCGGTTCTCACGGCCGGCGCGCTGGTGGGGATGACAGGGAAATGGAAGATGGACTTTGTCTGCAAATTGAGCATCTTATTCCTGCAAGCAGTAATGGGATGATCAACAGCAGATGGATATCAGGCGCCTGAAATCGTTTATCACGATTGTCGACATGGGTAGCATCACAAGAGCGGCCGATGTGCTGCATATTGCCCAGCCGGCGCTTAGCCAGCAGCTGGCGAGCATCGAGGAGCATTTCCGCCAGAAACTGCTGACCCGAAGCCAGCAGGGTGTCGTCATGACCGATGCCGGCAAGGTCGTGTACCGGCACGCGCAGGTGATTTTGCGGCAGATGGAGCAGGCGCAGGCGGAGGCGCTGGAAGCGGGCGCCGTGCTTTCCGGCAAGGTATCGGTGGGCCTTGCGCCCTTCAGCAGCGCCGCCACGCTTTCGCTGCGTCTGATGGAGGAAACCAAGCGGCTTCATCCCGGCATTCTGCTGCATATCACGGAAAGCGTCAGCCAGCCCTATAGCCAGATGATCATGAACGGGCGTCTGGAAATGGGCTTGATCCACGGCACCGGGCCGATCCGGGGCGTCAAGTTCACGCCGCTATTGCGGGAGGAATTTGTGTTGGTCGTGCATCGCAGCTTCGGTGTGGAACCGGGCGATGCGCCGATCACGGTCGCCGATCTGGCGTTTTTGCCCTTCCTTCTACCGCCGACCTATAATTTCGTGCGTCGCGCCATCAATCTCGCCTTCACCCGCAGCCGCAAGGATCTGATCGTCATGGCGGAGCTGGAATCGGTCAGGACCATCGCACGCGGCGTGGATGCCGGGCTCGGCGCGACCATAACGCCCAAGGCCATTGCCGACCGTATCGTGGCGGAATCCAATGAGGAAATCGTCGTCAGGCAGATCGCCAGCCCAATGATCGAGGAAACGCTGTCCTTCTGCGTATCGGACAATACGCCGCTCTCCGAGCCTGCGCTTGCCGTGAAGGAGATATTGCTGCAACTGGCGGAGACCCTGAAATAAAAGGGTCCGGTCCGGCTTTCAAACCACGCGCGGGACCAGTCGCTTGGTCCCGCGCATGGAAAAGATCAAAGCATTGATTCCTTGCGGCAGTTCACCAGCAATTCGGCCACCGAAAGGTTGTTCGGCAGGCGAAGCAGGGTTTCCACCATTTCGGCGAGATCTTCCGGCTGGGTCATGTCCTCGCGGCTGACTTCCGTTTCGCCTGCTGTCATGTCTGTTGCGATATAGCCGGGGCAGAGGGCGGTGGCGCGCACGCCGCTGTCCCACAATTCCTGGCGGATGCCATGGGTGAGGGCGACGACGGCGAATTTCGTCATCGCATAACCGACATTGGAGCCAACGCGGCGTCCCGCCAGCGAAGCGACATTGATGACCCTGCCTTGCCCTGCCCGGACCAGGTGTGGGATGGCGGCGCGGGTGACCCTGAGCGGGCCCTTGACGTTGATGCGCCACATCTGGTCGAGGCTTTCTTCGCCCGCATCCATCACCCGCACCTTGGGGTTTATGCCGGCACAATTGACCAGCCCGTCGATCCTGCCATATCTGGCCGCAACGGCGTCAACCCAAGCCTCCGCCGATCCCGCCTCTTCCGCATCGTAGCGATCGGCCGAGAGCCGGTCCTTCACCGCAACGGCGGCAGGATTTCGCGCTCCCGCCGCGACGGTGAAACCGGCTTCGTGAAGCCTTTTGGCGATCGCGAGACCAAGACCCCGCGATGCGCCTGAAACCATGATGACACGGCCACTTCCTCCCAACATGCTGTTCTCCCTATTTCATTCCATTGCAGAATTCGGCGATACGGGCGCAGCCTTCGGCAAGATTTTCCATGCTGGTGGCATAAGAAAGCCGGAAGAAGGGGCTCAGGCCATAAGCCGCGCCCTGCACCGTCGCAACGTGATGTTCGGCGAGGAGCGCCATGACGAAATCGGTATCGTTCTCGATCTTCGTGCCGCCCTTCGTCGTCTTGCCGATCAGCGCTGCGATGTTCGGGAAGATATAGAAGGCGCCTTCCGGCTTATGGCAGCGGAGCCCCTCGATTTCCGAAAGCTTGCCGAGCACGAAGTCGCGGCGCGTCTTGTAGATATCGGCGCGCTCCTTCAGCAGATCCTGCGGACCGTCGAGAACCGCGACGGCGGCAGCCTGCACGATGGTCGCGACGCCGCCGCTGTTCTGGGTGTTGACGTTGCTGATGGCCTTGATGAGATCCTTCGGGCCGCCGCAGAAGCCGAGGCGCCAGCCGGTCATGGCATAGGCCTTCGATGCGCCGTTGACGGTCAGGACGCGGTCATAGAGGCGCGGCTCGACTTCGGCGATGGTGCAGAATTCGAAGTCGTCATAGATCAGGTGCTCATACATGTCGTCAGTCATGATCCAGACATGCGGATGCCGCAGCATGACCTCGGCAATTTCCTTCATTTCCTCGCGCGAGCAGGCGGCGCCTGTGGGGTTATTGGGGAAGTTGAAAAGCAGCCATTTGGTTTTCGGGGTGATGGCGGCTTCGAGATCTTCGGCGCGCAGGCGGAAACCGTTATTCTCCGGGCAAACCACCGGCACCGGCACGCCGCCCGCGAACTTCACGATATCCGCATAGCTGATCCAGGACGGTGCCGGGATGACAACCTCGTCACCCGGGTCGCAGGTGGCCATGATGGCGTTGAAGATGATCTGCTTGCCGCCGCCCGCCACCAGAATCTGGCTCGGATCGTAGTCGAGATTATTGTCGCGCTTGAACTTCCGCTGGATCGCGGCTCGCAAAGCGGGTGTTCCATCGGCCGGCGGATATTTCGTATCGCCGGCAAGGGCCGCCGCATGCGCCGCCTCGACCGCGTGGGCGGGGGTCGCAAAATCCGGCTCGCCGGACGACAGGCTGATGACCTTGATGCCCTGGGCTGCGAGGTCGCGGGCTTTCTGGGTCATGGCGAGCGAAGCTGACACGGTGACGTTGTTGAGGCGTTGGGCGATAGTGGGCATGGATTATTTCCGATTGTAACGGTGAAGGCAGGCATCGTCGCGACGCCAGTGCATGCAAAGAGGTTACGGGAATTTTCCGCCATTTCCCCAATACGACTTCGATGTGAGGTCATACGGGATTTTGATGCATCGCCGTCAAAATGGGGCGGGCAGTCCATATGCGTATGCGATGACCTCAGAGGAATAAAATATTATGCAGCCCGTCGGCTTAGCCCCTAAGCTCGGCGTAACAACAAGGGAACGACGCGTCGGGCAATGTTACCCAGAGAGGTAACCGGCGCGAAAATGCAGAAATATGCGACGGGTGCCGGCATAAGACCGAGTACCTCGACAGGGAGAACACCCAGCAAATTCTAGTCATAGGGCTTGGACGATCTCGTTCGGCTCAACGCGATGCCTCGTGCCGTATTCAACGCGACGGGAGTATAGATGTCGGATATTGCGATCATGGAACCACATGCCCCGCCACGCCGTGGAGTTTCCGGCTGGAAAGCCCTCGAGCGCCGGCTGTTTTCGCCCGGCATCCTCATCCTGCCGCTGCTGATCTTTCTCACGATCTTTTTCTTCTGGCCGGCCGTCCGGTTGATGACCTTCAGCGTCATGACGCAGAATTCGCAAGGGTTGATCGGCGCCCCCTTCACGCTTGCCCACTATGTCAGGTTCTTTGAGGTCGATCTTTACCAGAAGGTACTCTGGGCGACGATCCGCATCAGCCTCATCACCTCGGTTCTTGCGGCGATACTGGCCTATCCGGTTGCGACCGTTCTCGTGCGCGGCAATATCGTCACGACCCGCATCATCACGCTGATCGTGATTGCACCGCTGGCCGTCAGCGTCGTGGTTCGCGCTTACGGCTGGCAGCTCATTCTCGGCAATGGTCCGACCGGCCTTCTGAACTACGTCCTAATGAATCTCGGCATCATCGATAGTCCGCTGACGCTGCTGTTCTCGGACGCCGCCGTCATCATCGGCTCCCTGCACATTTTCTTCCCGATGATGGTGCTGCCGCTGTCGTCCGCGCTTGGCAAGATCGATCCAAATCTGCAGCAGGCCGCGCGCACGCTCGGCGCGCCGGCCTGGAAAGTGTTCCTGCGGATTACCTTTCCCCTCAGCCTTCCCGGCCTGGTGGCGGGTTTCACGCTGGTGTTTTCGCTCGCTTCCGCATCCTATGTCATTCCCGCTTTGATCGGCGGTCCCGGCTCGCAAATGCTCGGCAATATGGTCGAACAGCAGGTTCTCGCGGTCTATGACTGGCCGTTCGGCGCCACCATCGCCACCATCCTCGTCTTCATCGTCATTCTGATCAACGCCGTCTCGATGCGGCTGCTCGGCGGGCGTCGTATCAAGGCAAGCGCGTCATGAACAACAAGCTGACAGGCACGTCCGCCATCGTCCTCTACGCGATCACCGCCGCCATGATGGTCTTCATCCTGGCTCCGATCGTCCTCGTCGTCGCCATCTCGTTTTCCGACAGCTACTTCGTCACCTTCCCGCCGCAGGGTTTCACCTTCCGCTGGTATGCGGCGGTAATGCAGAACGAGGAATTCACCGCCGGCCTGACCTTCAGCGCGGCGCTGGCTGTCGCTACCACCATTCTTTCATTGGCGCTCGGTGTTCCCGCAGCCTTTGCGCTCTCACGAGGAAAATTCATCGGCCGCTCGCTGATGAAAGGGCTGCTGCTTTCGCCGCTGATCTTTCCCGTGCTGGTGACCGGCCTTGCGCTGCTGCAGCTCTTTTCCGGCTATGGCTGGATGGATACCAAGCTGAAGCTTCTGATCGCCCATACCGTCGTGACGTCGCCCTATGTGATCCGCACGGTGCTGACCAGCCTCCAGCTCGTCAATGTCAGCCTCGAGGAGGCGGCCCGCACGCTTGGCGCCACCCGCTGGAAAACCTTCACGCGGGTGATCTTTCCGCAGATCGCGCCCGGCGTCGCCTCCGGCTCGATCTTCTGCTTCATGGTTTCTTTCGACAATTATCCCGTTTCGATGTGGCTGGCCGATTCCGCGAACCTGCCCGTGCCCATCGTTCTCTATCGCCAGATCGGCACGGTCTTCGATCCTTCGGTCGCGACCATGTCCACCATCATCATCCTTCTGGCGGTGACCGTTGTGCTCGTCCTCGACAGGCTGGTGGGTCTGCGCCGGGCAATGGCTATGTAAATCAACAACAAGAGGGGTACCGGAAATGACAGACAAGACCATCATCATGAAACGGCGCAGTTTCCTGACAGTCACCGCAGGCGCGCTCGCCACACCCTATTTCTACACCGCGGCCTCCGCACAGGACCGCACCATGTATGTCGGCGTCTATAATTCGGCGCAGGGAGGGCTGATCAAGAAGGAAGTGATCCCGGCTTTCGAAAAGGAATATAAGTGCCGGGTGCTGACGACCGAGGGTGCGACGCTCGCCAATATCGCCACGCTGCGCGCCACTCGCGAAAATCCGCAATATAGCGTGATGTCTATGGACGATGTCGGTGTTCCGCAGGCCAAGGAGGAAGGTCTGATCGAACAATTGCCGATGGACGAAATCCCCAACCTCAAAAATGTCTATTCGCGCTATCTCTTCGAAGACAATTTCGGCGTCGGTTTTGCGATTTCGATTGCCGGCCTGTTCTACAATCCGACGACGGGCAAGCCCTTCGAAAGCTACGAACAGATGTTCGACAAGAAATATGCCCGCCGCATGCTGCTCAACACACCGAAGAACACCCAGAGCGTTCTGATGCTGATGGTGGCGGCCGCCCTTGCAACCGGCAAGCCGCTGAAAGAAGCGCAATACGACACGGATGCGGGTTGGGCGAAACTCGCCGAGCTGAAGCCGAACGTGCTCTCGATCTATGACGCGGAAGCGCAGACGATGATGGTGGCGCAGGGCCAGGCGGATTTCGGCGGCATCGAATATTCCAAGGCGGTTTATCCGCATACCAAGAAGGGCGTGCCGCTGGACATGACCTTCCCGAAGGAAGGTGCTTTCACCGGCATCAATTCCATCGCGCTGGTGAAGGGCGGGCCGCACCGCGATCTCGCGCTTGCCTATATCAACCGCATTCTCGATCCGGGCGTGCAGAAAATGCTTTCGGAAGCGACGCTGAGCGCGCCTTCCGTCAAGGGCATCGAGTTCGGCGCAGATACGGCGAAGTTCCTCGCTTATCCGGAAGCGAAGATGGAATCGCTCAACCTCTTCACGCCGGACTGGAAATACATCATTCCGCGTCGCGCTCAGTGGCTCGAAAAATACAACCAGACCTTTAACGGCTGAGGAACGCTGATGAAATCCGTAGAAGTCCGCCTGGAAAGACTGACCAAACATTACAGCGGTCAGGTCGTTGCCGTCGATGATGTTTCGCTTACCGTCAAGGCAGGGGAAATCCTGGCGCTTCTCGGTCCGAGCGGATGCGGGAAAACGACGTGCCTGCGCATGATTGCGGGGCTTGTCGATCCCACTTCGGGTGAAATCGTGGTCGGCGGCAAGCCGACCACGCGCACCCCGGTTCACCGCCGCAATGTCGGCATGCTCTTCCAGAACTACGCCCTGTTTCCCCATATGACGGTTGCCGAAAATGTCGCCTTCGGTCTGGAGATGCGGGGTATCTCGAAGGCTGATCGAGAAGGGCGCGTGAAGCAGGCGCTCGATCTCGTTCAGCTGCACGCCTTCGGTGACCGGCTGCCGGTGCAGCTTTCCGGCGGCCAGCAGCAGCGTGTGGCGCTGGCGCGCGCGCTGGTGATCGAGCCTTCCATGCTGCTTCTCGACGAGCCGCTCGGCGCACTCGACAAGGGCCTGAGGGAAAGCATGCAGGTCGAAATCCGCAGCCTGCAGCAGCGGCTAGGGCTCACCACCATCATGGTGACGCATGATCAGGACGAGGCTTTGACCATGGCGGACCAGATCGCCGTGATGCGGGATGGAAATCTCGAGCAGATCGCACCGGCCGGCGAAATCTACCAGAAACCGCTGACGCGCTTCGTTGCCGGCTTCATCGGCGCCTCGAATTTCTTCGAGGCGACGGTGGAGGAACGTCGGGGCCGCTCCGCGCGGCTGGTGACCGGTTCCGGCGTTCGGCTCGATGTGGATGACATGGGTGCGGTCAAGGGCGACAAGGTTGTCGTCACGGTCCGTCCCGAGGCCGTTTCGGTTTCACCACTAGCGGCCGATGCCGCTGAAAACCCCGGCAATTCCACCACGGCGCGGGTGGAGCAGGTCGTCTATCGCGGTTTCATGCTGCATTATTATCTGCGGCTGGACAATGGTGAGCCGATGATCGCCTACCGGCAGACCCAGACGGAAGGTTTCACCAATGCCGTCAGCGCCGCCGGTGACCGGGTGAGACTGAGCTGGACGAGCGACAGCAATCACGTGATCCAGCTGAATTGACGCTTCCGCAGCCGGGTCGCTCAGGCGGCCCGGCTGGCGACGGATCGTATTCCATAGCCGGCAAAATTTCGGCACCGCGCTCCTGATGTGGAGTGCGGTGCCGTGCTTTTTTGTTTCAGGATATGACAGCGCGCCCCGCTTCAGGCGACCACTTCACGTGCCGGCACGACGCTGCCGCCACAGGCTTCCACTTCGCTGCGCACCGTGCGGGCAAGCTCCAGCGAGCCGGGTGTGTCGCTGTGAACGAGGATCGATCTGGCGCGAACGGGAATGATCTCGCCTTCGATCGTCGTGACGGTGCCTTTTTCCAGAAACTGGCGCACCCGCGCGCGCACTTTCGCCTCTTCCTTGATGACGGAATTGGGTAACTTGCGTGGCACGAGCTGGCCTTTCACATCATAGGCGCGGTCAGCGAGAAAGAGGTTCAGCACCTTCAGACCGCAATCCAGCGCGGCCTTTTCAATCAGCATGTCCTGCATCGAAAAGACGATGAGATCGGGATCGACCGCCCTGATCTTTTTCATGATCCGTTCGGCGAGCGCCGCATCGCGGTTGATCATGTTGCCCATGGCGGCATGGAAACTGATATGGGAGAGCGCGACATCCTGCGCCTTCGCAATCGCCGAAAGCGCGCCGAGCTGGTAGAGAACCTGCTGTTCCATCTCTTCCGCATCGACGGGAATTTCGCGGCGGCCGAAGCCGAGACGGTCGGCAAGGCCCGGATGGGCGCCGACGCCGACACCGTTCTGTTTGGCCTGACGCACCATGCGCGCCATCATTTCCGGATCGCCGGCATGGAATCCGCAGGCGATATTCGCCGAAGAGACGACTTCCATAAGCTTCTCGTCGTCGCAGACCTTATAGACGCCGAAACCTTCGCCCATATCGGAATTAACATCGATCTTCATGGTCCCTCTCCTTGTTTTTTTGGATTATCGTTTTGTCAGCGTGCCGAGTGCGGCGGTAACCAGCGGCAAGGTCTTGCGGATATCCGCGAAGTAGGCATCAATCGCCTGTTCGACCTCCAGCGCCTCCTGAACGGTTGCCTGCACGAAGCGGATGCGGCTGCCGATGCGGGCCTGGCCGAGCCGCCATAGATCGCTGTCGATGATGCCGGCCATCTTGGGATAACCGCCGGCCGTGTTGGCGTCGCTCATCTGGATGATCGGCTCGCCGCTCGGCGGCACCTGAACCACGCCAGGGATGACGCCATAGGAACGTAGTTCCACGGGAGCCGAAAGCGTCAGCGGTGTTCCGGCCAGCCGGTAACCGGTGCGGTCGCTTTGTGAGGTGATTTTCCAGGCTTCCGACCAGAAACGTTCGGCGCTGTCGCCGAAAAGATCATGTTCGGCGGCTGGGATGGCCCTCAGCAGCAATTCGCCGGTGTCGGACACCGGAAACATGTCCGGCATCGCCTCGGCAAGCGGCATAAGGCCAAAACCGCTTGCAGGCAGAGCGAGTGACTCGGATGGCAGAACGGGCAGCCTGTCGCCGGTGGTGAGATGCCGTCCTTCGTGACCGCCGAAGGAGCCGCGAAGAGAGGTGCTGCGCGATCCCATCACCAACGGAACATCGACGCCGCCCTGAAGGCAGAGATAGGCCCGCGCATTTTTCAGCGGGGTCGAAAGCTTGAGGATTTGACCCTTCTCGGCCCGCACACACCAGTAAGGCGGCAGATCTGCGCCATCGAGCCGTGCGGCGCAATCCGCACCGGTTACCGCGAAGGTCAGCGCTTCTTCGAATTCGATGCGGAACGGAAAGGTCTGGATTTCAATCGCCGCGGCATCTTCGCCGTTGCCGGCGAGAAGATTGCCGACCCTCAGGGCAATCGGGTCCATCGCGCCCGTGGCGGTGATGCCGATATTGCGGTAACCCGCGCGGCCGAGATCCTGCACGGTGTTCAGCGGTCCGCAGGCAAGAATATGGATCATAGTTCGATCCTTTCGGGAAGGAAGCGAACCCGGTCGCCGGGCGCCAGCACCGCCGGTTGCTCGGCTGTGGCGTCGAACATGGTGATTTCGGTGAAACCCAGCGAGTTCCAGCCATTTGGCCCGGTCAGAACCGAGATGCCGGACTGCATGCCGCCGATCGTCACCATGCCCTTCAGCATGCGGAGCGAAGGGACTTTCTTGCGCGGCATGAAAATGCGCGGATCGAGACCGCCGAGATAACCGAAACCCGGCGCGCTGCCGACGGCGAAAACCGTATAGGTACGCTCGAAGTGAAGGCGCACGACCTCCTTATCGGGTAGGCCGGAATAATCGCAGATCGCGGCAAGGTCGATGGCGTGTTCGCCGCCATAGGTGGTCGGCACCTCGATGGTCTTGCCGAGAAGATCGAGTTCCGCGGTCCTTTGCCAGATGTCGAGAAGCTCGTCCTGCAAGCGCCCGGCATCTTCAGGCGTGCCGCGCAGCACGATCAGCAGATTGGTCATGCCGGGTATCAGTTCCAGTACCTCCGGGCGATCTTTCAGCGCGCGCGTCAGCGCCCAGATGCGCCGCTGGGCGGGAAGATCCAGCTCGCCGGGCGCTTCGATCAGGAAGGTCCTGTTGCCGATCATCGAGATTTTCGGCAGGCCCAGATGGGCGGGGGTGAGGTGGGGCGTTTTCAGCGGGAGGTTGCTCATCGACGTCACCATCATGTTTCGGTCTTGAGAAGGGTGGAGCCATAGCCGACCAGCGCGCCGGCTTCCGCCACGATTTCGCTGACGGTGCCGGTTTTTTCGGCGATGATCGGAACGATCACGGGCCATGCCGCCACGAAGGCGACGATCTCGCCTTTTGTTACAGATTGTCCTGTCTGGACCGCCCGGTCGGAGCGCTGCGGATGGGCGGGTGTGAAGATGCCGGCCATTGGTGCGCGGGCGAGAATATCCCCCGCCTTTACCTGCACTTTGGCCGCTTCAATCGGCCGCTCGCCGGCAGGGGCCTGCCCGCCTGCCATGGCAACGATCTTCAATGACCCATCGGGGGTCTCTATCTCGATGGCGGAGACGTTGTTGCGCTCGAGGTGAGCGGCAAGATCGGCAATCGTGCCGGGCTCGCTATAGCGGGATATGGAAACAGGCTGTCGCTTCACTTTGCACTCCGCGCTGCAAGCCAATGTTCGAGGTAATGAATATCCGTGCCGCCCTCGGAGAAGGCCGGGTCCTGCAATATTTCCCGATGCAGCGGCAGGTTGGTGGAAACACCTTCGATGCGCATTTCGCCAAGCGCGCGCCGCATGCGCAGGATCGCCTGTTCGCGCGTCGGCGCATGGACGATGAGCTTGGCGATCAGCGAATCGTAATGGGCGGAAACCCGATAACCCGCCGTCACATGGGTATCGACCCGCACGCCGGGGCCGCCCGGCAGGTGAAGGGCCGTGATCAGACCGGGGCAGGGAATGAAGCTATAGGGGTCTTCGGCATTGATGCGGCACTCGATCGAATGGCCTTCGCAGACGATATCTTCCTGCGAAATCTCGAGCGGATGGCCGAGGGCGACGAGAAGCTGCTGGCGCACCAGATCCACCCCTGATGTCATCTCGGTGACCGGATGTTCGACCTGCAGGCGGGTATTCATTTCGATGAAGTAGAACTCGCCGTTTTCATACAGAAACTCGAAGGTGCCGACGCCGCGATAACCGATCTGGCGGCAGGCCTCGACGCAGCGATTGCCGACGAAAGCCGCGACATCGGGCGGGATGCCGATGGCCGGGCCTTCTTCGACGACCTTCTGGTGCCGGCGCTGCATCGAGCAGTCGCGCAGCCCCACCCAGACCCCGCCGCCCTGACCATCGCAGAGAACCTGAATTTCGACATGGCGTGGATGTTCGAGGAATTTCTCGATGTAAAGTTCCGGCGTGCCGAAGGCCCGGCTCGCTTCTTCACGCGTGACGAGAACGGCATCCTGAAGGGTGGAAGCCTCGCGCACAACGCGCATGCCGCGCCCGCCGCCGCCGCCGGCCGCCTTGACGATGACGGGATAACCGATTTCGGCGGCAATTTTCGAAACCTCCGCCATATCGTCCGGCAGGGCGGAATCGGGGCCGGGCACACAGGGCACGCCGGCCTCCATCATCGCGCGCTTCGCCGCGATCTTGTCACCCATGGTGCGGATGGCGTCGGCGCGTGGGCCGATGAAGACCGCTCCCGCCGCCTCCACGGCTTCCGAAAAAGACGCTCTTTCGGACAGGAAACCATAACCTGGGTGAACCGCGCCGGCGCCGGTCAGCTCCATCGCGAGCAATATGGCTGGCGCGTTGAGATAGCTCTGGCCGGGAGAGGCCGGGCCGATGCAGATGGCGGTATCGGCCGCCTTCAGGTAGTCAGCATCCTTGTCGGCTTCCGAATGGATCATGACGGTCTTCAGACCGAGTTCACGGCAGGCGCGCTGTACGCGCAGCGCGATCTCGCCGCGATTGGCGATAAGGACACTGTCGAATGCCCTTTGTTCGTCCGATCCGGCCTTTTTGGTGAGTGATGCATCCATCATTCGAACTCCAGCACCGGCTGTCCGAGTTCGACGTCTTCGCCGTCATTGGCGATAAATCTGGCGATCCTGCCGCTTCTCTCGGCCCTCACGGTGTTGAACACCTTCATCGCTTCGATGATGAAGAGTTCCTGCCCTTCCTTAACCGCGTCGCCGGCCTCGGCGAAAGGGGCGGCACCCGGGCTCGGGGCGCGATGGAAAAGGCCGAATGAGGGTGCTGCGACGATGCCGGATGGCGCCGGCGCCACTGCGGCGGATGCCGGCGCCTGTTCTTCGGCACGGATTATCTCGGATGCCGTTTCCGCCCCCGAAACAGCGCGTGGTTGCGGCGATAGAGATTGCGGCAAAACGGCATTGTTTTCACGGATGATCCGGACCGTGGTTCCCTCCTGGCTCACGGTCAATTCGGACACTCGCGAAGAGCCGACAAACTCGATCAGTTTCTTGATCTTTTCCAGATCCATATTGGTTTCCAACGTCTTTTTTGTCCCCACGGCGGCGGGCAAGCGGAGCGGATTCCGCACCCTGTCCATCAGCAATAGCTACCATGGAGGCGCGATTGATGGGGTCAGACGAAGTTCCTATGGACACGGGTTTGAGGTTTGATATCCCGCCGCCGCGTGGTGAAACGGTTCGAAGACGTCCGAAGGAACGAACCATGGATTCCCGCAAAGGCATTCTCCTCAAAATCTCCGCAGCGCTCGCTCTGGTGCTGATGGGCGCCTGCATCAGCGGCCTCAGGGGCGAAATACCCATCGGGCAGGTCGTTTTCTTCAGATCGGCGGTGGCCATGCTGCCGCTCTGTCTGTGGATGGCGTCGCAGGGCGGTTTGCGAAGGCAGGTGGCCACAAGTCACATTGGCGGCCATCTGGTGAGGAGTTTTTCCGGCACCGGCGGCATGGTTTTCAGCTATCTGGCGCTGGCCTATATCCCGCTCGCCGACGCGACGGCCATCAGCTATGCCACGCCGCTCTTCACCGTCATTCTGGCGGTCCTTCTTCTCAAGGAGGTCGTCAGGATTTATCGCTGGACGGCGGTGGTTGTCGGGCTCTGCGGCATCGTGCTGATCCTGTCACCGCATTTTTCCTTCGATGTTGCCGACATTACTTCCGGCACGAGCGTTGCCATGCTCGGTGGCCTGTTTGGTCTGGCGGCCGCTTTTTTCTCCGCCATATCGATGATCCAGATCCGGCATTTGACGCAGACGGAGAATACCGGCGCGATCATCTTCTATTTTACCCTGCTTACAACGGTCATTGGTTTCGCGAGTATCGCCATGGGCTGGAAAATGCCGACCGCGTGGCAATGGACCCTGCTGATCGGCACCGGTCTCATTGGCGGAACTGCGCAGATATTGGTGACGCTCAGCCTGCGTCATGCCGAGGCTTCGCTGCTGGCGCCCTTCGATTACACCACGATGATCTGGGCGTTGTTGATCGGGTATGCTTTCATGGATCAGGTGCCCGCGCTGACAACTCTTCTCGGAGCCTCGATCGTGGTTGCCGCCGGGCTGTTCACGCTGTGGCGGGAAAGGCGGCTGCACAAGAAACGCGTCACCGATGAGCTTACTTTATCGGCTCCCTGAGGGCCTGCTTCGCCAACCGGTTTTCGCGCCACATGGCAAAAAGCCCGGCGGCGATGACCGTGAGCGCGCCCGCAATCGTGGCAGCCGTTGGCACTTCGGCCATGAAGAGGTAGCCCAGCGCTATCGCCCATATCATCGTGGTATAATCAAAAGGTGCGAGCAGCGAGGCTTGCGCATGTCGCAGGCTGAGCGTCATGGCGATCTGGCCGATGCCGCCGGCAAGACCCCCTCCGGCGAGCAACAGGAATTGGTTGAAATCCGGCATCTTCCATCCGAACCCGAGCGTGGCGAAGCCGGCGACGACGCCCGTCAATGTATAGATGAGCACGATTCGCGATGGTTTTTCGATACTGTTCAGATGGCGGACGGCGATGGAGGAAAACGCCGCGCACAGCGCACCGGTCAGAGCCAGTGCGGTTCCGATCATGGCGATGCTGTCTATTTGGGCGGGACCTGACGCGGCGTCAAAGACCAATTTGGGCGAGAGCGTGATGAAGACGCCGATGAAGCCGGTCAGCACGGCGGACCAGCGATATATCCGCACTTTTTCGCCAAGCAGCAGCGCCGCCAGCATGATGGTGAAAAGCGGTGTCGTGTAGCTCAGCACCGTGACATTCACCAGCGGCAGATAAGCGAGCGCCAGAAAGCCGAAGAACATGCCGCCCAGCCCAGCCGAGCTGCCCGCGAGCAGGCTGCCAATGTTCTTCGCGGCCGGCACGGTTATCCGCTCCGAGGAGGCGATAAACCAGAGACAGAGGGGAATGAGGGCAAAAAATCCCCGGCAGAAGACGACTTCGCCGACGGGTATCGCCCCGTCCAGGCCCTTCACGCAGGCGGACATGACTGTGAATGCCAGCATGGCCGTCAGCTTGAGCAAAATTCCGGTCCTAGGATTCATCCCGCTCCCCATCGCCGCCAGACCGTGTCATGGGCAAGACGTTGAGAAAAGCCTTAGCCGGCTGTCATAAGAATCTTGTCTTACCCCATCACTCCCTTGAAGACCGGCAGGACCGGCGGACGGCGCTTTTCCCCTAGGCCCCTGCGGTGATTTGGTGTCATGATCGCATCTCGAACCGGTGGGAGGTTTATGCGGGCATGTTGGATTTGCGCAGGCTGCGATATCTGGTCGCGATTGCCGATTGCGGCTCCATGTCGGCGGCGGCGCGGCAATTGGGGATAGCCCAGCCGGCGCTTAGTCACCACATCACGGAACTGGAAAGGCTGGTGGGGTTCCCCGTGCTACACAGGCTGGCGCGCGGCGTGAAGGCGACGGAGAAGGGGGAAGTGCTTCTCGCCCATGCTCGGGAGATCACCGAGAAGGTCAGGCAGGCGGAGGCGGAAATCCGGGCCATGGCCTATCTGGATGAACGGGTGATCCGGCTGAGCCTCATCCCCTCCTGGGCGACTGCCTTTGCGCCGAGCATCATCAGCGAGGTTGCCGCTTCGATGCCCAAGGTCTCGCTGCGGCTGATAGAGGCGCGCAATGACGAATCGCTGCGGCTCATCCGTCTCGGCAAGGTGGATATGGCCGTCGCGCTGGTCGGCGCGGAGGAGAAGGCCGACGATCTTATCGTCAAGGAGAGCCTGTTTGCGGTGTCTTCAAGGTCTGTCGCCCGGTCGATGTCCCTGGAAGCGGTGGCGAAGCTCGATCTCATCCTGCCGCCCAAGGACAATCCGCTGCGCGTATCGATCGACAAGGCGGCCACTCGCGCCGGCATCACATTGAATGTGACTATGGAGATCGACGGCCAGGATACGATCAAACGCGCCGTCAGTGCCGGTATCGGTGCGACGATCCTGTCATGGAATTCGGTGCAGCAGGAGCAGGAGGCCGGGCACCTTCACGCTGCCCATATCACCCACCCCGTCATTTATCGTTCCATCCATCTGCTCAAAAGCAGGGAGGCGGATGAGCGGACGTTCAGGTTGTTCCGCGACCTGTTGCGGGCCGTCGCGCGACGTGAGCCGGCGCTCAACCCATAAATGATTTGTATGGGTAAGTTGAAAACTCGGTATTTGTGTTATTGATGGCTTCTTTCTAGCCTCCCCTTTGAAAGCGTATCGGGGAGGAAAAGATATGCGTTTGAAGACATCTCTGTTTGGCGTGCTGGCGGCTGCCGCAATATTGGCTGCGGGAGGGGCCGCGGCGGAATATCCGGAGCGGCCGGTGACGCTCGTCATCGGGTATCCGGCCGGCGGCGGTACCGATATCCAGTCGCGGGCGCTGGTGCCCTATCTCGAAAAATATCTCGGCACATCCGTCGTGGTGGAAAACCGCGAAGGCGCCGGGGGGTTGATCGGCGCGACTTATATCGCCAATGCCAAGCCTGACGGTTACACGATCGGAGCGCTGAATTTCCCGTCCATGTATTCGCCAATCGTGCAGGGCAATGCCAGCTATAAGGAGGACGCCTTCACGCCGCTCGCCAACCAGATCGGCGGCGATCTGGCGCTGACCGTCAACAAGGTGTCGCCGATCAAGACCGCCAAGGAGTTTGCCGAGGCGGCCAAGGCGAACCCGGTCGTCGTCGGCGTGACGGGCATCGGCCATCCGAGCCAGATCACCGCCCTGCTGTTTGAAGACGCAGCGGGCGTGAAACTCAATTTTGTTCCCTTCAATGGCGGCGGTCCAGCAAGGCTCGCCATGCTCGGCAACCACGTCACGCTCGGTTTTATGAACTTGAACGAGGTCTTCGCCGACAATCGCTCAGGCGCGCTTCGTGTGCTCGCGACGTCAGGTGCCGAGCGTTCGCCGCTCTCGCCTGACGTGCCGACCTTCAAGGAAGCCGGCTACAATGTTCAGTTCAGCCTGCTTGCGGGTTTCGGCGCACCGAAGGGTTTGCCGGCGGATGTCGAGGCGAAGCTGGTCGATGCCTTCCAGAAGGCGCTGAAGGACCCGGATTATCTTGCCGACGCCAAAAAGCGCGAACTGACGACGCTGCCGCTGACCCAGGCCGAGTTTGCCGAGGCGCTCAAGAAGGGCAACGCCAATCTGGCCGAGCTCTGGAAGAGCAGACCCTGGACGAAATAAGCGGCCGGCAACGACCGCTTCTCTCACCCCTAACCAAAATGACGCTTGGGCCCGCGCGTGGCCCAGGCATGACCCACTGTTGAAAGGAATCCGGCCAATGGCCCATGTCATCCGCAATTTCCAGCGTCCTGCCAGGGCCGATATCGAGGCGATCAGCAAGTTCAGCCCCGCCACCATTCACGAGGCGCAGGGCAAGCTTGGTGCGCTCGACTATCGTATCAAGCCGATCAAGCCCGGCCTGAAAATCTGCGGTCCCGCGATCACCGCGAAATGCCATATCGGCGATAATCTGATGATTTTCGAAGCCATCAATCTGGCAAAGCCCGGCGATGTGCTGGTCATCGATGGCGGCGACAATCCCAATCAGGGCGGCTTTGGCGATGTGCTGGCCGCCGCCTGCATCGGCAAGGGCATCGTCGGTTTCGTGGTCAGCGCCGCCGTGCGTGACGGCAAGGGGCTGCGCGAGATCGGTTTCCCGGTATTCTCGCTCGGGCTTTGCATGAAGGGCACCTCCAAGGACACGCTCGGTACCATCAATCATCCGGTCGTGGTGGGCGGTGAACTGATCAGCCCCGGCGATATCGTCTGCGGCGATGATGACGGCGTTGTCGTCGTTCGTGAGAAGGATATCGCAAAACTCGTCAAGGCCTGCCAGGAGCGCGACGATCACGAGAACCACATGATGGACCTGCACCGTCAGGGCAAGATGGATATCGAGGATCGTTATGAAATGATGCGCTCGAAGGGATGCGTCTGGGCCGATTGAGCCATCAATTCGGCATCTGAATACGCCGTGTCGGGAGGCGCGGCGTATTCCGTAATGAGGAGGGGAGATAATCATGGCCGGACACGGCTCGAAACTGACGGCGAATATTCTGTCCGGGGCCTTTTTTCTGGTGGCCGCCGCGGGGCTTTATTACGGCGCGCGACCGCTGAGCATGGGCACCAATTTCCAGCCCGGTCCGGGTTATATGCCGACGGTCATTGCGGCATTGATGTTCGCGCTCGGCATCGCGCTGCTTTTGCAGGATTTGCTGGGAAAGACACCGTCCGAAGTTTGGGTGGCGCCGAAAATGCGTCCGTTTCTGGCGGTGGCCGGCATTGCCGGATTTGCACTGCTGATCGAGCCGCTGGGCTTCATCGCGGCGGCCTTCGTGCTGATCCTGCTCGCCTGCATCGCCTATGGCAGGATCCGGCCGGTTGAGGTGCTGCTGCTTTCCGCCGCGCTCATCCTCGCCTGCATCCTCATTTTCGTTGTAGGCCTCGGACAGAGGATACCGCTGCTGCCATGACCGATCTTCTTTCCAATATCGTCCTCGGTTTCGGTGTGGCCGTCACGCCCGTCAATCTTTTCTATTGCCTGCTGGGTGTCACGCTCGGCACGATGATCGGCATCCTGCCGGGCATTGGCCCTTCCGCCACCGTCGCGCTGCTTCTACCCATCACCTATACGATGCCGGATACGGCCGCACTGATCATGCTGGCGGGCATTTTCTACGGTGCGCAATATGGTGGCTCGACAACGGCGATCCTCGTCAACCTGCCGGGCGAATCCTCGTCCGTCGTCACCTGCATCGATGGTTATGCCATGGCTCGCCAAGGCAGGGCGGGTGTGGCGCTGGCCACGGCGGCGCTCGGCTCGTTTTTTGCCGGCACGGTGGCGACGATCCTCATCGTGGTTGTCGCAAAGCCGCTGTCGGCCATAGCGCTTGCCTTCGGGCCGGCCGATTATTTCAGTCTGGTGATCTTCGGGCTATTGTTTGCCGTGTTCCTGTCGAGCGGATCGCCGGTCAAGGCGGTCGGCATGGTCGCCTTCGGCATTGCCCTCAGTCTGGTCGGCATCGATCCGACATCCGGGGAGCAGCGTTTCACCTTTGGCATGGCCGAACTGTTTGATGGCATCGATTTTGTCGTGCTGGCCATCGGACTTCTCGGCGTCAGCGAAATCCTCTTTAATCTGCAGCAGGGTGTCGAGCGCGATGCGGGCACGGCAAAGACCGGATCGCTGATGCCGACGAAAGAAGATTTCAGGCAGGCCTTTCCGGCCGTGCTGCGCGGCACGGCGCTCGGCTCTTTCCTTGGCGTGCTGCCCGGCGGTGGCGCGATCATGAGTTCTTTCGCGAGCTATGCGCTGGAGCGCAAGATCGCCAAGGATCCATCCCGGTTCGGCAGGGGCGCGATCGAAGGGCTGGCAGGCCCGGAAAGCGCCAATAATGCCGGGGCGCAGACTTCCTTCATTCCGCTTCTGACGCTTGGCATTCCCGCCAACGGCCTGATGGCGCTGATGGTCGGGGCGATGATGATCCAGGGCATCACCCCGGGACCGGAAGTCATGCAGTCGCGGCCCGATCTCTTCTGGGGGCTGATCGCCAGCATGTGGGTGGGCAATCTGCTGCTTCTGGTGCTGAACCTGCCGCTGATCGGCATCTGGGTTCGTCTTCTCGGCATTCCCTACCGCTATTTGTGCCCCGCCATCCTGATGTTCTGCGCCATCGGTGCCTACGGGCTCTCCTATAGCGTCGTGGATGTTCTGTTCTGCGCGGTTTTCGGGATTGTCGGCTTCTTTCTGCGCAAGATCGGCTGTGAACCGGCGCCCCTGGTTCTGGGCTTCGTGCTGGGTCCGCTTCTGGAGCAGAACATGCGCCTCGGGCTGCTGATCTCACAGGGAAGTTTCTCGACATTCATCACCCATCCGATCAGCGCCACCCTGCTCGCTTTGTCCGGCATGGTCGTCATCATGATGGCGATGCCGGCGATCATGCGCCGCCGCGAGGTGGTGTTTCAGGGTGACGACGACTGACAATCAATCGAGCCGGCGCCGCCGGCCAAACAAAGGTGAAATAATGCATATTCTGATAATCGGCGCGGCCGGAATGATCGGTCGCAAATTGACCCAACGTCTTGCTTCTGACGGAACGCTTGGCGGCGAAAAGATCACCGATATGACACTGACGGATGTTTTCGAGCCGGTTGCACCGAAGGGATTCGGCGGCGCAGTGACCATCGAGCGCAGCGATCTGTCGAATGCCGGCGTCGCCGAAAAGCTGATCGCAAAACGGCCCGATGTGATCTTCAACCTCGCCGCCGTGGTTTCGGGTGAGGCGGAGGCCGATTTCGAGAAAGGCTATCGCATCAACCTCGACGGCGGGCGTTCGCTGTTCGAGGCCATTCGTCTGGAACATCAGAAGAACGGATACCGGCCGCGTGTGGTCTTCTGCTCGTCGCTTGCCGTGTTCGGATCGCCATTTCCAAAGGTCATCGGCGACGAGTTCCTGACCGCGCCGCTGACCAGCTACGGCACGCAGAAGGCGATCGTGGAGCTGTTGCTCGCGGATTATAGTCGCCGTGGTTTGTTTGATGGCGTCAGCATTCGTCTGCCCACCATCTGCATCCGTCCCGGCAAGCCGAATGCGGCGGCTTCCGGCTTCTTCTCCAATATTCTGCGCGAACCCCTGGTGGGCCAGGAAGCGGTGTTGCCGGTTGCCGATACGGTGCGCCACTGGTTCGCCAGCCCACGCTCGGCCGTTGCCTTCCTGCTGCGCGCCGCGACTGTCGATCTCTCCGGGCTTGGCGTTCGTCGCAATCTCATCATGCCGGGGCTTTCGGCCACGGTGGCTGACGAGATCGAAGCCCTGCGCGCCTTTGCCGGGGAAAAGGCCGTGGCGCTTATCAAACGCGTTCCCGATGAGCGGATCATCCGGATCGTCGACGGTTGGGCGGAGGATTATGATCCGCAGCTCGCGCTGTCACTTGGCTTCCGGGCGGAAACATCCTTCGCCGAAATTATTCAGGCGCATGTGGAAGATGAGCTGGAGGGGAAAGCAGCATGAGTGCCGGAAAGATCGCGCTCGTCACGGGCGGAGGAACAGGAGTCGGCAAGGCGATTGCCAAAGCGCTTCTGGAAGATGGGTACAGTGTCGCGGTAACGGGCCGGCGGCGGGAGGTTCTCGATGTTGCTGTCGCCGAATGGCGCGAACATGGAGACCGTGTTCTGGCCGTCGCGGCCGATATTTCCGTTCCAGCCGATGTCGAACGGCTGTTTGCGGAGGTGATCGGGCGTTTCGGCCGCCTTGACCTTCTGGTCAACAATGCCGGCATGTCGGCACCGGCGGTCCACATCGAAGATGTGCCGTTCGAAACCTGGAATGCGGTGGTCGGGGCCAATCTCACGGGCGCTTTTCTCTGCACCCAGGCGGCGTTTCGCCAGATGAAGGCGCAGTCGCCGCAGGGCGGACGCATCATCAATAATGGCTCGATTTCGGCCACCACGCCGCGACCGCGATCCGCGCCTTACACCGCGACCAAACACGCGATCACCGGGCTTACGAAATCGGCCGCACTGGATGGCCGGCCGTTCAACATTGCCTGCGGGCAGATCGATATCGGCAATGCCAGCACTGAGATGACGCGGGCCATGGCGACCGGCGTGCTGCAGGCCGATGGCAGCACGGCCATCGAACCGACGATCGATGCCGGCATCGTCGCCAAGGCCGTGGTGCACATGGCCTCGCTGCCTCTGGAAGCAAATGTGCTGACCATGACCGTCATGGCAAGCGGCATGCCTTTCGTCGGTCGCGGATAAGGAGCGCGCATGAAGCCCGATCTTTTGCAAACCTACCCGCTTCAGCCGCAGATCGAAGCCGAACTGCAAAAGCGCTTCCGGGTCCATCGCTGGCATGAAATATCCGACAAGCAGGCATTTCTGCAGGCCGAGGCGGCGTCGATAAAGGCCGTCGTTACCGGCGGCCATATCGGTGTCGCACCTGAACTCGCCGCCTGTCTGCCCGCTCTCGAAATCGTCGCCATCAACGGTGTCGGCTTCGACAAGGTCGATCTCGATCAGGCCCGCGCACGCAGCTTCCGGGTGACGAATACGCCGGATGTTCTGACCGAGGATGTGGCCGATCTGGCCATTGGTCTCTCCGTCATGCTGCTGCGCCAGCTTGTGCGCGCCGATCATCACGTTCGGTCCGGGGAGTGGAAAAAAGCCGAGATGCCGCTGGGCAACAAGGCCTCGCGGCGGCGCTACGGCATTTTCGGGCTTGGCCGCATCGGTCGCGCCATCGCGGCCCGGCTTGAGGCGTTTAATGCGGAGATTTCCTATTTCAGCCGGCAGAAACAGGATGTGGCCTATGAATATCATTCGACCGCCGTGTCGCTCGCGAGCGCCTGCGACGTCCTGATCGTCGCGGCCGCGGCAACGCCGGAGACGAAACATGCCATCAACCGTGAGGTGCTGGAGGCGCTCGGGCCGGACGGGGTTCTGGTCAATGTCGCCAGAGGGTCGCTTGTCGATGAAAAGGCGCTGGTCGATATTCTTATGGCGGGCGGGTTGAAAGGCGCGGCGCTCGATGTCTTCGAGAACGAACCGCATGTTCCCGAGGCGCTGATCGGCATGCGCAATGTGGTTCTCGCGCCGCATATCGGTGCTGCGACCCATGAGACGCGGCTGGAAATGGGCGCTCTGGTTCTTGCCAATCTGGATGCGCATTTTGCCGGGAAAGATTTGCCAACGCCGGTTGTCTAAACGGCTCCGCTACTCCGGCCGGTGGCGGGGCGGTGGATATCGCCGCAAGTCGGACCGCCACATCACCGAAAGCGATGCCTGCATTTGCCATCCATACAAGTTGCTTATTACTCCAAAAAAAATCGGTCTTAGGCAAGCGATGAAAGCTTCACTAATGTTTGCTCAACGATAGGGGACAAACATGCCATTCTCAGACTACAAGACCGCACTCGTAACCGGCGCATCTTCCGGAATTGGCGCCGCCGTCGTTGAGCGCCTTTGCCGCGAAGGGCTGGAAGTGCATGCGGTTGCCAGAAGTGCGGATGCTCTTAATCAGCTGGCGAAGCGCACGGGTTGCTTCGCACATGCCATCGACGTGACGGACCGGCCGGCGCTCGCGAAACTGACCGGCGAGGTTGCTTTCGATGTCCTCGTCAACAATGCCGGTGTCGACCGCCCGAAGAAATTTCTGGAAGCGGATGAGAGCGACATCGATCTGCTGATCGACGTCAACCTGCGCGCCGTGCTGCATCTGTGCCGCATGGTGGTGCCGGGCATGGTGGCGCGCGATCGCGGCCATGTCATCAACATCTCCTCCATTGCCGGCAATTATAATTTCGGCGGCAACTCCACCTATCACGCCAGCAAGGCGGGCGTGGCGATGCTGTCCAACCAGTTGCGCATCGATGCTTTCGGCAAACGCGTGCGGGTGACGGAAATCTGCCCCGGCCGCGTCGCGACCGATATCTTCAACCATGTTCACGGCGATGATCCAAGCATTCGCGAACGTTTCATTGATGGTTTCGAGCTGCCGCAGGCTTCCGATATCGCCGATGCGATCGCTTTCGCCATCGCCGCACCCGTGGCCATGAATATCGGCCACATGGAAATCACCCCGACGCTTCAGGTCATGGGCGGGCTGCAGACGGCCAAGCCCCAAACGGCTGAAAAGCAGAGCGCGGCGGGCGGAGCCGGAGGAAAAGTCGCGTGAGCGGTTTTGACCTCGGCGCAATTTTGAACAATGCGGACTATGTCTCGATGCTTTTGCATGGCATCCAGATGACGTTCATCATCTATGCCGGCTCATGGCTGCTCGCCATGTCGCTCGCCATCGTGCTGCTTGCCATTCGCCTCTCGCCCTTCCGCTTCGGCGATCCGCTGGTGGCGGCCTATGTGTCCTATCACCGCAACGTTCCGACGCTGGTGCAGCTCATGCTCTGGTATTTCGGCGTGTTCACGCTGCTGCCGAGCGGGCTTGCCAGCTGGCTTTCCAGCCACAATGCGGAAGCGATCTTCGCCATTATCGGCCTCGGCCTCTGTCAGGCAGCCTATTTCAGCGAGGATCTGCGTTCGGGCGTTCGTTCCATCAATCCCGGCCAGATGGAGGCCGCACGTGCGCTCGGGCATAGCTATGTCTCGGCCATGCGGTTCGTCATCATGCCGCAGGGCGTCCGCAACGCGCTGCCGCCGCTGATCAATCACAGCACCTCACTGTTCAAGAACAGCAGTCTCGGCGTTCTGATCGGCGCACCGGAACTCACCCATGCGGTCAAGGAAGTCGAGAATCTGAGTTTCCGGACGTTTGAGGTCTATCTGGTCGCCACCGTGCTTTATCTGTTCTTCTCGCTGCTGATCATGGGTCTCGGGGCCTATATCTCCATGCGTGCCAATCCTCTCCGGAGGGCACGGGCATGATCCACGACATGATCGCAATCATAAAGGATTATTGGCTGCTGCTCCTCATCGGCCAATATCCCAACGGGCCGCTCGGTGGCCTTGCCAATACGCTCATCCTGTCGGCGCTCAGCATCGCGCTCGCCTTTCCCGTCAGCATCCTGATGGCGCTGGCGCGGCTGTCGAAATGGCGGGCCCTGCGCTGGCCGGTGACCGCGGTGGTGTATTTCACCCGCGGCGTGCCGCTTCTGATGCTCATCCTCTGGAGCTATTTTCTCGTTCCGCTCTGGACCGGCGCCGACGTGCCGAGCTTCGTCACCATGCTCACCACGCTCGTCATCTATCAGGGCGCCTTCATGAGCGAAGTCGTCCGCGCCGGCATCGTATCGTTGGGCACGGGGCAGATGGACGCGGCACGGGCACTCGGCCACGGTTATTTCGGCGCGATGCGTTATGTTATTCTGCCGCAGGCGCTCTACAACATGATCCCGAGCCTGATCTCGACCTTCGTATCCACCATCAAGGATACGACCCTCGGCTACGTCATCAATGTGCCTGATCTGACCTTCGCGGCAAACCAGGTGAACAACCAGCTTTTGACCCAGCCCTTCCAGGTCTTCCTCATTCTGGCGCTGGTTTATTACATCATCTGCTGGTCGCTCACCCATGTCGCCAATCTTCTCGAGCGGCGTATCGCCCGCCGCCGGGCCGGCCCGCGTGGCAAGCTTGCCGCTGACACGGCACCGGCCCCAGCCAATATCGTTACGGAGCAGCTATGACCGCGCCAGTTTCCGCCACTCAGGATTATACCATCACGCTTTCGCAGGTCTGCAAAAGCTATGGTGATTATCAGGTGCTCAAGGATGTCAATGAAAACGTCACCCGTGGCGAAGTCGTTGTCATCTGCGGGCCATCGGGCTCCGGCAAGTCCACCCTCATCCGCACGATCAACCGCCTTGAGGAGATCAGCAGCGGCTCGATCACGCTGGATGGCAGGAATATCCATGCCCAGATGCGCGCAAAAGAGCTGAACGCGCTGCGCAGCCGGGTGGGTTTCGTCTTCCAGAGCTTCAACCTCTTCCCGCATCTTTCGGTGGTCGAGAATGTCTCCATGTCGCCGATCCGGGTGAAGGGCGTTTCTCCGGCCGTTGCCCATGACAAGGCGCTGAAGCTTCTCGATCGCGTCGGCCTTGCCGACAAGGCCGGTTCCTATCCCGCCCAGCTTTCCGGTGGCCAGCAGCAGCGCGTCGCCATCGCGCGGGCGCTTGCCATGGAGCCGCCGGTCATGTTGTTCGACGAGCCCACCTCAGCGCTTGATCCGGAAATGGTCGGCGAAGTGCTCGCCGTCATGAAGAGCCTCGCCGCCGAAGGCATGACCATGCTCTGCGTTACCCACGAAATGGGCTTTGCCCGTGAAGTGGCCGACCGCATCTGGTTCATCGATGCCGGTCGCATTCTCGAAACGGCAAAACCGGACGAGTTTTTCAAAAATCCGCAACATCCCCGTGCCCAGCGGTTTCTTGCCGATCTGAGACACTAGGACCAACCTCTATAATAACAGGGAGAACTGAAATGAACTGGAAGTGCATTACTCTTACCGCCGTATTGGCCACCTCGGCTGCGGTCCTGCCGGCCAAGGCTGACCAGCTCGATACGATCATTGCGAACAAGACGCTGCGTTGCGCGACATTCGCAGACGTGCCGCCTTTCGCCTCGCCGGATCCGAAGACGCGCGAGATGGCCGGTTTCGACGTCGATCTCTGCGGCGCCATCGCCAAGGAACTGGGCGTCAAGGCCGAGATCAAGCCGGTGTCGGTCGAAGCACGCGTTCCCGAAGTCAAGCTCGGCCGCGTCGACCTCTCGGTCGCCAACCTCGCCTATACCCAGAGCCGCGCCGAACAGATCCAGTTCAGCGATCCATATTATCTGGCTAAGGAAATGCTGATCGTTCCGGTCGATGACCCCGGCACCAAGAAGTCCGATTTCATCGGCCAGCGCATCGCGTCCAGCAAGGGCTCGACATCGGAACTCTCCGTCAAGCTCAACAAGTCCGAGCCGCTGACGTTCCAGGACACGGCGTCCGCCTATCTCGCCGTGCAGCAGGGCAAGGCGCGCGGCATCGTCGGCAACACCATGACGATGACGAAGTTCGTCAACGAATCCAAGACCAAGGGCAAGCAGATGCGGATGATCGAAGAGCCGATGCTCTTCCAGCCCATCGGCATCGGCATGGCCAAGGACAATCCGGCGCTGACCGCCAAGATCAACGAAATTCTCCGCAAGCTCGATGCGGATGGCGAGATCAACCGCATCTGGGACAAGTGGCTTGGCCCGAACACCGAATACAAGATGACGCGCACCGATAAGGTCGTGCCTCTGTCCGAACTGAAGTTCGACCCGATCCCCTGAGCTCCGGCTCAGCCTCGGCCATTATTCCATCCATTCAACACCATCATCGGTCGGCGAGACGTTCTCGCCGACGGTTTCAACGTGGGAGGTTTTCATGATCCACATTAAAGATATCGCTCAGCGTCCGGCCAAGGCGGATGTCGACGCCCTTGCCAAATTCTCTCCCGCCACGATCCATGAGGCGCAGGGACGTCGCGGCGCATTGTCTTCGCGGCTGAAGCCGGTCGATTATCGCATGAAGCTCTGCGGCCCGGCCTTTACGGTCAAATGCGCGCCGCGCGACAACATCATGCTGCAGCTGGCCATCAACTATGCCAAGCCGGGTGACATCATTGTCGTTTCCGCCGGCGAATATGAAGAAGCCGGTTCCTTCGGCGATGTGCTCGCCAATGCCTGCCTCGCAAAGGGTATCGGCGGTCTGGTAACGGATACCGGCGTGCGCGACACGCTGCAGCTGCGCGACCTCGGCTTCCCGGTCTTTTCGCTCAGCGTCTGCATCAAGGGCACGGTCAAGGAGACCATTGCCGCGGTCAACGATCAGGTGATCGTCGGCGGTGAGATCATCAATCCAGGCGATATTATTGTCGGTGATGCCGATGGTCTTGTCGTCGTCAGACGCGATGAAGCGCAGGAAGCGGCCAAGCTTTCGCAGGCGCGTGAAGATGCCGAAGCCGGTTACATCGAAGCCTACAAACAGGGCAAGTCGGTGATTGAGGTCAGCAAGCTTGAGGCTGTGCTGAAAGCCAAGGGCCTCGTGGTCGATATCTGAGACAAGTCCGGACAATGGGCAACGGCGGCGACTGCCGCCGTGTGAGCCTTATGGGAGGAGAGATTATGAAAGCGGTTGTCATCCACGCGGCGAAGGATCTGCGGATCGAGGAACGGGAGACCGAGCAACTCGGCCCGGGGCAGGTCGAGGTGGCCATCGAGGCGGGTGGCATCTGCGGCTCCGACCTGCATTATTACAATCATGGCGGCTTCGGCACCGTGCGCGTACGTGAGCCGATGACCCTTGGCCACGAGGTGGCCGGCACCATCAAGGCTCTTGGGGAGGGTGTCTCCCACCTTGCAGTCGGCGACCGCGTTGCCGTATCGCCGAGCCGGCCCTGCAACCATTGCGAATTTTGCCTGAAAGGCCAGCAGAACCAGTGCCTGAACATGCGCTTTTATGGCTCCGCCATGCCCATGCCGCATATTCAGGGTGCATTCCGGCAGCGCCTCGTTGCCGAGGCCTATCAGTGCCACAAGGTGCGGGATGGTGTCTCCATCCATGAAGCGGCAATGGCCGAACCTTTCGCGGTAACGCTGCATGGCGTCAACCGCGCCGGCGCATTAACCGACAAACGCGTTCTGGTCACCGGCTGCGGGCCAATCGGCGCGTTGGCCATCATCGCCGCCCGCGCCCATGGCGCCCGGGAAATCGTCGCGACCGATGTCATGGATGCGGTTCTGCAAAAGGCGCTCGCCATCGGTGCTGATCGCGTCATCAATGTCGCCAGCGATCCGGATGCGCTCTCCGCTTATTCGGTGAACAAGGGTTATTTCGATGTGCAATTCGAGGCATCCGGAAATGAAAGAGCCGTCCGCTCGGGCCTCGAGGCGCTGAAACCGCGCTCCACCGTGGTTCAGCTCGGTCTCGGCGGCGATGTGTCCATTCCGCAGAACATGGTGGTGGCCAAGGAAATCGAGATGAAGGGCACCTTCCGGTTCCATGAGGAATTTGGACTTGCCGTCGATTTCATCAACCAGCGCCGCGTTGATTTAAAGCCGCTGCTGACCGGCACCTTCCCGCTGGAGGAGGCGGTTGCGGCATTTGAAGCCGCCGGTGACAGAAGCAGGTCGATGAAGGTTCAGCTCGCCTTTTAACGGGTGCCGATCCCTTGATTTGGAAACGGCCGCAGGAAGATTCCGGTGGCGGCCGTTTAGGCGTCACGGTTGAAGGATCATTCGGGCCGCGGCCGGACAAAGCGCTGTTCCAGAACCTCGCTTCCCCATTGGCTGCCCGGATGTTCCTCGACGCATGTGAAACCATGGGCTTCGTAAAGGTGCCGTGCGGCCAAAAGGCCGTTGAATGTCCACAGATGGGTTTCGGCAAACCCTTTTTCATCGGCGAAGGCCAGCGCGGTCGCCAGAAGCCTGCGTCCGACACCGCCGCCGCGCACGCCGTCATCAACGATGAACCAGCGCAGATGCGCAATATCCGCTCCGAGATCCTCGCCATCGATAGCGACGGAGCCGATGATCTCCTGTCCGCGCATGGCTACCCAGATCGCATTTTTCGGGCTTTCGAGCCGGTTACAAAAAACGGCGAGGCCTTCGGCCACGACGGATTCGAAACGCTGTCCGAAACCGGATGTCCGGGCGTAATAAAGCGCATGCATCTGCGTGATCCGGGCAATGATGCCAGGTCTGTATCCCTCCCTGATCTCTACGGAGGGAGCAGCAGCATTGCCCTTCTCTCCCAGCGCATCGGCGTAAAGACGAAGCCCTTCGAGGATCGTTTGGGCATCCGCTGACGTAAGTTGCGTCAGGGCACCGGAGACCTGCCGGTTCGCGAAGCCGTGAATGGCACTCGCCTTTTCCAGCCCTTTTTCCGTGAGACGCAGCCGCTTGATGCGACTGTCCACTTCATCCGTTTCTTCGCGAACATCGCCCGACAGCACGAGTTTGCGCAGCATGCGGCTGACACTCGATTTTTCAAGCCGCAGAAGCTTTCCCAGATCCCGTGCCGTGATGCCGGGGCATGCCTCGATCTCGATCAGGGCATGCACAGCGGAGGGTGGCAGATCGGTGCCGGCAAAATCTCCGCCCATGAAGCCGAGTTCGCGGACAAGCCGACGCGAGGTGGAACGGATGTCATTTATGGGGAAAGCTTGTTGGGGCACGTTCAATCCATTATAGTTGCATCGTGCAACCATAATCACATTCTGCTTTGTTTGCCAAGATTGCCGTCGGCGTAAAATGCTGGCTTTCTCAGCAAAAGCGGGCAATCTGCTCTTACGGTTGCCGACAATGGTGGCTGAACCAATATCATCGGCAAGATGGATATTCGCTGGGACCGCACGGTGGAATCTGCCTGCGGCATTTGCGATAGTTGATTATCCGGCTATGGAGCAGGAATGCCAGACACGCCCCGATTTTTCCGCTATGCGGTTTTAGCCGCCATGTTTCCCGTGGCCGTGCTCGGTCTGGTGGCAACCCCGAACGAATATCGGGCCATCGGCATCGAGGCCGTCGATTGCGATGGCCCGATATCCGTTCTGATTGCCGCCGTACCGGCGCTTGCGGTTTATGCAATCATCGGCTGGATGTTTATGTCTGGAGCCAAGCGCCATCGGTCATTGATTTCAGCCTGCTTTTGCGGACTTGTCTGCTTGGCGCTCGTCTGGAATATCGGCATGGCGCTTCAGGAGCAGCGACGAAACGCGGCTGAAATGGCATGCGGTTTCAGTGGCCGATTGTGACCGGACTTCGCCCAAGTTCTTCTATAACCGCCCCACCTGCTCAACGGAACCGAAGGTTCCGGCGTGTGAGCTGATCGACGGAGGTGCAACCCATCAGCTTCATGCCGCGTTCGAGTTCGATACGCATCAGTTCCAGCGCCCGTTCCACGCCCGGCTGCCCGGCGGCGGCAAGGGGGAAAAGGTAATAGCGGCCCAGCCCCACGGCTTTCGCACCGAGGGACAGTGCCTTCAGAACATGGGTGCCGCGCTGCACGCCGCCATCCATCATCACATCGATCCGGTCGCCGACCGCATCGACGATCTCGGCCAGCTGATCGAAGGCGCTGCGGGAGCCATCCAGCTGGCGGCCGCCGTGATTGGAAAGCACGATGCCGCTGCAGCCGATTTCCACGGCGCGTCTGGCGTCATCCACTGACATAATGCCTTTAAGGCAGAATGGCCCGCCCCATTCACGCACCATCTGCGCCACGTCGTCCCAGTTCATCGAAGGGTCGAGCATGTCGGTGAAATAGCGGCTGATGGAAAGAGCGCCGCCGTCCATTTTAATGTGGTCGTCGAGCTGCGGCAGGCTGAAGCGCTCATGCGTCAGGTAATTGATGCCCCAGGCCGGCTTGATGGCGAATTGCGCGATGCCGGAAAGATTGAGCTTGAACGGAATGGCAAATCCGGTGCGCTTGTCGCGTTCGCGGTTGCCGCCGGTAATACTGTCCACCGTCAGCATCATCGTCTCGACGCCGGCGCTCTTGGCGCGCGCCATCATATCTCGGTTGAGGCCGCGATCCTTGTGGAAATAGAACTGATAGACTTGCGGGCCGCCGCTGATCCGGCGCGCTTCTTCCAGGCTCGTGGTGCCGAGCGAGGAGACGCCGAACATCGTGCCGTATTTCCCCGCCGCCGCCGCAACCGCCCGTTCCCCTTGATGGTGGAAGAGACGTTGCAGCGCCGTCGGAGAACAATAAACCGGCATGGACAGCTTCTGCCCCATGACGGTGACCGACATATCCACATCGGCCACGCCCCGTAGCACATCGGGAACGAGGTCGCATTTTTCGAAAGCGGCCGTATTCCGCCGATACGTCACCTCGTCGTCGGCAGCGCCGTCTATGTAGTTGAAGATCGGTCCGGGAAGACGCTGTTTGGCCATGCGGCGAAAATCGTGGAAATTATAGCAGTCCTTGAGTTGCATCTTTTACTCGACCGGTCCGGTTTGAAGGCTTTCAAAAGAGTGTCGGAAACCTATACCGGAGATCTGGAGCGGGCAATCAGGCCACGGACGATTTCCGCAGGTTCAAAGCGATGGATGCCTCGAGGTTGAAATGGCAGGAGTTGTTCCGCACCGAGAAGCTTCGCTGCAAGCCAGAGAACCGACACCCACATTTCCGTGCCCTGCAACCCGGCCGGATGCCCATCGGCGAAAGCAAATCCCCTGTTCCTTTGCCAGCGTCCCTCATTTCGGCGCAGAATGTCCCGGGCGATTTCCTTCGCCTCCTCCTGCCGGTGATCCGTCTGTTTCAGGCACAGAAGAAGCGGATGGATCGTATCCAGCAGGTTGCAGGCATTAAAATCCTCGCCATGGAAACCGCCATTGGCACGATAATGGGCGATGACGGAGTCTATTGCTGCTTCCGGATAGGGAACGGGCAGGCCGAACTGGGCATAAGAGCCGCGGGTAAGCCGGTAAAAACCGTTGACCGGCTGCAGCAGGCCCTGTGCGGCAGTCGGCTCACCCCAAAGGCCGGTGGTTTTACCCGCTTTCATCGCCAGCCAGCCGAAGAGAACGGCGAGGTTGTCGCCGGATGTGAAATAGCGCCTGTTGAAATAAAGCGCGGTGGCGATGGCGTCTATGGTGGCGCCGCAATGCCATGCCCGGTTTTGCCATGGCAATTCTTCCAGCAGGAGGATGAGTTCGTCGGTGCGGATATGCTCCACAAAAGCAATCGGCTGTTTCGGCCCGGCGCCGAAACATTCCAGTGCATATCCGACAGCCAGAATGTTGTAGAGAACGGCAGGATCCTTCTCGGGACGCGTCGAGGGGCGGTGGTTGCGGGCGAAGAACAGCCCCGTTTTGGCATCCTGCAGGGCCTGCAAGTCGGACACGGTTTTTCCGGCATCGAAAGCGATTTTTTCCTGTCCGAAGGCGGCTGCGATTTCGACGGCATCGCATAGATGCCTGACGCTTTCCACCTCATGTCCGGATGCATCGGCGGAACGATAGATGCCGTCTTCGCCATAGGAGCGGATGGCTGCAAGCCAGTCGTCGGCGATTTCCCTGCCGAGTTTTTGCAGCAGGCGATCGGGTTGCGTCAGTTTCGGTGCGGTCGCTTTTTCTCCGCGATATCGCAGAACCCGGGCGGGAACACCGCCGGCAATGGCCATGGCGGGAATATCCTTCGCCACAACTGCGCCTGCGGCGATAACAGCTCCGCATCCTATCTTCACGCCATCCAGCACAACCGCATTGGCGCCGATCCAGACGTCGTCGCCGATCTCTATGCCAAGCGAGGTCAATGGTTGGCGATAGATCGGAGTTTCAATGTCATCGAAGCCATGGTTGAAGCCGACGATGCTGACGTGCGAGGCGATGCGCACGCCATTGCCGATCCTCACTTTGCCGGAAAGACAGGCATAGGGGTTGATCGAGACATGTTCGCCGAGTTCGATATCGCCGCGCACGATTGCGTAACCGGCGATCCACGACTGCGCACCCATCAATAGCCGGTCCGTATGCACCTTTGCCTTGTCGGCAATGTAAACGTTCTGCCCGAAAACGGCGTTGGCAGAGCGCTCAAGGCCACGCAGCCGCGCCTGATGGTCAGGGCTGTCGATATCCTCCTGCTTCCGCTCCCAGGTCAGGATGTTCAGTCGATCCGGTTTCTGGGAAACACCCGATGTGTCGTCGGTCATCTCCGTCAGCCTGCGCGGTTTTCATCGAGAGCATAAGCGGGAACACGTCGCCCCTCCCGCTTGAACATCTCTTCCAGCCTCGGGAGATCGGGACTTTCGGGGAGGACAGCCAATGCGCCCTCTGCTTCTTTGCCGGCCGGCAGTGCCATGGCCGCCGTCACCAGCAGCGTTTCGCCGGAGGCGATGGTGCCGCGCAATTGCGGAACGAGGGTTCTGGCGTGGATGAGATTGGTGTTGGCGATTGCCTGATGGCACACGCCTTCACGCCGCATACCAGCCGAAAGATCGGCGATGGCGCTTGTGTCGGTCTGTCCGTAACAGGCGGCACGACCTTCTCCCGCTTCTGTTCGGTCACGGTTGAAATCCATGCGTTCGATGGCAAATCCGCCTTCGGATGTCTGCAACGGGCGTGGGGTGCGGATGCGGTGCAGCCTTATGTGCCGGGGATTTTGTGGCACGAGCCAGGTCTCGATCTCGACATCCGCCCATGGCCGCCAGCGGGAATAGAGGCAATCCCTGGCGATCAACGCCTCTTCCATCGTCTCGCGGGTGCGGAAGTGCACGCCATCGTCGGAAAGGCCGAGCATGCCGTCGAAACTTGCGGCGGTGAAATGCCGGTCATCCGCCTCGATATTGAAGGCATAACGGGTGGAATAGACGAATTTCGAATATTTCTCCTGCGCGCCACGCATCCTGTCGTGCTGCTGCCCGGAGGACAGGACCACGATATTGCCGGGCGTATGAAAGGCGACCATGCCCGGCTCCGCCAAGGGAACCGGTTCGGTAAACTCCTGCGGCTCGGCTTCTTCCGCGGTCCAGAAGGGATGATCGGCGGGCAGCGCCAGCGGCAGGAAGAATTTAAGCGCCCAATAGGGCGAGCAGGGAGAATTGTAGCTCTCGCTCATCAGAAGGTTTGGATAGCCATATCCGACGGACAGGACGCCGTCGCGGTCCGCGATTGGCCGCTTTGACCACCAGCGGATGTGGCGCATGTAATAGCCCTTGATCTCCGGCCACGGCAGCGCCTCCAGACCGGAAAAGGCGAGAGCGCCCCAGAAGCCGCCCGCCGCAAAACGGTAGGTCTGGCTGCGCCCGAAGGCGAGCGAAGCCCCATCTGGCCCGAACCAATGGCGTATGTCACGGGCGAAAATGCGGGAGCGTTCAATGAACCGCGCTTTTCGTGTTTCGTCACCTTTCGCCAGCACCGAATAGATCAGGCCGTAAAAATGCATGGCGAAGGGAATATAATGATCGACCCGGCGCACCGGCCCGTCGCGATACCAGCCGTTGCCGATATCGAAAGCCTCGAGTTCATCGAGATAGGCCAGGGTCTTGGTGCGGTCGAATTCCACACCCACCCGCTCCAGCCCGAGATCGATCAGGACGCGGAAGAATTTCCAGTTATTGTCGACGAACTCCCGCTCGCGGGCGGCCAGAAGATAGGCGGCGACAGCCCGCCTGTCCGTTTCGGCTAGCGGCTCCCAGATATGTTCGGGAACCATGGCGAGCGCAAACCCTATCGCTGCCAGTTCGACCAGCCGCTGGTGCCGATCAGCCGTATCGCCCCAATATTCGGGGTGGGCTGGGTTGGTGCCATTGGCCAGTCCACGCCTGTAGAGATCCCAGTGCGGAAAGTCATGACCGCCGGCGGCAAGCGGAACGATGCCCCATAAGGGCCGGGCAAACCCCTCCAGTTCCGCCGCAGGAAAATCGAAAATCGCTCCCGTCGCTCCGAGCCGGACCCGCGCGCCGCCGGGTGAAAAACAGGCCAGCAGCGGATTGAAGAGGTCGATCACCGCCTTTGCGAGATCGTCCCGGCTGCGAAGCGGATTGTGAAAGAGCGGATTGGCTGTGGCGCTGTCGTGAGGCACGATTATCAATTTCCGGTCGTGATCAGAGAAAGGGCCGCAGGCTCACCGCCCGCGGCCCTGCGGCAACTATTTGATGGCTTTGACGCCGTCATTCATGTCCTTGATGCCGTCATCGATGGAGATGTTGTCGGTCATCAGCGCGTCATGCACGCGGTTCAGAACAACTTCGATCTTGGCCGCATTCGGGTTGACCGCCATTTCCAGATAGGCCTTGCCTGCCTGCAGCGCGTCCTTGCTGTTCTGGTCCTGCGGGAAGCCCGGCAGCGCTGCGATCTTCTCAGCCACATCGTCGGTTCTGAGCGCAGGGAAAGTGCCGGTGGAGGCGATGATCGCCGCACCCTCGGGCCCTGTCACGAAATGAATGAAATCCAGCGCCGCTTCCTTGTGCCCGGAATTGGCATTGACCGACAATCCGGCAATCTGCGCGGCCGTCGCCCCTGCCGCGACGCCATCCGGGTGGGGGAATTTCACGATGCCCCAATTGACGCTTTTCGACTCGCCGGATTTCACCTTGGCGATCTGGGTTCCGACGAACCATGTGCCCATGGGCAGCATGCCGATCGTTCCGTTGAAGAACAGAGCGGAATAATGGGTGTTCGAGGTTTTCAGCGAGGCATAGGACGGTATCGCGCCGCTCTTCTGCAGGGCAAGCGCCCGCTCATACCAGGGTTTCAGGAATTCATAATTGCCGTCCACCAGCGTGTGCTTGCCATCCTGAATACCGGGTAGCTGCACCGTCGAGCGCCAGGTGTGCAAGAGTGCGCCATAGGTGCGGTTGGCGCCCATGCCGCCCTTCAGCTTGCCGGCGATTTCATCGAACTGCGCCCAGCTCATGTCATTGGTGGGGTAAGGCACGCCGGCCTTGTCGAAAATATCCTTGTTATAATAGACCACCCAGAAATCCGAGCGGAACGGCAGGGCGTAAATTTTGCCGTCGATGGTCAGCTCCTCGATCAGGCCGCCATAGGGTGCCGTCTCGATCTTCTGGTCCTTGATGAAGCCGCTGAGATCGGTGATGTTGCCGGCGCGCACCAGATTGGCATAGCCGGGCACATCCTTGATGGTGACGACATCGATATCCTTGGAGCCGCCGGTGAGCTGCGTGGATATCATCTGCGTATAATCCTGCGAGCCGAGGTCGACCACCTCGAACGTCACATTCGGATGCTTCTGCTTGTAGGCCTCCATCAAGGGTTTGAAATAAGCGCCCTTGTCCAGATCCCAAAGCGCCCATTTTAGCGTTACGGGCGCATCACCCGCAGCGAACGCCGTTCCCCCCATGCCCATGGCAATGCCGAGACCGGCGGTTGCGAGAGCGAATGCTCGTCTGGTTGTCTTAAACTCCATAGCCCGTTTCTCCTTCCCTGACTGATGTCGTTTGATTTTCGGTATGCCTTAAGTGCTTCTCCCCGCCGGTTCGGGTATCGGCGCTCGCTTTTGCGCCGCGGTTCGTGCCGCGAAACACAGGGCGAACATGCCGAGCGAAAAATTGATGGTTGCCGGCATGAAGACGGACACCGGATAAAACAGGATATGCGCGACCCAGAGTGCCGTGACGAAACCGAGTGCCGTCAGCATGGGCAGCGGCGTGATGAGCGCAGAAAATGCCGCCTGCCGTAAGGTTTCCCGAAGTGGCAGGTCCTGTCTCGCCATGAGAACAATGGCGTAGGCGTTGAGGACGATAAGAAACAGCGTCACTGCCAGACTAATCGCAAAAGGCAGGCTGTAGACGAGTTGAAGTCGGGCCGCCCCGGCGTAGCTGACAGTCGCGTAAACACCAGCGCCCACCAGAAATGCGCTTAAAACGACAAGCGCGGTGCCGCGCAGGGCGAATTTTCGAAGGGCCTCGAGGAAGTCGCGCAGCAGATAGGTATTCTCGTCATTTGCGAAGGAAACAGAGATGCGGGCCATGGCCAGCATCGCCGCCGGCATCGTCACCACCGGCAGGCTGGCGATGATGAAGAGGAGGTTGAGCTTCACCATCTCCCACCATTCGCGCTTGATGATATCGAGGAACAGGGCAAGGCCGGTCAGCGGCGGGGCGTTCTTGTCGATCCCGGCCCCTTCCTTCGTCCATAACCCTTCCAGCCATTGCATCGCGTTTCTCCCCGTCGCCTCAATAAAGGATCGATCGTTCGGTGGCGGGATCGAAAAGCTGCGCATTCGTCAGATCGGCCACCAGTTCGACGGGATCGCCGATCTTTGCCCTGAAACGCGGTGAGACGCGCGCAACAAGGTTTCTGCCGCCGGAAACGAGGTTGAGATGCACTTCCGATCCCATCGGTTCCGCCAGTTCCACCGTCGCCCTGAAGGGGGAGACATTGGCGGCATCGATATCCGCCGGGGCGAATTCGTGGAAATTTTCCGGACGGATGCCGAGAATGATGTCCTTTCCTTCATAGGGGAGCAGGCGTGCGGTATCGATGCCCGCCGGCAAAGGCAGTAGGGTGCCGTCGAACAGGGCAACGAAGCGGTCAGCGTCGCGGCGCAGTGTTACGGGCAGCATGTTCATCTGCGGTGCGCCAATGAAACCCGCGACAAACATGTTGACCGGCCGGTCGTAGAGATTTTGTGGCGTATCCACCTGCTGGATATGGCCGTCCTTCATCACCACGATGCGGTCCGCCATGGTCATGGCTTCCACCTGGTCATGGGTGACGTAAATGAAGGTGGCGTCGAGCCGTTTGTGCAGCTTTGAGATTTCCGACCGCATCGTGCCGCGCAGCTTGGCGTCCAGATTGGAAAGCGGCTCATCGAGCAGGAAGACTTCCGGGTTGCGCACCATGGCCCGGCCGAGCGCGACACGCTGGCGCTGACCGCCGGAGAGCGCTTTCGGCTTTCGGTTCAAGAGATGGGTGATGTCGAGAATTTTCGCCGCATCCTTGACCTTGGTGTCGATGAGATCGCGCGGCGCCTTTCTGAGTTCGAGGCCGAAGGCCATGTTCTTATAGACCGTCATATGCGGGTAGAGCGCATAGTTCTGGAACACCATGGCGATGTCGCGATCCTTGGAGGGCACGTCATTCATCACGTCCTCGCCGATGCGCAGTTCGCCGCCGGAAATTTCCTCCAGCCCGGCGATCATCCGAAGCGTCGTGGATTTGCCGCATCCGGAAGGGCCGACCAGAATGATGAATTCCTTGTCGGCAATATCCAGATCGATATCGTGAACGACCTTGAGCGCGCCGAAGGTCTTGTTGAGTTTTTTCAGGGAAATGCTGGCCATCTGTTCCTCGCGCTCACCAATAGGAAGACCAGTTGCGCGAAAGCCTGATCAGCGCTTCCAGATAATAATAATCGCCCCAGGAGACGCACTCATCGACGCCTTCGCCCCGGCAGGTATTGTGCGGCGTCTTCTTGGAATAGGTACCGTGCAGAAGCTGCCCGTTGGAGATTTCCGGATCCCGGACGGCGTAGATATCGGCCAGACTTTTCACCATGCGCCTCGCGAGATCGCGGTATTCCGCCGCCTTTTCCGGCGTCTCAAGCTCCGCCATTTCCAGAAGACCGCAGGCGACGATGGCCGCCGCCGAGCTGTCGCGCGGTTCGCCATCGCCATCCGCAAAAATCAGGTCCCAATAGGGCACGAGATCATCGGGCAGGCGTTTGAGATAGAAGGCGAGAAGCCGCTCGAAGGTGTCGCGATAGGCGGGCAGGCGTTCATAGCGATAGGAAATGGCCATGCCGGCAATGCCCCAGGCCTGCCCGCGCGCCCAGTAGCTCTCATCGCTGTAACCCTGCTTCGTCACGCCGCGCACCGGTGCCCCCGTCTCCGGGTCCATGTAGAATGTATGATAGGTGGAATCATCCGGCCGGACGGAATGGGCAAGCGTGGTGCGGGCGTGGGCAAGTGCCACGGCGCGGTACTCTTCCCGGCCCGTTTCACGGCTTGCCCAATAAAGCAGCGGCAGGTTCAAAAGGCAGTCGATGATGTAGCGATATTCGTTGGGGTTATCCCTGCGACCCCAGGCCTGGATGAATTGCCCGACCGGCTGGAACCGCTCCATCAGCTGATCGGCGGCCATCAGCGCCGCGCGTCTGCCATCCTCGTCCCCCACCAGTTTCCATGCGGCGATGCAGGAGGGTGAATAGAGAAAGCCCATATCGTGATGGTCGGTCTCGATGCGGTTTTCGATACGATGCAGGAAGCTCTGTACCTGAATTTGCGCCGCATGCTGCAAGGTCCTGTCGCCGGTATGTTCGAAGGCGAGCCATATCTGGCCCGGCCAGAAACCGGCGGTCCATTGGTCGTTGGCGACTGCAGGGTAAAAGTTCTTCACGCTCGAATGGTTCTGCGCCGCATAGGTGAACTCAGGCAGGTTGCGCCTGACCTGCGCGACGGCCACGGCCAGCGCCACATCGATTTCGGCGTCTGTGATCGGGGTTGGGAGGGACGTGGTCAAATCGAGCATGAAATCAACCCTTGAGGCCGGTGGAGGCGACGCCTTCGACGAAGAAGCGCTGCAATGCTAGGAAAACGACGAGAACCGGAATGAGCGCCACGACCGAGGCGGCCATGATCAGCCCGTATTCCGCCGAATATTGCGAAATGAACATGCGCAGGCCGATCTGGATGGTCTTCAGCTCGGTCTTGGTGAGATAGATCATCGGACCCATGAAGTCGTTCCAGGTCGTGACGAAGGTGAAGATCGTCAGGGTGGAGAGCGCCGGCTTGGAAAGCGGCAGCATGATCTTCGCCCAGATCTGGTATTCGTTCATGCCGTCGATGCGGGCCGCCTCGCACAGCTCGTTCGGGATCGACATATAGAACTGCCGCATCAGGAAGACGCCGAAGGCGGTAAAGGCCTGCAGGAAAATCAGCGCGAGATGGGTGTTGTTGAGCCCGAACTCGCGCATCAGCAGGAATTGCGGCACCATATAGACCTGCCAGGGCATGGCGATGGTGGCGATATAGCCGAGAAACAGCGTGTTTTTATAGGGAAAATGCAGCTTGGCGAAGGCATAGGCCGCAAAGCTTGACGTCAGCAATTGCAGCAGGGTGACGATGATCGTCAGCTTCGAGGTATTGTAGATGAACAGCGCCAGCGGGATTTTCGTCCAGATTTCCACGTAGTTTTCCCAGCGCGGTTGCGAGGGGACCCACTCGATCGGAAAGGCGAAGACGTCGCGGCTGAGTTTCAGCGAGGCCGACAGCATCCACGCGAAGGGCAGAAGCATGACGATGGTGACGACGATGACCGTCAGATAAATGCCGATCGTGGCGGTGGGGATTTTCCGGCCCATGATGCGCATGGATCAATCCTCCCGCTGCCGTTTGAACTGGACGATGGTGACCATCAGAACCAGGAAGAACAGGACGAGCGCGATCATGCTGGAATAACCGAGATCCCAGGAAATGAAGGCCTCATTGTAGATGTGGTAGACGAGAACCAGCGTCGAGGTGCCCGGGCCACCCTGTGTGATCATGTAGACCTGATCGAAAACCTTGAAGGACTGGATCGTCAGCATGACGGTGACGAAGAAGGTCGTCGGCGCCAGCTGCGGCAGGGTGACGTGGATGAATTTCTGCCAGGCATTGGCGCCATCCAGCCCCGCCGCTTCATAAAGCTCCGAATTGATGCCCTGCAGCCCGGCGAGATAGATGACCATGTAATAACCCATGCTCTTCCACACGCCGAAGAGGATGACCGTGACCATGGCCCAGTGCCGGTCCGCCGCCCATCCCGGCATGTCGGCGGGATCGAGGCCGAGCGTATAAAGCAGCATGTTGACCGGACCCATTTCCGGATTGAAAATCATGTTCCAGACGACGGCCACGGCGACCAGTGACGCGACATAGGGAAAGAACATGGCCGTTCGGAAGAAATTGCGACCGCGGATTTTCTGGTTGAGCAGGATCGCAAGCCCGAGCGCGCAGGCGAGCGTGGCCGGCACCGATGCGACCGTGTAAATGACCGTGTTCCAGAAAGCCGCGATGAAGGCCTTGTCTTCGAACAGCCGCCAGAAATTATCGAGACCGGCAAAACGCATCGCGTTGGAGCCGTCCCAATGCATGAAGGCGAGCGCGAAGGCAAAGAGGATGGGTCCGAGTGTGAAAATCGCAAAGCCGAGAAAATTGGGTGCAATGAAGGAATAGGCGACGAGCGCATTTTCTATTCCGCGCCGCCGTTTGGAGACGATCCGGACTTTTTTCCTGCGATACGGAGTCGCCTGCTTGTCGGACATGGTCGCGGTTGCGATTGCCACAGCATATCTCCCATTGCCGCCATTTCACCGCTTTATCGGTACCGGCTGCCTGCATTTTCCATTGCGGCCCGGCTCTTCGCCCTGCCGCCTCCCGCGCTCTGGATAACACAATATCGATATTGGTCAAACAACTTTGCATAAAGTCAGACAAATTTTCTGGTTTTTCAAAAATACGTATGATAGGAGGCCCATATGGGATTACGGAACGCGCGGGAGGTCTCAGGGCGTGTTTGTCGAAAGGATGCAGCTTCTTCCCGATCGGTTCGCCGATTTCGGCGTGGAGCTTGCGGCGGAAAAAATTCGCTCTTCAGCTACGGAGGCGGTTCGCGGCAGTCTCGTCGAGGCGGCGGAGCAGGCTCTTGGCGAGCCCTGGTCCGTCATTATGGCGGGCGATTACCGGGAATATAGCCTGAGCGGCAATCGTGACCGTTTCGAAGGACTTTATTTTTCCCGCCGGCTGAAGCTGAACGCGCTGGTTCTGGGAGAATGCGCGGAAGGGCAGGGCCGTTTTCTTGATGCCATCATCGATGGTCTCTGGCTGATATGCGAGGAAAGCGGCTGGCAATTGCCCGCCCATAATTCCCATATTCGCGGTGGCCCACGAGACGCTCTGCCCGATCCGCAAAATCCGGTGATCGACCTGTTCGCTGCCGAAACGGGCGCCAATCTCGCTTTGTGCCTGCATTTGCTTGCACCGGAACTGGAAAAGGCAAATGCCAACCTCGTTTCCCGCGTCCGCGCCGAGATCGACCGGCGCATCACGAGGCCTTATCTCGCCCGCCATTTCTGGTGGATGGGGAATGGCGAAGAGCGGATGAACAACTGGACGGCCTGGATCACCCAGAATGTTCTCCTCTCCACCCTGCTGTTGCCCACCGATCAACCGGCGCGGCGTTCGGTCGTGGAAAAGGCGCTCAAGAGCCTCGACGCGTTTCAGAAGGATTATGCGGAAGATGGAGCCTGCGAGGAGGGCGTCCTTTATTACGGCCATGCGGCACTTTGCCTGTTCGGGGCGATGAGCATTCTCGAGGCCTCCGCGCCCGGCTCCATGGCGCCGCTCTTCGAGACGCCGAAACTACGCAACATGGCGGAATTCATCTTCAACATGCACGTGGCGGGAGAGAGTTTTTTCAACTTCGCAGATGCGCCGGCGAAGGTCGAGATATCGGGCGTGCGGGAATATTTCTTTGGCAAAGCCGTCTCTTCCCCGCCGCTCCAGGCTTTTGCCGCGGCTTGCTGGCGTCGCTCATCGGACCGGCTGATGCGGAGGGAGTGGAACCTCTGGTATCGCGTCCAGGCGGTTCTCGCCATGCCAGAACTGTCTGCGCTTGCTGTTGCAGAACCGGCGAAGACCGAGATCGCCTATCCCGGCATCGGGCTGGCGATTGTCCGCGACCGGGTTTTCGATCTTGCCGTGAAGGCGGGCAATAATGGCGAGAGCCATAATCACAACGATGTCGGCAGTTTCACGCTTTATAAGAAGGGCCGGCCGTTCATCATCGATGTCGGGGTCGAAACCTACACCGCAAAAACCTTCTCGCCACAGCGCTACGACATCTGGACGATGCAGTCGGCCTTTCACAATCTGCCGACTTTCGGCGGCGTCATGCAGGCTGCCGGGACAGAGTTTACGGCAAGGGACTTTGTGACCGCATTCTCTGAAGAACAGGCGGAGGTTTCTTTCGATATAGCCGGGGCCTATCCCGCCTCGGCCGGTGTCGAGCATTACCGCCGCTGCGTTCGGCTGCTGCGTGGCAGCCATGTGGAGGTCGTTGACGATTATCAGGGCAGCCGGGAGGCGGTTCTGTCGCTGATGGTTGCCGAAAAGCCCGCCGTCACGCCGGGCGGCCTGAGCTTTGTGGGTCTCGGAGAGATAGCCTGCGAAGGTGCCGGGGAGCTTGCCATCGAAGCCATATCGATCGAGGACGCCCGCCTTCGCCAATCCTGGCCGCCGGCACTCTATCGCATTCTCATCCCTATCAAAGCCAAATGTCTGTGCCTGAGGATCAGTTAAGGAAGTGCCGATGAAGCTTACACTCAAGGTCGTCAATGCGGCCGGCGCTGTTCTGGCGGAGGCCGGAGCGGAGGACGAAGTTTTGCTGGTCTATCGCGCAGAATATTGCGAAGGAGACCGACTTGTCGTCGAGGTGTCGCAGCCCGGTCATATCTGGCTTGCGCTCGATGCCGGCATGCCGCCGACGCTGGTCTTTTTGCAGGGCACCGAATTCATTCTGCCCGTTCCTTCTGTTGCAAAGCGCAAATCTTACCCACCGCAGGCCTTCAGCGGAAACCTTCACCGGATCGCCGCCCGCGGCACGCTTGCCGGCGAAACCGGGGTTCGCAGAAACCTGGCCCTGAACCCGTTCGACGATCATGAAAATACCTCGCTGTTTCCGCATGTCTATGCGAGCACTGAAACGCGCGGGGAGGCGGCCTTTGCGGCCCGCAATGTCATCGACGGCGAAAAGGCCAGCGCGGGTCACGGTTTCTGGCCCTATACAAGCTGGGGCATCAACCGCGATCCCGAGGCTTCGCTGACGCTGGTATTCGGCCGCGCGGTCCTTATCGACCAGCTGACCTTTTACCTGCGGGCGGACTTCCCCCATGATGCCTGGTGGGAAAAGGCGAGCGTCACCTTTTCCGATGGTGAAAGCGCAAGCTTTTCACTGCAGAAAACCGGAACGGCCCAGACTTTCCCGGTCGTACCGCGCCGGGTGGAATGGATCCGCCTGCATGACCTTAAAAAAGCCGACGATCCGTCGCCCTTTCCCGCGCTGACGCAAATCGAGGTCTGGGGGGCTGATCTGCGGGAAGCGCCGTAGATTCCCGGTCGCGTCTTTCAGGGCGCAGAGCTGCGAGGCCGTTTATCGGAAATCCTCTAGCTGTGTGCGATGCCGCGCAGGTCGCGCATCATGTCGCGGTAGCGGTGCTGACTGCCACGCAGATGCGCCTGCATCGCCAGCTTTGCCGCCTGCTCATTTCGGTCCGATATGGCGATGACGATGGCTTCGTGCTCCTTGTGGATCAATCGCCGGTAAGCTGTCTGGTCGTTCTCTCCAGTTTCGGAAACCACGCGTGACTGTGGAATCACGGCCTGACCGTGCAATTCGAGGAACTGCGTGAAGAGTGGATTGTTGGTTGCTGCCGCAATGGCCAGATGCAGCGCCAGATCCGCCTCGCGAATGGAGCGGTTCTCCTCGATACATTGGAGAAGCCGGGCGTGACAGTCGAAAATCGCCTCTTCCTGCGATGGCGAGCGGCGAAGAGCGGCGAGGCCCGCCGCTTCGATTTCAAGCGGCGTCCTGATTTCCAGCACTTCCAGATCGGAAGAGAGACGGGCGCGGTCGATACCGGGTGCCTGCGACGCCTCCTTTTCCCGTTTCAGCACGAAGATCCCGGCACCCTGACGAACCTCCACCAGCCCGTCGCAGCGTAACGCCGTGACTGCCTCGCGCACGACGGTGCGGCTGACGCCATGGGTTTCCGTCATTTCGATCTCGCTGGGCAAGCGGTCGCCGGGTCCATATTGCCCGGAGGCAATCGCATTTCTCAGACTGAGGCTAACTCTGCTGACCAGAGAACCGGAGGATTTGCTGCGCTGTTTTTGCTGTTCAGGCACGTCGGTCACCATGCATTAAAATCGAGGCAGGCGTGGAGCCTGTCAAATATGTATGATGAATTTCAATAAAACTCAATGATCATACCAATTTTACCCGCCATCATGCGGAAGACGCGCAGAATGGTATTAAAAATCTTCTCGACTCTGGCCGGAGAGGTTAGGCGGGGCCGGCAAGCTGCTGCGTGGAAACGGCATGTAACGCCCTGCCGGTCCTGGAAAAGCTTTCGATATTGCCGATCGTGGTGTCCGCGATGTTCTTGAGGGCTTCCTGCGTGAAGAAGCCCTGATGGCCGGTCACCAGAACATTGGGGAAGGTCAGCAGTCGCGCGAAAACATCGTCACGCAGCACGTCGTTGGAAAGGTCCTCGAAAAAGAGATCGGCCTCTTCTTCATAGACATCGATGCCGAGACTGCCGATCGTGCCGTCCTTCAGACCCGCAATCGCGGCCTGCGTGTCGATGATGGCGCCACGGCTGGTATTGACGAGCATCACGCCCTTTTTCAGAAGCGGCAGTGTCTCCCCACGAATGAGATGACGGGTCTCCGGCGTGAGCGGGCACATCAGCGCCAGAATGTCCGATGTTCGGAAAAGCTCCTCGCGCGTGACGTAGACCATGCCCAGCGCTTCGCAATCGGGATTTGGCCGGAGATCGTGGCCGACGAGACGGCAGCCGAAGCCGGACGCAATGCGCGCAAAAATCGCTCCGATCTTTCCCGTACCGACAATGCCGACCGTCTTGCCGTGAAGGTCGAAGCCGAGCAGGCCGTCAAGGGCGAAGTTGCCTTCGCGGACACGGTTATAGGCGCGGTGAATCTTGCGGTTGAGCGACAGGATGAGCGCCATCGTGTGTTCGGCGACCGCATAGGGCGAATAGGCCGGGACGCGCGCAATGGTCAGGCCAAGTTTTTCGGCGGCGGCGAGATCGACCTGATTGAAACCGGCGCAGCGCAGGGCGATGAGCCGAACACCCATTTCCGCCAGTTTCTCGAGCACGGGTTGCGACAGGTCGTCATTCACGAAGGCGCAGATCGCCGCCGCTCTCTCCGCCAGCGCCACCGTTTCAAGAGACAGGCGCGCTTCGCAATATTGCATTTGCATATCGGGCCGGGCGGCGGCCTCAAGGAACTGCCTGTCATAGGGTTTGGCGCTGTAAACCACGATCCGCATCTGTTTCTCCAGTTCCGAAACGAAAGCTGCCGTTACAGGGCGATGCGTCCGGCAGGTAGCTTAGCTGCGAAGACCCGGTGCTTCCTGTCCCGTGCTTTCGACATATTCGGTATAGCCGCCGCCATATTGGTGGATACCTTCAGGTGTCAGTTCCAGTACCCGGTTCGACAGGGCGGCGAGAAAGTGGCGATCGTGGGAAACGAACAGCATCGTGCCTTCATAATCCGACAGGGCCTTGATCAGCATTTCCTTGGTGTCGAGGTCGAGATGGTTGGTCGGTTCGTCCAGCACGAGGAAATTCGGTGGGTCGAACAGCATGGCGGCCATGACGAGACGGGCTTTTTCACCGCCGGAAAGAACGCGGCAGCGTTTTTCCACGTCGTCGCCGGAAAAACCGAAACAGCCGGCAAGAGCGCGCAACGGCGCCTGGCCGGCTTTCGGAAAACGCTCTTCCAGCCATTCGAGAATGGTGCTGTCGCCATCCAGAACATCCATGGCATGCTGGGCGAAATAACCGAGTTTGACACTGGCGCCGAGGGTGACATTGCCGGAGTCCGGTTCCGCCGTGCCCGTCACCAGCTTCAGTAGCGTCGATTTTCCAGCGCCGTTGACGCCCATGATGCACCAGCGCTCCTTGCGCCGCACCATGAAATCGAGGTCGCCATAGATCGTGCGGCTGCCATAGGCCTTGTTCACCTTCTTCAGCGCGACGACATCCTCGCCGGAGCGGGGAGCAGGGGCAAATTCGAAAGCAACCGTCTGACGCCGTTTTGGCGGTTCGACGCGGTCGATCTTCTCGAGTTTCTTTACGCGGCTCTGCACCTGCGAGGCGTGCGAAGCGCGGGCCTTGAAGCGTTCGATGAACTTGATTTCCTTGGCGAGCATGGCCTGCTGGCGTTCGAACTGCGCCTGCTGCTGCTTTTCGTTCTGCGCGCGCTGCTGTTCGTAAAAGCCGTAATCACCGGAATAGGTGGTGAGGTTGCCGGCATCGATTTCGATGATCTTGGTGACGATGCGGTTCATGAATTCGCGGTCATGCGAAGTCATCAGCAGCGCGCCGTCATAATTCTTCAGGAAGTCTTCGAGCCAGATCAGGCTTTCGAGATCGAGATGGTTCGATGGTTCGTCGAGCAGCATCACGTCCGGACGCATCAACAGGATACGCGCAAGCGCCACGCGCATCTTCCAGCCACCGGACAGTTTTGAAACGTCTCCGTCCATCATCTCCTGGCTGAAGCTCAACCCGTCCAGCACTTCGCGTGCACGGCCTTCCAGCGCATAGCCATCCAGCTCCTCATAACGCGCCTGCACTTCCCCGTAACGTTCGATGATGGCGTCCATCTCGTCCATCCGGTCAGGGTCGGACATGGCGGCTTCCAGTTCCCGGAGTTCCGCAGCCACTTCGCTGACCGGGCCTGCGCCCTCCATGACCTCGGCGACGGCGGAGCGGCCGGACATTTCGCCGACATCCTGATCGAAATAACCGACCGTCATGCCCTTTTCGACGACGACCTGCCCTTCATCGGGCTGCTCTTCGCCGGTGATCATCCGGAACAGCGTCGTCTTGCCGGCGCCGTTCGGGCCGACGAGACCGATCTTCTCGCCACGATTGAGCGCGGCGGAGGCTTCGATATAGAGAATGCGGTGGCTGTTCGACTTGCTGATATTTTCGATACGGATCATGACGGGGCCTGTGAATGGGAGCGGCCCTCCTATGCCACGGGCCGCCGCCGCTGTCACCTGTCGTGCTGTCCTGTCAACCATGCAGGGAGAACAGGCGCGCTGATACCCCGGACGGTTTCGGCGATTGCCGTCAGTTCGTGAGTGTGGCTATGCTGCCAGCGGCCTTGCGGGCGATTTCGCCGAAGGCTGTCACGATCTGCTCCATGTTTTCCGGCGCGTAATAATTATCGGCGCTGGAGGCGCAATATTGCAGCAGCGACTTGCCCTTGTCCGGCGCCATGAAAGCGACGCTGAAAATCTTGATCCCGTCTTTTTTGGCGGTCTCGCAGGTGGTGCGTACCGACTGGTCGATGCTGGAATTCCATGAAGCGCTGTTTCCCGTCATTTCGCCGTCGGTCATGAGAACGATGTAGCGCTCGAAGGATTCGTTCCCCTGCGTTTTATGGGCTTTCGCCTCGTCGGGGTTGGCTTTTTTCAGGGCGTTATAGGCGGCGTTCAGGCTGCTGCGGGCATCCGTGCCGCCGGTGGGAAACTCCGGGATTTGTTTGTCCACGTAGCTGACAACGCTGCTCGTACCCCAGCTGATGGGCTGGGCCGCATAGGTCTCATGTGTATAGACGGAGGCACCCGTGCGAACGAGTTCGGAACCGCCGCTGGCGGTATAGGTCGGGTCAGCCTTGTTCAACGTCGTGACGAGGAACGCGACGGCGGTTTTGAGCGACGTGGCCTTGTTGACATAGCAGGGTGATGTCTTGCCCAGATTGGGATATTTGATCCAATTATCGGCCGTATAATTCTGGCACGACGTTTTTTTGGTGTCGACCGTATCCGTCTTGAAGGACATCGAACCGGAGCGATCAAGCGCCAGATACATGGAGATCGGCGCGCCCTTGTTGACGGTGCTTTTTGCGGTGCCGGTGACCGAAAGATCGAGCGTTTTTGCGCCAAGGAATCCCAGCAGCGGATTGAGGTCTATCCTGCGGTTGATCGTGGTCTCGACGGTGTAGGTCTTGCCACGCGCATTTTCCGTTGTCGTGATGTTGGTTGGAGAATTTTGCTCCAGTTCCTTTTTCTCCTGCTCGGTCAGGGCCTTTTCCATCTGGGCGGCGATGAAGGCCTTGGCGATTTGCTTGAGCTGTTCGTCGCTTAGCTCGCCTTTTTTCAGACGGGCCTCGGTGGCCGCTGCAAGCGCTGCAGAATCCGCCGTATTCTGCATGTCCGCCTTCGCCTGCATGACATTGGCAAGCTCCAGTCCGGCACCGGCAACACCCAGCAACACCGGCAACAGGATTGCCGTCATCATGCCGAAATTGCCGCTGGTATCGGCAAGAAAACGACGCTTCGGTTTTTGATGTGCGGAGGCGATCATGACGGGCTCACGGATTAGAATATTCGACTGGGCGCAGGAAACCCGCAAACGATGTAGAATCCGCTAACGTGATCGGTTTAATTTTATATAGCGTTCAAATTGACGCAGTTTTCGAAGTATTTTCAAGAATTGTTTTGCGCGATGTCTGCAATAATACACATCGTGTCATTATTGGACGGGGATGACGTCGACGGCCTGTTTTATCTGCTGGTTGCCATAGCTCTTCAAGACACCGATAACAGGCGCGACATCGGAATAATCCCGGCCATAACCGACGACGATGTGGTCGCTTCCAGCGACGATATCATTGGTGGGATCAAGTTCCAGATAACCGGCTGCCTCGCCGCACCAGATGCGAACCCAGGCATGCATGGCATCGGCGCCTTCCAGCCGTTCCTTGCCCGGCGGAGGAATGGTGCGCAGAAAGCCGCTGACATAGCCGGCGGGAATGCCGAGGCTGCGCAGCGCCATGATCATGATATGCGAAAAATCCTGGCACACGCCGCGCTTCAGCTTGAAGGCTTCCGATGGCGTCGTATCGACAGTCGTCGCCTCGCCGTCATAGATGAAGTCCCTGTGGATGCGTTTGCACAGAGACAGCGCGATTTCGCGAATGGTCATTCCGGGTTTCAGCAATTCCCGGGCATAGGCGGATATGGCCGCGTCCATTCCGATCCTTGGGCTCGCGCCGATGAAATGGTGCGGTGACTGGAAATCGAGTGACCAGACATCGGCCAGATCTTGCGGCAGGCGGGAAAGCTCGGGAGAGAAATCCGCCGTCAGCGCCGGCGCTTCCACCATCACGCGGGCCTGCATGCGGATATCCAGCTTCTCGTGCGGCGCGCGCAGATGCACTGACGTGGCCGATTGACGAAAGAAATCCTCAAAGACGGCCCGTTCTTCCGGCGTGGGCGAAACATCAATGGAGCCGGCGACAAGCCGCTGCCGGCCCGGGATCGAGAGTGGCAGCACGCGGATGATGTGGCGCGCGCCGTGGGCCGGCGTATCGTAGGTGTAACCCATATGCAGGGAAAGATCATAAAGCATAGGATTATCCGAGATAGGTCCGGGCCAGAACATCGGAGAGATGTTCCATGTCGGTTTCAAGCTGGCGATAGATCGCACCGTTCATGTTTTCAGGTGTCATGACGGCGAGCCCTGAATGCAGGCGCATCGCCTCGCGATAAAAGGGGGACATCTGGCCGTTGACGAAGGCATTTGGAAGCTGTTCCACCTCGGTGCGGATCTCGTTCAGCTGGAACAGGATCGAGCGGGGGTTGAGCGGGTCGAGCGCCAAAAGATCGGTCACGGTCAGCCCGGCCGTATTGACGTTGTAACGACGGCGATGGGTCATGACGCTGTCGCCGATCTCGAGCAGCATGTCATAGGAGCCGTCAGGCGCATCCGGGCCGGTCATATGGCCGAGAAGACGCGTCATATGCAGGCCGCGCTCCAGGTAACGGCCGATCGACAGGAAACGCCAGCCGGTAAAACGATACATGTTTTCATGCACGAGACCGGCAAAGCCCGCAAGCTTGCGCAAGAGGATCGTCATGGCGTGGGTGGCGTCGTCGCCGGGGGCCACTTTCGCATGGAAGCGGCGGGCCGTCTTGGCAAGGTCGTTCAGCGCCAGCCATCCGTCGGGCGAAAAGCGGTCGCGGATGTTGCTGGCGGAATAAAGTGCGCTGTTGATGTTGTTCAGCAGGCTTTCCGGTACGGCATCGCTCATCTCCACATCGAGCGCTTCGAGATATCGCGTCACATGCGCGAGCAGAGGCTGGCGCGGATCGGCGGATTCGGCAAAACGCCCATGCCAGGCGCGTAAGATTCGCAAGGCGCCTTCGGAGCGTTCGATATAGCGGCCAAGCCAGAAGAGATTGTCGGCCGCGCGGCTCGGCAGGCTGCCCGGCATATTGCGGGTGAAGCTTTCTTCCGCCGGCAGAAGTGTGGTGCGTTCCACCGGCTTGTCGCTGACGATCCAGACATCGGCCGCGCTTCCGCCCGATTGCATGGCGATGGCGGAGACATCGTCGCCGCTGCCGATGCGGGCGAAGCCACCCGGCATGATCTGCCAGCCATCCTGGGTGCGGGCGGCAAAAACGCGAAGGCTCATCGGGCGCGGCACGAGCTTGTTGTCTATATAGGCGGGCGTTGTCGAAAGCGTCACCACTTCCTGTCCCACCAGCCTGTGGCCGTCGGAGGCGAGCCAGTCGCTGATCGATTCCTTTGCCGTTTCACGCAGGGACGATCCGAGCACGGATTGTCCGTTGTCGTCAAAGAAGGGCAGCCGGGAATAGGCGGGGCCGATAACCATGCCTTCGATATTGCCGGCGACGTGGCGGCGTTCCGATTCCTGCCCGCACCACCAGGTCGCGATCGATGGCAGTTTCAGCTCCTCGCCCAGAATATGGCGGCAGATACGCGGCATGAAAGCGAGCAGCGCACGCGTTTCGAGAATGCCGCTGCCGAGCGCATTGACGACGGTGAGTGCCTCATTGCGCAGCGCCTGCACCATGCCCGGCGTGCCGATATGGGATTGCTGGTTCAGTTCCAGCGGATCGGAATAGGAGGCATCGAGACGCCGCCACAGCACGCCGATCGGTTTCAGCCCTGCCACGGTCCTGACCATGACGCGACCGTTGACGACGGTGAGGTCCTCGCCTTCCAGCAGCATGAAGCCGAGATAACGGGCGATATAGGCATGTTCGAAATAGGTTTCGTTGGCGGGGCCGGGCGTCAGCACGGCGATCCGGTCGTCGGGATGTTTTCTCTGCGCCTGCAGCGTGTCGCGGAAAGCGCCGAAAAACGAGGCCAGACGGTGCACATGGGTTTCGGCATAGATATCGGAAAGCGCACGGGTGGTTGCCACCCGGTTTTCAAGCGCGAAACCCGCACCGGAGGGCGCCTGCGTCCTGTCGGCCAGCACCCACCAGTTGCCATCAGGGCCGCGCCCGATCTCGAAGGAACAGAAATGCAGATAATGGCCGCTTGCCGGCTTCACGCCGACCATGGGCCGCAGATATTCCGGATTGGAGGCGATCAACGCCGGCGGCACGAAGCCTTCCTTCACCAGCCGGTTCTCGCCGTAAAAATCGGCGACCATGGCTTCCAGAAGATTGGCGCGCTGTTTCAGCCCCTCGGAGAGAACCGCCCATTCCCTGTCATCGATCAGCACCGGAATATGGGAGATCGGCCAGTTTCTTTCGCTGCTGCCCTTGCCGTAATCGCGGTAGAACACGCCGGCATCGCGCAGATAGCGGTCGGTGCGGGCAAAGCGCTCGTGCAATTCCCGTTCCGACATGCGCGACAGGGCGTCGAGCAGGGTTTTCCAGACCGGTCTGACCTTGCCGTTGGTATCGAGCATTTCGTCGGCAACGCCCGGCAAAGGGGAATATTCAAGCCCGCGTGGTTGCGCGCTCGGTTCCGTCTTGCGTTCCGTTGCCGGGGCTTTGGACAATTTACACTCCGTAAGGCCGACGCAGATCGAGCGTCAGCGGAAATTCTGGCGACATGGTTTCCGCGTGAAGCGGATATTGCCCTGCCGTATGTCCCCATGGTTCGAAACGGGCAAGGCGGCGCGCCTCGGCCTCATTGCCGTTGACGGGAAACGTCTCGTAATTGCGCCCGCCCGGATGAGCAACATGGTAGATGCATCCGCCGATCGATCGCCTCGACCATGTATCATAAATGTCAAAGGTCAAGGGTGAATTGACGGGAAGGACGGGATGCAGGCCGGAGGCGGGCTGCCATGCCTTGAAGCGGACGCCGGCCACCGAAACGCTGCGGTTTTCCGTGGGCGTCAGCGGAACGGCCCGGCCGTTGCAGGCCACGGTGTAGCGGGCGGGATTGGAGGTTTCCAGCCGCACCTGCAGGCGCTCGACGGAACTGTCGACATAACGCACGGTGCCGCCGATCGCTCCCTGTTCGCCCATCACATGCCAGGGCTCCAGCGCCTGACGTAACTCCAATTTTGCGCCCTCATATTCCACCTCGCCGAAGAAGGGGAAACGGAATTCCTGCTGGGCAGTGAACCATTCCGGTTTCACGTCGAAGCCGTTTTCCTTGAGGTCGGCAAGCACATCCAGGAAATCCGCCCAGATATAATGCGGCAGCATGAAACGGTCCGCGAGCGCCGTGCCCCAGCGCACGAATTTGCCGGCGGCCGGATTTTTCCAGAAGCGGGCGATGAGGGCGCGCACCAGCAATTGCTGGGCAAGCGACATACGCGCGTTGGGCGGCATTTCGAAACCGCGGAATTCCACCAGCCCGAGACGGCCGGTCGGCCCGTCGGGCGAAAACAGCTTGTCGATGCAGATTTCGGCGCGGTGGGTATTGCCCGTCACATCCGTCAGCAGATTGCGGAACAGCCGGTCGACCAGCCATGGCAGCGGCGGCACGCCTTCTCCGGGGGCAGGCACCTGCGCAAGCGCGATCTCCAGCTCGTAGAGACTGTCGTGGCGGGCCTCATCGATACGCGGCGCCTGGCTTGTCGGGCCGATGAACAGGCCTGAGAAGAGATAGGAGAGCGAGGGATGCCGCTGCCAGTGCAGCACGAGGCTTTTGAGAAGGTCGGGCCGGCGCAGGAAGGGGCTGTCATTGGGGCTCGCGCCGCCAACCACCACATGGTTGCCGCCGCCGGTGCCGGTGTGGCGGCCATCGATCATGAACTTGTCGGCGCCGAGACGCGACTGGCGCGCCTCCTCATAAACAGCCGTGGTGATGTCGACGCAATCCTTCCAGCCCGCGGCGGGGTGGATGTTGACCTCGATGACGCCGGGATCGGGTGCGACGCGGATGACATTGACGCGCTCGTCATGCGGGGGTGCATAACCTTCGATATGGACGGGCAAGCCAAGATCGGCGGCTGCCGCTTCTGCTGCTGCAATCAGTTCGAGATAGTCCTCGATGCGCTCGACCGGCGGCATGAAGACGCAGAGCCGGCCGTCACGCGGTTCCACCGACATGGCGGTGCGCACTGCGCCGCCGATTTCACCGAGCGTCTGTTCTATGCGCTCCTGCCCCGGGGCCTCGCTGGCATGGAAGGAGGCTTCCGGCATGGCGCGGCCCGATGGTGTGAAGACATCGGGAAGCGGACCGCGGGGGATCGAAGGATCGGCCTCGTGAATATAGGGATAGGCGGATGGCGGCACATAGGGCAGGGTGCCGAGCGGCAGACGGTAACCCACCGGGCTGTCACCCGGAACAAGAAATATTTTGCCGCGCCGCGTCTTCCATTTTTCGCTGATCCAGCGCTTGCCGCCGGCGCGCGCATTCCACGCCTGAACGGGAAGAATATAGCCGGTCGGTGTCGTCAGTCCCCGCTCGAAGACGCGGGCAATGCGGTTTCGCTCCTCCGGGTCCTTTAGCTTGGAATTGGACGGGTCGACATTGTCGGGAAGGCTGCCTTCCTTGATGATCCATTCGGCCGGGTCCTCATAGGCCGGCAGCACCAGATCCGGCTCGATGCCAAGATGGGAGGCTATGCCGCCCAGCAGTTTCTGCGCATCTTCCGCCTTGACCCCTGTATTTGCGCCCTCCTCGGCGATCAGCGCCGGATTCTGCCAGATCGGCAGGCCGTCCTTGCGCCAATAGAGCGAGAAGGTCCAGCGCGGCAGGCTTTCGCCCGGATACCATTTTCCCTGCCCGTAATGCAAAAAACCGCCCGGTGCGAAACGTTCGCGCAGGCGGCGGATCAGGGCATCGGCCTTTTCACGCTTTGTCGGCCCGACCGCGCCGGTGTTCCATTCGTCGGATTCGAAATCGTCGATGGAAACGAAGGTCGGTTCGCCGCCCATGGTCAGCCGGACATCATGGGTGTTCAGAACGTCATCGACCTCCTGGCCGAGCGCGTTGAGTTCCTCCCAGCTTTCATCCGAAAATGGTTTGGTGATGCGCGGCGTTTCGGCAACCCGCCGGACCTGCATGTCGAAGGCGAATTCCGTGTTGGCATGGCCGTAATAACCGCCGGAAATCGGCGCCGCATTGCGGTAATGCGGCGTTGCCGCCAGCGGAATATGGCTCTCACCCGTCAGAAGCCCGGAGGTGGGGTCGAGGCCGATCCAGCCGGCGCCGGGCATATAGACTTCGGCCCAGGCGTGAAGATCGGTAAAATCCACCTCCGTGCCGGACGGGCCATCCAGCGCCTTGAGATCGGGGGTGAGCTGAATGAGGTATCCCGACACGAAACGGGCGGCGAGGCCAAGATGCCGCAGAACCTGCACGAGCAGCCAGCTGGTATCGCGGCAGGACCCCTTGCCGGAAGCGAGCGTCTCCTCCGGTGTCTGGACGCCCGGTTCCATGCGGATGACGTAACCGATCTCCTGTTGCAGGCGGGCATTGAGGCCAACGACCATGTCCACCGTCGGCTGCTCCGGTGTGCGGTCGACGGTGGCCATGAAGGCCGCGAGCAGCGGGCCGGTCGGTTCCGGTTTCATGTAGATGGACAGGTCGTCACGCAATTCCTGCGGATAGTCGAAGGGCCATTTGGTCGCCTCTTCCTCCACAAAGAAATCGAACGGATTGTAAACCGTCATATCGGCGACAAGATCGACCTCGATCTTAAATTCCGTCGCCGGTTCGGGAAAAACGAAACGGGCGAGGTAATTGCCGTAGGGATCCTGCTGGAGGTTCACGAAGTGATTGGAGGGTGAAACCTTGAGCGAATGGCTGATAACGTGGGTTCTGGAGTGCGAGGCGGGCTTTAATCTGATGATCTGTGGTCCAAGGCGAACCGGATTGTCGTATTTATAATGCGTCAGATGATAGATGCTCGCTTTGATCGCCATTAATCTGCCTTGCCCGGTTTTCCGGCTTATGCGGTTTGTCCGCCCCTCTGAAATTATTCGGATTTTGTGCAATGCAGGAAAAGAAAGCAAGGATCATTTCCGGTGGCAACCGCATTGTTGGTGGAGGCCGCGATATTTGCCCGAGGTAAGAATTGTCCGGGCTTTTCAATCATCGCCGCTGAGATTTCGCCGGGATTGTGGACAAGGTTGAACGGCGTGTTATTGCTTGGCATCGAAAGGCGCAGAATCGCGACCCGCTTTCTTTGCCGACTGACGTTTCGGAATGGAATGAATGGCAACAACGGTGACCGACGATCAGCGCAAGAGCGCGGCTAATCTTTCGGGTTTCGATCTCGATTTCCCGGCGCAGCTGCGCATGATGGGGCGTGCCTTCTGGACCTCGCCGGTGCGCACCCGGCTGATCCTGCTGTCGATGGCGCTGCTTACGGTGATATTGCTTACCGCCTATGGGCAGATCAAACTCAATGAGTGGAACGCTCCGTTTTACAACGCGCTGGAGCGGCGCGATCTTGCCGCCTTCATTCACCAGCTCGAGGTCTTTGCCGTCATCGCCGGGCTGTTGCTTCTCCTCAACGTCATCCAGACCTGGCTGAACCAGATGACGGCGCTGAACATGCGCGAGGGTCTTGCCAAGGATATGGTGGATCAATGGCTGAAACCGGGTCGCGCCGCCCGTCTTGCCGGTTTCGGCACGATTGCGATCAACCCTGACCAGCGCCTGCATGACGATGTCCGCAACCTTGCGGAAAGCAGCACGGCGCTTTCCATCGGTCTGGTGAACGCGACGATTTTGCTTGTCAGCTTTATCGGCGTTCTCTGGTCGCTCTCGGCCGGCTTTGCCGTCACCATCAGCGGCGAGACCTATGCGATCCCCGGCTATATGGTCTGGGCGGCGATCCTTTATGCCGGTTCGGCTTCCCTGCTCAGCAATCTCGTCGGTTATCGGCTGGTCGGGCTGAATGCCGAACGTTATTCCAAAGAGGCGGAGCTTCGCTTCTCGCTGATGCGGGCCAGCGAAAATCTTGCCGCCATTGCCCTTGCGCGTGGTGAAAAGAACGAAAGGCGGCGAATCGGTATCGACATCGATGCGGTGCTTGGCGTTATTCGCGGGCTCGCCATGGCGCTGACGCATCTGACATGGGTTTCGGCAGGATATGGCTGGCTGGCGGTGGTGGCGCCGATCCTGATTGCGGCTCCGGTTTATTTTTCTGGTAACCTCACCTTCGGCGGGCTGATGATGGCCGTCGGTGCGTTCAACCAGGTCAACACGGCGCTGCGCTGGTACATCGACAATTTCGGCCCGATCGCCAGCTGGAAGGCGACGTTGCAGCGCGTTTCGGTGTTTCGAAACGCCCTTATCGAGATGGACAGCGTCGAACAGCATGGCCTCACGATCGATCTGCAGCGGAGCGCGGAAAATGAAAAAGTCCGCCTACAGTCGGTGACGATCTGCCGCGATGCGGGTGGACAGGATCTGGAGCGCGGCTTCCAGCTGCGCGAGAGCGAAATCGAGGTTGGGCCGGGCGAACGGCTGATGATCAATGGCGAGCAGGGCGTGAACCGGCGGCTGCTCTTTGCGGCCATGGCAGGCCTGTGGCCCTGGGGGCAGGGCAGGATCGAGATGCCCGAACAGTCCGACACGCTTTTCATTGCCCAGCACGGTTATCTGCCGGCGGGATCGCTGCGTGAAATCCTCGCCTATCCACGTGCGCCCCAGCGTTTTGCCGATGCGGACTATGTTGCGGCGCTTGCTGCCTGCGGGCTTGGCGAGATGGCCTCCCGCCTCGAGGAAAATATTCGCTGGGACAAGAAGCTGGATTCGGACGAACAGGCCAGCATCCGGGTTGCCAATGCCCTGCTGCTGAAGCCGAAATTCATCGTTGTCGACGATTTGCTCGAAGGGCTGGAAAAACAGACGCAGGATACGCTGGCGGAGGTTTTGAACGGGATTGACGGTGCGGCGATCATCTATATCGGCCGGTCGGAAACATTCCTGTCGGTTCTTGCTCCGGCCGTGGCGCATCTCGACCATACCGCCCAGAAGGAAAATATCTCCGGGAACGACAACGCTCCGCAGTAATTCAAGGGGCTATGGGACTGATCGGAGCGGACTAGAGCCGCAAATGCCATTTGTCCGAATCGAGCCGCTGCTGTTTGGCCAGGCTTATGGTGGTGTCCGGCTCCACCTGCGAACGCAGGGCAAGGGTGCCGGTCGCCAAGCTGATGGCGACGACGCTGGCGACCGCCAGGACGATACGGTCGTAGCGCTGCTGTATTGTGTTGTTTCCACTCCAGTCATAGGCCATTCGCACGCCCTCGCGTTTTTTGGAATCGTGCCTCATCATGGTTAACCGAAGCTTACGATGGCTCTGTGATTCCTTGCTGTTTTGGAAGGGCTGCCGCGACAAATCGGCTATTGGCGGATGGGGTGCGGTTGTTTAAGTCCGGCAGCGGGAGGCTTGTGAAAGGACTTTGAGACATGGACCAGCAACCGCCCGCCGATATGGAACTCACGCTCAGAACGCTTGCCATGCCCGCCGATGCCAACCCGGCCGGCGATATTTTCGGCGGCTGGGTCATGTCGCAGATGGACCTTGCCGCTTTCGTCCGCGCCAATGATGTGGCCGGCGGCCGCACCGTTACCGTCGCAGTCAATGAGATCGTCTTCAAGAAGCCGGTCAAGATCGGCGATACATTGTGTGTCTATACCAAAATCGAAAAGATCGGCCGCACCTCCGTTACACTGAAGATCGAGGCCTGGACCCGCAGGCATTATCAGGATTCCCGCGAAAAGGTAACCGAGGCCGTCTTCATCATGGTCGCGGTGGACGAGAGCGGCGAACCACGCCCCGTCCGCAAGGAAGCATGACGCGGCACCCTCATTTTCTTTCCAAAGAAAATTCCGAAGCGCCCGCGAAAGAGTAAAAGCACAGGCGTTTCGGATTTTTCGCAATTCGATATCCGTCCGCTCAATACTTTAGAAATATCCAATTTATTTATCAATTTTTGCGATCAAGATATGGAATAGGACGGGGATCAGGCTTTGACCATTCCAGGTGTTGTTATTGTCGGCGGCGCTCACGGCACGCTCGCCCTTGCCCGCAGTCTCGGCGCCCTGAATGTGCCTGTCTATTATCTCACCCATGATTCCCCTTTGCCGGGCTGGTCGCGTTTCGTGCGGAAAACGATCCGCTGGGCCGGCCCGCATGATGCAGGGGCAATGCCGTTCCTGCGTCAGATGGCCGACAAGCATGGTTTGAAGGGCTGCCTGCTGGTCCCGTCCGGCGACGGCGAGGTCCAGCTCGTTGCGCAGCATCGTGAGGAACTGTCCGCCCTCTATAAAATCATCCTGCCGGATTGGACGGCCCTGCAATGGCTTTGTGAAAAACCGCTGCTTTACCAACGCGCCGCAGAACTGGGCGTCAGTATTCCCCGAACCTATGCACTGACATCGGCCGCTGACATCGATACGCTGGACATATTGTTTCCCGTTATTCTCAAGCCGAATATGGGGGGTGGCGATACCACCATCGCCCGGGCGAAAGTCATTCGCGCCGATGACCGGCATGCCCTGAAAACAGCTTTTGCCGATGCGAGTGGAGAGATCGGTGCCGGCAATGTCGTCGTGCAGGAACTCATTCCGGGCGGGGGAGAAAGCCAGTTCTCCTATGCGGCGCTGTGGCTGAACGGAGAGCCGGTGGCGGAGTTCACCGCCCGGCGCGCCCGGCAATATCCCGTCGATTTCGGCTATACCAGCACCCGCGTCGAGGTCGTCGATAACGGGCAAGCGGTGGATGCGGCCCGAAAAATACTGAAATCGGCCGGTCATAGCGGGCTGGTCGAGGTTGAATTCAAGCTGGATGGCCGGGACGGGAAACTGAAGCTTCTCGATATCAATCCACGCCCATGGTCATGGTTTGGCCTTTGCTCGGCGGCGGGCATCGACCTTGGCGCCCTGCTATGGCGGGTCGCCAATGGGGAGCCGGCCGGCCAGCCCGCCAATGTGCGGCAGGGCGTCTCCTGGTCCTATCTTGTCCGCGATACCGTTGCCGCTTTCACATTGGCCCGGAGGGGGCAGGCGAGACCTGGCGACTATTTCGCTTCTCTGGGCAAAATCCGCAGCTGGGCCGCCTTTGCGCCGAACGATCCTTTGCCGGGCCTGATCGATCTGCCGCTGACGGCCTTGAGGGTTGTGAAGAAGCGTCTTCTTCCTGGTCTGGCGTCAGGGCAATCGGGGAGGGTGTTCTTTCCGCCGATAAAGCGCCTTGTAAAATATGGAGCCATAAGGGCGGGGCTGGAGGTGAGCTCTCTCACGGCCGTCCGTTCGGCATTTCCGTCTTTTGCCGGTCGCGGTGTGATCTTTACGCTTCACCATGTGCGGCCGGGTGGGGCTGCTTCGGCTTTTGCCCCGAATGTGCAATTGTCCGTCACGCCGCAATTTCTGGAAGAGGCGATACAGGCTGCGCTGGAATGTGGTCTCGTTCCCGTCCATCTGCACGATCTGCCGGCCCTGCTTGCCGATAATCATGAAGGCCGGTCTTTTTGCGCCTTCACGCTCGATGATGGTTATCGCAACAATGCGGAATATGCCGCGCCGATCTTCCGCAAATATGCCGTGCCTTACACGATTTTCATCACGCCGGGTTTTGTCGAGCGGACGCGAAGCCTCTGGTGGGAAACCGCCGCGGCCCTGACGCAGAAGGCTGCGTCATTCGAATTCGATTTCGGGACGGGGTCGAAGCAGGTGGCTTGCGCCAGCCCTTCGCAGAAAGCGGAGGCATTCACGCGCCTTGAAGATTTCGTCCAGAATTTTTCGGAGGATGAGGCGGTGGACAGGATCGATCGTGCCGCGAGGCAACACGGCGTCGATCCCATCGCGATCGTGGACGAACTTGTCATGAATGAGGATGAGCTCAGAATGCTGTCGGAAGACCCCCTGGTGCATTTCGGCGCGCATACCATGACGCATGTGAATATGCGAAAGATCGATGCCGCGCGTCTGGCTTATGAGATTGCGGAATCGACGCGCCAGGTGGAAGCTTATACAGGCCATCGGCCACTGTCCTTTTCCTATCCCTATGGCTGGGTAAAGGCAGTGGGAGAACGTGAAGCGAAAGCGGTTCACGATGCAGGATTTTCCGCGGCTGTGACCACACAGGCTGGCGTTATCGGTCCCCACAGCCTTAAAAAGCCGACGCAGTTGCCGCGCGTATCGCTGAATGGACGCTTTCAGAAGAAGCGCTTCGTCAAGGCGCTCATCTCGGGTCTGCCCTTCCGGTTCATCTAGCGACGTTGTTCGTTCGCCATCTCTCGACCACCTCGCCATATATGGCTGCGGCCTGCGTTTGGCGTTCTCTTTTCCCGTTTCCGATTTCTTCTCTCGTTCTTTGAACCTCTTTGCGGCTGATTGGCCAATCCGAGAGGCTGCGAAAAAATTTTTGTTATTCACATCTAGTTATCTATTGATTATAAATAAATTTATTGACGAAAAACATTACAACTTTTCTGAAGGCTTCGCCCGTGCTGCTGATTTTTGCCGATGATCTGACCGGCGCCCTCGATGCTGCCGCCCCCTTTGCCGGGCGTGGGCTGGCGACCGAGGTTGCGATCGGGCTTGATGGTGTGCGTGCGGCGCTGGCGGATGCGCCTGCCGTCCTCAGCGTCAATCTCGGCTGCCGCGATGGCGGGGCGGATGAAGCTCGCCGCCGCACGCAGGAACTGTTGGCGCTGGTTCCGGCCGATACCATTCTTTTCAAGAAGATCGATTCCCGCCTGAAGGGGCATATTGCAGCGGAAATGGACGCGATTTCCTATCGGCACGCGCTCGTCGTACCCGCAATTCCGGATTTCGGACGTGTCGTTGTTGACGGAGCCGTTTCCGGCTTTGGCGTCGACGTTGCCATTCCCGTCCATGAAAGGCTGGGCGGACATGCCGGCCGCTGCACGATACCCGATACGCGGTCGAAGGGCGATATCGGGGAAGCCCTCGCCGCCGCGCAGGCGGAAGGGGCCGATCTTCTGGTTGGCGCGCGTGGGCTTGCCGAGGCGCTGGCTGAAGCGATGACGGCGCAGGTTGTTCCCAAGGCCGCGATCATTCCAGCCGGAAAGGGGCTTTTTGTCATCGGGTCTCGCGATCCGATCACGGTGGAGCAGATTGACGGTCTCAAAAGTGTCGGGCCCGTCTCGGTCGTGGAGGCACCGAATGGTGTCCTGCCCCGTCACGCTTATGACGATGCCGGCCTGACGCTGGTTCAAGCAACGCAGGGTACGGAAAATCTCTCGCCGCTTACGGTTTCAGACCGGCTGGCGGAAGGCGTCGTGCCGCATTTTACCGCCAGGGCGGCCAGGCTGTTGTTGTCGGGTGGAGCCACGGCCGAAGCCGTGCTGCGGGCCATGGGCATTTCGCGTTTGCGTCTTGCCGGCGAATGCCTGCCGGGTCTCGGGGTCGGCTGGGCCGGCGACCAATGCATCATTGCGAAGTCCGGCGGTTTTGGGCAAGCTGACACGTTGAAACGGATCGCGAAAATGATGCTTGGCGACAATGACGCTGGAGAGAGCTGACCAGATGGGGCTGATGAAAGAAACGGCGCGCAAGGCACTTCCGGACATTATTTTCGAGAGAATGCACCGCGCGATCAAATCCGGCGCCTACAAGCCGGATGAGCGGCTGCCGACCGAACATGAACTCGCGATGGAATTCGAAGTATCGCGACCGGTGGTGCGCGAGGCTTTGCGGCGGCTGCGCGAGCAGGGGTTCATTTATTCCCGCAGAGGTTCCGGCAGCTATGTCAGGGCTTTTGGCCTGCGCGAGCCGCTCGGTTTTGGCCAGCTTGAAAACGTCGCGGACCTTCTCAACTGTTACGAATTCAGGCTGACGCTGGAACCGGCGGCGGCCGCCGCGGCAGCTTTGCGGCACGATGGCGAGAGACTTGCAGCGATCCGGAAGGCGCTCGAACTGATGCGGGATGCGACCAATCGCCAGTCCCACCGTGAGGATGCCGATTATCAGTTTCACCTCGCCATCGCGCGGGCGGCGCGAAACAGTTATTTCTCCACCGCGATGGAAGCGTTGAAGGACCATATTGCCGTGGGCATGAAATTCCACGGCATGTCGGTGAAGCGGGAGGCATCCGGTCTGACGCGTGTTTTCGCCGAGCATGAGGCAATCGCAAAGGCAATCGCCGATGGGGACGCAGAGGCGGCGCGCCAGCTGATGCTCCAGCACCTGACCGGATCGCGCGACCGCCTGTTCGAGTCTTCGCACACGGACTAAGCGGGTGACCGAAGGCCGATGCGCGTGTCCGCGCACCGGATTTTTGCTCAAAAGGCGTGGCGGTAAATGCCGAGCACCTCCTCGACACTCATGTCGACGGGGTTATTGTCCATCAGCCGGCGGATGGCATGCGCATCTTCCGCATAGCGCGAAAGGTCAGCTTCAGTTGCGCCGTGCCGTGCAAGCGACATTTCAATGCCGAGCCCGGCGCAGAAGTCCGTTGCCGCCTTGCGCAGATCATCAGGCGAAAGATGCGCGCGAAGGCCGAGCGCTCCCGCCACTTCCGCCGTCTTCGCCGAAACCGCGGGCTGGTTGAAGGCCAGGACATGCGGAAAGACGATGGCGTTCGCCAGCCCGTGCGGCAGGTTGAGAAGCGTGCCGAGCGGATAGGCGATGGCGTGGCCGGCCGCCGTATTGACCGGGCCGAGGCAGATGCCGCCATAATAGGAGGCGAGCATCATGCCTTCCCGCGCTTCAGTATCCGCGCCATCGCGGACGGCGCGCGCCAGATATTTGCCGACCAGCGCAAAGCCCATGCGGGCGAAACCGTCGATCATCGGGTGGGCCTTGCGGTTGGTGAAGGCTTCGACGCAATGGGCCATGGCATCCACACCCGTCGCCGCCGTAACGGCTGGTGGAACGGAATAGGTCAGTTCCGGATCGAGTACGGCGAAATCCGCAATCAGATGAGGGCTTTCGACCGCGATCTTGTTGCCTTTCACCGGGTCTGTGATGAGCGAACGGATGCCGGCTTCCGAGCCGGTGCCGGCGGTGGTGGCGATCTGCACCAGCCGTGTGTCGCGCCCGGCAACCCTGTTTGGTCCGGCCACATCCTCAAGCGTCTGGCCGGAATTCCAGAGTGCCGCGACCAGCTTCGCCACATCCATCACCGAACCGCCGCCGAGGCCGACGACGAGATCCGGCTTGGCGGCGCGCGCCGCGGTGAGCGCCGCATCGAGCGTTGCGGTGTCCGGCTCGCCGGGAATGGCGTCGAAGATCGTGAAAGGGCCCTGCAATTCCAGCCGTTCGGCAAATTTCGCCGTCACCGGTGTGGCGATAATCAGGGTCGATGCGGTTTTTCCCGCCCAGGTGCCAACCTGTGAAACGGTGCCGGCGCCAACGGCGAGCCGGCGTGGCTGATGGATGAGAATGGGAGCTTTAGGCATGGTGCTCATCCCTTTCGGTCCTTGCCCGCCACGAGCTTGCGCGCATAGGCGATGGCGGAATTCATGTTGCCGTGATTGGCGATACCCTTGCCGGCAATGTCGAAAGCCGTGCCGTGATCGACGGAGGTGCGGTCGATCGGAAGATCGACAGAAACATTGACGGCGGTGTCGAAAGCGACAAGCTTGATCGGGATATGGCCCTGATCGTGATATTGCGCGACGACGAGATCGAAAGCGCCGGAATAAGCCCGGTGAAACACCGTATCGGCGGAAATCGGTCCCTGCACCTCGATGCCTTCAGCGCGTGCGGCGGCAACCGCAGGCGCAATCTGGTCGTCATCCTCGGTGCCGAACAGGCCGTTTTCACCACAATGCGGATTGATGCCGGCAACCGCGATGCGCGGCTGATCGTAACCGATGCGCTTCAGATGCGCGTTGCCGGCGCGGATTGTCGCCAGCACCCGCTCCGTCGTTGCGCGGCGAATGGCTTCCTGAAGGGAAACATGAGTCGAGACGTGAATGACCTTCAAACGTTCCGAGGCGAGCAGCATATAGGCGGCCGAGGAACCGGTTAGGCTTCTTAACATGCCGGTGTGGCCGTCATAATGATGGCCGGCGAGGTTTAGGGCTTCCTTGTTGATCGGCGCGGTGACGATGCAGCCGATTGCGCCGGCTTCGGCATCGCGAACGGCCTTTTCGATAAAGCGGAAAGCGGCGTCTCCGGCCACTGGCGACAGTGTACCCCAGGGCAGCGGTGCGCCTTCCACAGGCAGATCGACCACATGCTGGGAGAGATCGATATCAACGCCGAGCGCATCCCGCGCCGCTTCCAGCGTGGCGAGGTTTCCATAAATCCGCGTCGCCGCACGATCTGGGGCGGACATTTCGGCGAGCGCCCGCACCGTGATCTCGGGGCCGACGCCGCAGGGGTCCCCCATGGTGATGCCAATGATATTGCTCATCTTTGTCTCCCGTCGTTCTCGTCAGCCCAGCCGGGCGCCAGCCGGACATATTTGATTGCGCGGCGATGATAGGTGTAGCTCGCATGCAGCGTACCGTCCGGCGCTTCCAGAAGCCACGGATAGGACATTTCCAGATTGCGTCCATCGGTCGAATCGTTCGACAGGCAGGTGCCCGGCCCGTCTTCGATCAGGGTCCGGGTGGTAAAACTGCGCCCGCCATCCTCGGACAGGCAGATCGAAACCGGCGCGCGCGGCACGCCCCAGACCGGAACACAGCCACCATGCGGATCGGCATCCGGCCTGTCGTCTTCTTCTCCAAGCTCGTCATAAAGCGAGGCGCGGCGATCGCTCGACTGCGCGGCGCTGACGGGGTTGCAGATCATCGCCAGCCTGCCATCGCTGAGCCCGATCACGGCAATGGAAGAATTATTGTTGGGTACATCGGTCGGCTGTGGCTTCGACCAGGTGCGGCCACCATCGGCACTTTCGGTGCGATAAACGAAATCGGCCTGACGGCGGCGGAAGAAGGCGGCGTAGCGCCCGTTCGTCACCTTTACCGGGCTCATATGCACGCAGCCGGTCGATTCCTCCAGCCCCTGCAATTGCCATGTCGCGCCATTGTCCGTGGATATGCCGAGCGCTGCCGTATCATGGCTGCCGTTCCATTTCTGGCCGGGGCGCTGGACGCAGCGGAAGATCGGCAGCAGCCAGGCGCCGTCATCGCGAATGCGCAACGGCGCGCGGATGAAGCAGCCCCGCGGGAGATCGAGAAAGCGTCCTTCCTCGGACACAAGCTTTTCCGGTGCAGTCGCGTCGCGGCGGATTCGCGCCATGCGAATGCGGCATTCATCCTGATTGCCGGAGGGCTGGGCCGTGTGAAACAACCAGAGAGCGCCATCCGGTGCGGTGAACAGAACCGGGTTCTGTTCAGAATGGGCGGGGTCGTGGCTCAGACGCTGCGGCGGCCCCCAGCGGGTTGCACCGGCCGTGAGCACGGATGCGAAGATCGAAATATCCGATTTTCCTTCCAGCGTGCCGCCGAACCAGGCGCAGAGCAGGGTGCCGTCTTCCAGAAGGTGCAGGAAGCTCGCATGGTTCTGGATCATGGGCGACGGCAGGAAGGCTTCCTGCCGGTTTTCCGACACGGCATGGATGGCTCCGGTCATGGCGTGAGCGATGTCATCAGGGGTCATCGTGGTCTCCTCTTGTTCCGATGAAAATGACATATTTGAAAAGTTGTCAAGTTTATTTGATGAAAAAAGAGGATGTGTTATTTTTGGATATTGTAATTAAATATTTGTTTTTAATTGATAAAATTAAGAGATTTGGCTTGGGTAAAAATTGTTATCGAAAAATAAATTGACAAAAAATGCGATAGCGTCGATGCTCTGTTTACGGGTGGAGGAGACAGTCATCCGCACGCCATGCTCCTGATGCAGGAGACGGGGCTTTTTAGAGTGTCCCTTGCGGTGCGCCGCCATGTTGCTGAATTTCTGATCTGGGAGGAGAACGGAATGAAGAAGTCATTGATTGCGGGCGCCCTTGTCTTGGGTTCCTTCAGCGCCGCGGTTTCGCCGGTGCTAGCGGCATCGGGGCCGATCAAGATCGTGCTGGCGGAAGAGGCGGACCTGCTTGAGCCCTGCATGGCCACCCGCTCCAATATTGGCCGCATCATCATGGAAAATGTCAGCGAGACGCTGACCGAACTTGATGTACGCGGCAAGAAGGGCGTTCAGCCGCGCCTTGCCGAGAAGTGGGAGCAGAATGCCGACGGAAGCTGGCGTTTCCACCTGCGTGAAGGCGTGAAGTTTTCCGACGGCACGGCATTTGACGCCAAGGACGTCAAACACAGCTTCGAACGCATCATGAGCGACAAGAACGCCTGCGAGTCCCGTCGTTATTTCGGTGGCATGACCGTGACCCCGTCGATCGTCGATGATCACACGATCGATTTCAAGACCGAGCCGGCGCAGCCCATCCTGCCGCTGCTGATGTCGCTCGTCACCATCGTTCCCGAAGAAACCAAGATGGAATTCATCCGCGAGCCTGTGGGTACCGGACCTTACAAGCTCACCAACTGGACGCCGGGCCAGCAGATTGTGCTCACCGCGCGCGACGATTATTGGGGCGCCAAGCCGCAGGTGACGGAAGCGACCTATCTTTTCCGTGCCGATCCTTCGGTTCGCGCCGCCATGGTGCAGACCGGCGAAGCCGATCTTTCGCCTTCCATTTCGCAGCTCGACGCCACCAATGCGAAGACCGACTTTTCCTATCTCGACAGCGAGACGGTCTATATGCGCCTCGATCACAATATCGCGCCGCTGAACGATGTCAGGGTACGCCGCGCGCTCAATCTCGCCATCGACCGGCAGGCCTTCCTCGGTACGCTGGTTCCGGAGGGCGCCGTGCTGGCCACTGCGCTCGTTCCGCCGACCACGCTTGGCTGGAACCCCGACGTCAAGGTCTTCCCCTATGACCCCGAGGGCGCAAAGAAGCTGCTCGAGGAAGCCAAGGCTGCCGGTGTGAAGGTGGATACGCCGATCACCATCATCGCGCGCACGGCGAATTTCCCCAATGTCACCGAGATCATGGAGGCGATCCAGCAGCAATTGCAGGAAGTCGGCTTCAAGATCGACCTGAAATTCGTGGAAGTGGCCGAGCACGAAAGCTATTACTCCAAGCCCTTCAAGGAAGGCCGCGGACCGCAGATCGTCGCCGCCATGCACGACAATTCCAAGGGCGACCCGTCCTTCACCATGTTCTTCAAATATGCCACCAAGGGCACGCAGTCCGGCTTCTCGGACAAGAAGGTGGACGATCTGATCGAGCGTGCATCCACAGCCGTGGGTGACGAGCGCGCCAAGCTGTGGTCGGAGCTCATCGCCTATCTGCACGACGATGTGGTGGCGGATGTGCTGCTGTTCCACATGGTCGGCTTCTCCCGCGTCTCGGAGCGGCTGGACTTCAAGCCCACCATCGCCACCAACTCGATGCTGCAGCTTTCGGAAATCGGCATCAAATAAGACCCCGCGTCTTGTCAATTAAGAAGCGGCGGCGCAGCGAAAGCTTCGCCGCCGCATTGAAAAACCGGAGGCAACCATGCTGAGCTTCATCCGAAAACGTTCCGTTGCGAGCCTGATCTCCCTGATCGGCCTCATCGTCATGGTTTTCTTCCTGTCGCGCCTGACGGGGGACCCGGCCGCATTGTTTCTGCCGGTGGAGGCTTCGGAAGAGCTGAAGCAGCAGTTTCGGGCGTTGCACGGGCTGAACGATCCGCTGATGGTGCAGTTCCTGCGTTATGCGGGCGATGTGATGACGGGTGATTTAGGAGAATCGCTCAGAAAAGCCCGCCCGGCCCTGGATGTGGTGCTGGAGGCTTTCGTCTGGACGCTCTGGCTTGCGGTCATCACCATGTCGCTCGTCACCACCGCCGCCATCGTCATCGGTTCGCTTGCGGCTTTCCGCTCCGGCGGCTTCTTCGACCGCATGGCCTCCAGCATCTCGCTTATCGGTGCGTCCGTGCCGGATTTCTGGCTCGCCATCGTCGCCATCGTTGTCTTTTCCGTCAATCTCGCCTGGCTGCCCACGTCGGGCACGGGCTCCGTGCTGCATTGGATATTGCCGATTGCGGTTCTGTTCGTACGCCCCTTCGGCATTATCGTGCAGGTGGTGCGTGGCTCGATGATCGGCGCCTTGTCGTCGGCCTATGTCAAGACGGCGCGCGCCAAGGGCGTGAAGTCCGGTCCCATCATTTTCATTCACGCCTTGCGAAACGCCATGCTGCCGGTCATCACCGTCATCGGCGATCAGGCGGCAAGCCTTCTCAACGGCGCCGTCATCGTTGAAACCATTTTCGGTTTTCCCGGTGTCGGCAAGCTAATGATCGATTCCATTCTTCAGCGCGATTTCAACGTCGTGCTGGCGGCCATTCTCGTGACTGCGCTGGCGATCTTCCTGATGAATCTTCTGATCGATATCGCCTATGCGCTCCTCGATCCGCGTATCCGGCACTGAGGAGGCCGTTCAGCCATGAGCCTTTCCAACGCAGATACCGAGATCATCGCCGAGCCATCCTTCGCAACGCGCATGCTGCGCATGTTGTGGGCGGATAAATTCGCGCTCTGCGCCGCGATCTTTCTCATCCTTATCGTCATTCTCGCTTTTGTCGGCCCGGCATGGCTTGGCGATCTGGCGACGAAACAGAACCTGCGCGGGCGCAACCTTGCCCCGTTCGACTGGCAGCGCGAATGGTATTTCTGGCTGGGGGCGGATGCGCTCGGCCGCTCGCTTCTCGCGCGCATCGTCGCCGCCACGCAAAATACGATGATGATCGCGGCCGGCGCGGTGCTTCTTTCCGCCATCACCGGCACCGTGCTCGGGCTGATCGCCGGTTTTTCCTCCAACCGTGTCGGCCAGATCATCATGCGGCTCGCGGATGTGATCATGTCGTTCCCGTCGCTCTTGATCGCGGTCATCGTGCTTTATCTGCTTGGCTCCTCCATCCTCAATCTGATGCTGGTTCTCGCCATCACGCGTATTCCCGTTTACATCCGCACCACGAGGGCGGAGGTGCTGGAGGTGCGCGAGCGCATGTTCGTGCAGGCGGCGCGGGTGATGGGCGCATCGGGTAAACGCATCCTGTTCCGCCATATCCTTCCCGTCGTGTTGCCGACGCTGACGACGCTCGCAACGCTCGATTTCGCCTATGTGATGCTGGCGGAAAGTGCGCTGTCTTTCCTCGGTATCGGTATTCAACCGCCGGAAATCACCTGGGGCCTGATGATTTCGCAGGGACGGCAATATCTCACCAATGCCTGGTGGCTGTCCTTCTGGCCGGGGCTTGCCATCATCCTCACCACCCTGTCGCTCAACCTGCTTTCCAACTGGCTGCGCATCGCGCTTGATCCCGTGCAGCGCTGGCGGCTGGAAATGAAAGGCCGCAAGCATGGCTGACCATCTTCTCGACGTGCGCAATCTTTCCGTGGAGTTTCACACCGCAAGCGGTGTCGTCCATGCGGTGAAGGATGTTTCCTACCATATCGACCGTGGTGAAACGCTGGCTATCCTCGGCGAAAGCGGTTCGGGCAAGTCGGTTTCGTCCTCGGCCATCATGAACCTCATCGACATGCCTCCGGGCCGTATCAGCAGCGGCCAGATATTGCTTGACGGTCAGGACCTTCTGACCATGCCGGCCGAGGCGCGCCGCGAAATCAACGGCCGGCGTATCGCCATGATCTTTCAGGATCCGCTCAGCCACCTCAACCCCGTCTACACCGTCGGCTGGCAGATTCGCGAGGCGATGACCACCCATGGCATGGGCAAGACGGAGGCGGAAGCGGAGGCGAGGCGGCTTGTCGCCCGTGTAGGCATTCCCGATCCCGACCGGGCACTCACGAAATATCCGCATGAATTTTCCGGCGGCCAGCGCCAGCGCGTGATGATCGCCATGGCGCTGGCGCTTCGGCCCGATATCCTGATCGCCGATGAACCGACCACCGCGCTTGACGTGACGGTGCAGGCCGAAGTGCTTTCGCTGCTCAGGGAATTGCAGCGGGAGACCGGGATGGCCGTGCTCATCATCACTCATGATCTCGGTGTCGTCGCCGAAATCGCCGACCGGGTGGTGGTGATGGAAAAAGGCGTTCTGGTTGAGGCCGGCACGGTGCGCGAGGTCTATCGCAACCCGCAACACCCCTATACCCGCAAACTCATCAGCGCCGCGCCGGGCAGGGGCGCCATGCATGAGCCGCAGGCGGCGGGCGAAGCGCTGCTTAGCGTGCGTGATGTGCGCAAGCGTTACGGCGCCTTCGATGCGCTGAAGGGTATCTCCTTCGACCTCATGGAAGGCGAAACCATCGCGGTCGTCGGCGAAAGCGGTTCCGGCAAATCGACGCTGGCGCGTATTCTCTTGCGGCTCGACGAGCCGGATGCGGGCAGCGCGGTGTGGAAGGGTCGTGACCTCTTCAAGCTTTCGCCTGCGGAACTCTTCGCGCTCCGGCGGGATCTGCAGATGGTCTTTCAGGATCCCACCCAGTCGCTCAATCCTCGCATGACGGTTTTCCAGCTGATTTCCGAGGCGTGGATCATTCATCCGGAGATATTGCCTAAGGCAAAATGGCGTGAACGGGTTGCCGAATTGCTGCATCAGGTCGGTCTTTCGCCGGATCATATGCGGCGTTATCCACACCAGTTCTCCGGCGGCCAGCGGCAGCGGATCGCCATTGCCCGCGCATTGGCGCTGGAGCCGAAGCTCATCATCTGCGACGAGGCGGTCTCGGCGCTCGACGTCTCGGTTCAGGCGCAGGTCATCGCACTGCTGGACAAGCTGCGCCGCGAAATGGGCCTCTCTTTCATCTTCATCGCGCATGATCTGCCGGTGGTCCGGGACTTTGCCGATCACGTCATGGTCATGCAGCGGGGAGAGGTGGTGGAGTTCGGCACCGTCCGGCAGGTTTTCGAAGCGCCGCGCGAGGCCTATACCCGTGCCCTTCTGTCTGCGAGCCTCGATCCCGATCCCGACATGCAGTCCCGGCGTCATCCGGCCGTCGCCGGCGACACCGTCGCAAATTCAAGCGGAGTTCTTTCATGACCAAACAAGCTTTCGTCGCGCTCGTCACCTGTTTCAACGAGGACGAAACCATCAATTATCAGGCGACCCGTGCCCAGGTGCGTCGCCAGGTGGCCGCCGGCAACAACATCATGTGCGCCGGCACCAATGGCGATTTCACCGCGCTGACGCATGAGGAAAAAATCCGGCTGACGGAAGAGGTGGTAGACGAAGTTGCAGGTCGCGCCAAGGTCATCGTCAATGCCGGCATGCCCGCAACGTTTGAAACCCTGCAATTGGCTCAAGCCTTCGACCGCATCGGCGTTGACGGCATCGCCGTGATCACGCCTTTCTTCATCGCCTGCACGCAGGATGGTTTGATCCGCCATTTCTCGACGGTGGCCGACGCCGTTGAAACGCCGGTCTATCTCTACGACATTCCCGCCCGCACCCAGAACCATATAGAGCCGGAAACCGCGCGCAAACTTGCTACCCATGGCAATATTGCCGGTATCAAGGATTCCGGCGGCGCACAGCAGACGCTGGAAGCCTATCTTCAGGTGGCGAAGGAGATGCCCGGTTTCGAGGTCTATTCCGGCCCGGATCACCTCGTCCTCTGGTCGTTGCAGAACGGTGCCGCAGGCTGCATTTCCGGCCTCGGCAACGCGCTGCCGGATGTACTTGCCGGCATTCTCAACGCTTTCAACGCCGGCGACATCACCGAGGCCGAACGCCAGCAGGCAATCTACGCCGATTTCCGTACCGATCTCTACGCCCTCGGTTTCGCGCCGGCCATGGTCAAGCGCTCGCTTTATCTCCAGGACGCCTCCGTCGGCGCCAGCCGCCAACCGGCCCTTCTGCCGGACAAAGAGCAGGATGAAAAAATTCTGGAGATCTTGCGGCGTTATCAACGGCTTTGACGCCGCTACCGAATGTGACGCGCAGCGGTGCGGATCGCGTGCGTCATCTCAAAAATATCTGCGAAAACGGCCAGAAGCCGAAGCGTTTCGCCCGCCTCATCCATGACGAATAATTTGTGACATAAACACGAAATTTCCCTTGTCAGTCACGCCATTGATGTTTAAGAGGAGCGCGCAACGTAAGCGTTCGCGCATGCGGAGAGGTGGCAGAGTGGTCGAATGCACCGCACTCGAAATGCGGCATACCTGCAAGGGTATCGTGGGTTCGAATCCCACCCTCTCCGCCATTCTGAACCTGAGTAGCCAGTGTTTCCCTCGATAACGTATAGCCAGGCCAAACTAGCTGCCGCTTTCAGATAAAATATTTAAGCGAAGTGCCACATTCAAGGCACTTCGTGGTTCTCGATGGTGCTCACGATGATCGAGCCGTGCTAAGCGGGATTGAGCTGGCTAAAGCGAGCTAAAACTGGGGCATAGAACGCTTGAACATCCGCGTCATCCGATATCCATCCAACTTGGGAATTGTTGTGGAGAATGTCCACTAACTCGTTGATGTGCGCATCAGTAAATTCGGGGTTCTCAGGGAATCTCGCGATAACTGTATGGGTTGTCGCGAAACTACCGCTTCCCGCCAATTCAGCAATTAGCGCGGCGAGCTGCTGCTGCATTGCCAAATGAATTGTTGGGACATGCTTGGAAAAGAAGCTCGGCAAATCTCTGTAAAAGAAAATCTCAGAACTTTTCTTCTCCCTCCATTCGTTGTGCATAAACAAATTCAATCTGTCTTGGCCGAGGGGTGAAGAATAATCCCCATCAGCTGATACAAGATGTAAATCCTCACCGTCCGGAGCTTCAGAAAGGGCGAACTCCCAATTAATTTCATCTCCACATGTATGGGACTTTTTCCCCGGTGGGTTTCCTACCCTGAACCTATTTATGGCGGCGTTAAAAACCTTCTCGCTAATCTCTTTTATCCCGGCCGCTTGTAGAAGCGCATCAATCATTCTGTCTGCGTCAAGTTCATTGGCTTCTATGGAAGCTTCGACTTCATTGATGAGCTGCGAGTGCTTTTTGTTGGCTTCTTTCAGAATTTCCTGAAGCTGTAGAAATGCTTCGAGGTTCTTAACAAATGCAGGCGCTTGGCATTTTAAAGCGGTCTCTCGTAAAGCTTTAAACGATTCTCGAATTTTGTTTTCTCTGTTCCTGCGAATCTCGTCGCGCAACTGAGTGCTTGCAAAAAGACGGACTTCCCCTTGAGCAACGAATTGTCGGAGTTTGTCCAGTTGTGCAACGTCAGCATTCGATAGCGAATAAAACGAAAGGTAGATGTTTGTGTCTAGAAAGAGGTTTAGAGGCATTGATCAGCTTTTTGATTACAGACATTTCAACCATTGAATGTATATAACCTTCCCACCCGCCGGTTAAGAAATCTTGCTATGCCGCTTCCAGGGGGAACCATCAGATTTGCCTAGTGGAGGTAACACTGACCGGGGAGGAGCGGGAACCGGCTTGAACCGGCCTATCCGCGTTTTCAGATCAGCCTTTTGCGCAGCCAGGCCGATGCAGCGTCTATCAGGTAGACCATGGCGATGATCAGGAAGATGATCGACCAGGCTTCCGGCCAGCGGAAGGCATGCATGCGGTCTGCAAGCAGGAAGCCGATGCCGCCGGCGCCGACGATGCCGAGGATGGTGCCGGAGCGGGCGTTGGATTCGAAATTATAGAGGATGATCGACAGGATGACCGGAAGCGATTGCGGGATGATCGCATAGCGGATCGCCTGGAAGCGGCTGCCGCCCGAGGCCTTGACGCCTTCGACCGGCCGGCGCGACGTATTCTCGATCGCTTCCGCGAAGAGTTTTGCGAATGTGCCGATTTCCGACACCGCGATCGCCAGGATGCCGGCCATGGGGCCGAGGCCGAAGGCGCGGATGAAGATCAGCGCCAGGATGATCTGCTCGACGGCGCGCAGCGCATCGAAGCCGCGCCGCGAGATGAGCCGCAGCCAGCCGAGCGGCATGATGTTCCTGGCGCCGAGAAGGGCGAGCGGCAGGGCGGCGACCGCGCCGAGCAGCGTGCCGAGAAAGGCCATGACGGCGGTTTCGCCGAGACCCTCGAGGATTTCGCGCCATTCTTCCCACCTGGTCCAGACATGCGGCGGGAACATGAAGGCGATGATATTGCCGAGCCGCGTCAGGCCCTGGAGAATGCGCGACGGCGTCATGCCGAAGGCGACGACTGCATAAACCACAGGGGTAAGTAGCAGAACGATGATGGCGTAAGGCAAAAGGCGCTTTGCGAGCGGCTTGTCGAAGGCTTCGGGCAGCCGCAGCCTTGCGGTCTTCACGCTATCGGCTTGCGCCGCGATGGTTTCTGCGGTCATGCCCAGCTCTCCGAAAGGCCGATGATGCGGTGGCGCAGCTTTTCGCTGGCGAAGTCCATGATTGTCACCGTCACCAGAATGATGACGAACAGCGCCGAGAGGTCGGTATATTCCTGCAGCGACATGGCGGTGCGGATTTCCTGGCCGAGGCCGCCGGCGCCGACATAACCGATGATCGAGGACGAACGGACGTTGATCTCGAAACGCAGCAGGGTATAGCTGATGACGTTGGGGATGACCTGCGGCACGGCGCCGTAGCGCATCTGCTGGAACCAGTTGCCGCCCGACGCCCTGATACCTTCGATCGGCCGCATGTCGATATTTTCGTTGGCCTCGGAATAGAGCTTGCCGAGCGAGCCGGTCGCGTGCAGCCCGATCGCCAGCACGCCCGCGAGCGGCCCGATGCCGAAGCAAAAGACGAAGATCAGCCCCCAGACCAGCTCCGGCACGGTGCGGATGATTTCGAGATAGCGGCGGGTCACAGTGGAGACGAGCTTGCCGGGGCTTAAGTTGCGGGCGGCGAAGAAGCTCAAGACGAAACCGCCGAAGACGCCGAGCACGGTCGCCGCATAGGCGATCAGGATCGTCTCCAAAAGCAGGTTGAGCCAGGTTTTCCAACGCCAGAACCATTCGGCGAGATCGGAGCCGAAGGTCGCAAAACGCAGTTTCGGAACGGTCTTTTCCAGATATTCGCCAAGCCGCGGCAGGCCGGCCCAGATCTTCAGCATCGAAACACGCTCGCCGCCGGGCAGAGAGACGTCGGTGAAGCCGAAAAAGCCGCCGACATAGGCCGAAAACAGCACGGCCGCGACGAAAAGCAGCGTCGAGACGATCTGCACGCGCCATGCGCTTCGCCGTGCCCGCGCATAATCGGCGTGGAAATTGCCGATCGCCAGAGATTGAACGGCTATTGATTGATCGGTCATCGCTTGAACGGTCATTGTCTGAACAGCCTCGGCCTACCCGGAAAAGAAGTGACGCCGGCGAAATCCGGCGCCACGTTGCATCGAACGCGGTATCAGCCCTGGCGGCGCTGATTGCGCAGCCATTCGCGCATTTCGACGATCCATTCGTAACGCTTGTGATCGACCTCGATATAGCCGACCTGGGATTCGTTGCCGGAGGTGATTTCCTTGTAGACGGCCGGGTCGTTCTTCGGCAGCGCCTTGATTGCGCTCTTGACGGCGGCGATGAGGTCGGCCGGCAGGTTCTTGCGGGTGGTCAGCGGGCCGTTGGTTATTTCCGGCGACTGCCAGATGCGGCAGATCTGGCCGGCGGGAATCATGCCCTTTTCTTCCATGCGCTGCGGAATGCCGTTCTTCTCGGTGTTGATATAGGTCGCCGCCGCGTCGAACTGCTTGTTGAACACGCCCATGACGCCCGTCTCATGCGAGCCCGAGAAAGGGACCGCCGAGAAGTAGGTCTTCGGATCGTAGCCCTGCTTGACGAGGTTGAAGAACGGCACGGCATAGCCGGAGGTGGAATCCGGGTCGGCGAAAGCGAGAACCTTGCCCTTCAGGTCTTCGATCTTCTTGTAGCCGGAGTCGCAACGCACGGCGACGACCGAGTAATAGCCGCTGGCGCCGTCCTTGTCGACCTGGGCGAGAAGGGGCTCGACGCCGCCGTTGCTTTCGGTATAGGCGGCGGCATAGGCCGACGAACCGAGATTGGCGAACTCGATCTGGTTGGAGGAAAGCGCCTGGACGACGCCGTCATAGCTGCCGGCGGTGAAAATCTCGACCTTCACGCCGAGCTGGTTTTCCAGATAGGCCGTAAAGCCCTTCCAGCGGGCGATACGGTCCCTTTCGTTTTCGGCGGAGGTGATGCCGAAGCGGATCGTCTTGTAGGTCTGCTTCCATTCCTGCGCCTGGGCGGTGCTCAGGCCGGAAAAGGCAAGCGCGGCCGTCACGGCCACTGTCATGAGGACGTTTTTCATTGATCTCTCCAGGGATGAACTTGCGGCCCGGCGCCATTGCCGGTGCCGAAGGGTCGTCAGGCCATCGCCGCCTGCCGGCTCTCATTTTCCGCCGGGGCGCGAATGGCCGTCGATGTCACGGTTTCGTCGAGTTCGAATTCGCCGCCCTCGTCGCCGTAGATGCTGTTCAGTCGCTCGCGGGTCAGTTCCGCCGGCGTTCCTTCGAAAACCACGCGGCCGAAGCGCATGGCGATGATCCGGTCGCAATAGGCGCGCGCCGTATCGAGCGTATGCAGGTTGACGAGGACGGTTATCCTGTCCTCGCGGTTGATGCGGCGCAGCGCCTCCATGACGCGGGTCGCGTTGGCGGGGTCGAGCGAGGCGATCGGCTCGTCGGCCAGCATGATTTCCGGGCGCTGCACCAGCGCCTTGGCGATCGCGACGCGCTGCTGCTGGCCGCCGGACAGCGTGCCGGCCTTCTGAAGGGCCTGCGGCAGGAGATCGAGGCGCGCCAGCGCCTGGACCGCCATGGCGGTTTCCTCTTCCGTGAAGCGGCGTGCAACGGTCGGGAAGACACCCTGGTGGGCGATGCGGCCGATCAGGACATTGGTCAGAACGTCCATGCGCTCGACCAGATTGAACTGCTGGAAGATCATGGCGCAGGAGGCGCGCCATAGCCGCAGATCGCGGCCCCTGAGCCTGGTAATGTCGCGGCCGTCGAACATGATGCGGCCGTTGGTCGGCTCTATCAGCCGGTTGACGAGCCTGAGCAGGGTCGATTTTCCGGCGCCGCTGCGGCCGATAATGCCGACCATCTGACCGGCATCGACAGTAATCGTTACGTCATCGACAGCATTCGTCTGACCAAATGTCTTCTTGATAGAGTATAGTTCCAGCATCAATCTCGCCCTTGAAGCAAAGAAAGTTTCTCCCCGCCATCTATCGAGATGGAGGATGCTCGGTTTCTGAGGTAAATTATTAAGCCGTGTACGTGACAGAATTATTTATAAGTCGTTTATCTTTGGAAATTTATTCTGGTATTGCCGAAATATGTTCGAGTTTTCCGAACGATTGCAGGATTTTTTGGAATGGCAGACCATTTCGGGCCGGAAATCGCCTCCAGCCCGCAGGGTGTTTTCGAAACTTTCTTATGCCGCTACCGGGCGTGCGACCCTCACGGCGCCGTCGGACCAGATTTTCCGGCCGCCCCTTATGGTGGCGCGCAGGCGCGGCATGCGGCTGCGTTCGGCGATCACGAGGTCGGCGCGCAGGCCCTCGGCGATCCGGCCGCGGTCGGTGAGACCCAAGGCCGCCGCCGGGTTGGCGCTGGCAAGCGCCACGGCGGCCGGCAGACCGCCATCGCTCAACTCCGCGAGAGCGATCACCGCCGGCAGGATGGCCGAGGGGTGATAATCGCTGGCCAATATATCGAGCACGCCGGCCTCGAAAGCCTCGCGCGCCGAGAGATTGCCGGAATAAGAGAGACCGCGCAGCGCGTTCGGCGCGCCCATGGCTGTCGCCAGTCCCAGCCGCTTGGCTTCCGTCGCCACTTCGAGCGTGATCGGGAATTCGCTGATCGCGGCGCCGATGCCATGCATCAGCGCAACCTTTTCGAGCGTATCGTCGTCGTGGGAGGCGATTGCCACGCCCCTTTCCCGCGCCAGTTCGGCCAGGCCGGTCACGACATGCATGGCGTCGCCATGGGCTTCGCGCTGGGCAATGCGCTCCTTCACCATCTCGACGGCGGTGGCATAATCGATCTTTCTCGCCTTCGCCATGTTGCGGGTGTGGATTTCGAGGTCGCGATACTGGCCCTGTCCCGGCGTGTGGTCCATCAGCGAGATCATGCCGAGCGCACCTGAAGTCATCAGTCTTTCGGCGACGTCTATCGCCGAGGGATAGGTGATCTCGAAACGGGCATGGACGCGGTGGTCGATCAAAAGCTCGTCGCGCATGTCGGTGAGCGCCGAAATCAGCGCCGTCGTATGCTCCACGGAGCGGACATTGCCGTAGGTCGCCGGTGTGAAGGCGAGCGCCGCATAGGCGGTGGTGATACCGTTCGCCGCGAGCTTCTTGTCGAGGTCGTAAATGCCGAGTTCGAGCGGCATGCGCACATTGGCGCGCGGCTCGACTTCCTTCTCGATCATGTCGCCATGCATATCGACGAAGCCCGGCAGGAGCAGCCGGCCTTCGCCATCAATATCCGCATTGGCGACCTGCTTGTCGCTGATCTCGGCGATCAGGCCGTTTTCGATCCGCAACGCGCCGCGCTCGATGACCCGGTCCTTCAGGACGATTTCGAAATTAGTCAACCACATTGTCTGCCTCATCCGCAATCTTGATGGTTTCCAATTGAATTTCCCGATCGATGAGATGGGCGACGTCTTCCGGGTGATGGAAGACGCCGATCATCGCCACACCGGAAGCCTTGAGTTCGGCAAGCCGGTCGACCAGGGCCTTGCGCGCCGAACGGTCGAGCGAGGCGGTCGGCTCGTCGAGCAGCAGCAGGCGCTGCGGCAGGATGAGGGCGCGGGCCAGATTGACCTTCTGCTGCTCGCCACCGGAGAAGGTGGAGGGATAGGCCGGCCAGAGCTGCGGCTTGACGCCGAAGGCCGAGAGCCAGCGGCGAGCCTCCGCCAGGGCTTGCCCATGCGCCATGCCGGCAAGACGCAAGGGTTCGGCGACGATTTCCTCGGCCGCGACGCGGGGACGGGCATTGAGAAACTGGGTGACGAAGCCGATTTCCCGACGGCGCAGCACGGCGATATCGACATCGGCGGCCGATGCCAGATCGATCGCGCCTTCCTTCGTGTAATACCAGGCATGGCCGGCGCGCGGCAGGTAGGAGCGGTAGATGGTGCGCAGCAGGGTGGATTTGCCCGCGCCGTTTTCGCCCCTCAAAAGGATGAATTCGCCTTCGCCGAGTTCGAATTCGATATTCTCGAACGCGTAGAGGGTGCGCTTGAGGTGGTGCATCTCGAACTGCTTGGCGAGACCTTCGATGCGCAGCACGGGCGCGCGCTTGGGAGACGCTTGAATATTCATGGATCCCATCTCCCTTTCAGAGTTTCGCGTGAACGAGTTGCTGGGTGTAGCTGTGCTGCGGGTCCTGGAAAATCTGGTCCGCAAGGCCCTGTTCCACCACTTCACCCCGGCGCATGACCATAACCCGGTCAGCCATCGTGCGTATGACGCCGAGATCGTGGGAGACGAGAACCATGGTGATCGCGCGGTCGCGCTGCAATCTTTTCAGCGTATCGAGCACCAGCGCCTGGACGCTGACATCGAGGCCGGTGGTCGGTTCGTCGAGCAGCAGCACGGCCGGTTCCAGCGCGATCGCCTTGGCAAGCTGGACGCGCTGCTGCATGCCACCTGAAAGCTCGCGGGGGCGGGCGTCCATGCGGTCGATGGGGAATTCCGACGCATCGAGGGATTCTTTCGCGCGGGCGCGCAGTTCGGCGAAGTTGCGTTTTCCGGCGATCAGCAGGCGCTCGGCGACATTGCCGCTGCTCGTGTGGTTCATCAACAGGCCGAGATGCGGGTTCTGGTAGACGATGCCGATATGGTGGGCGCGCAGCATACGCCGCTCAAAGCGGTCGAGCGTGAAGAGGTCGCGGTCCGCATGGCCCGGCAGCGCCAGATTATAGGTGCCGGTATCGGGCGTATCCTCGAGATTCATCATTCTGAGAAGTGTCGACTTGCCGGAGCCGGATTCGCCGACGATGCCGAGCACTTCGCCCGGATAGACGGTGGCGTCGACGCCGGCGAGAGCCGTGACATCGCCGTAATTCCTGGCGATGCCGCGCATCGTCAGGATCGGCTCTGCCAGCATGAGTTTCGGCGGCTGGCGCTTCAGACCGGCCGTGTTGTCGAAATTAAGCGCCGCCATCAGTCCATCTTTCCGTTTTTGTACCAGGCATCGCCGATCTCGACCGTCCCGCCTTCCGATTTCTGGATGTGCTTGACGCCGAAATGGCTGTCGGAGAGTTCGTATTGCGACGAGCCGTCTTCCTGCGGCAGCTCGTTCATGAAATAGCCGGTGACATGGCTGCGGTAGCAGGTCTTGTCCTGATGATCCTCGACCCGGTAGGGCACGTCGTCGAAGACCAGCGGTTCGACGCTGGTATAGGGCGGCACGGCGAAAATGCGCTTTTCGCGGCCGGCCGAGAGGATCGTCAGATGATCGGCCTGATTGAGTTTCGGCACGTCCCAGCGCGGGATCGGCGATGGCGTCATGACGTGACGGCCGTTGACCATGCTCGGATAGCTCGACCCCTGCATGATGCGGCCGGAGCGGACGAGCTGTTCGTAGAGGATCAGCCAGAGCTGGCCGTAATCGGCGTCACCGTGCATTTGCCGGGCAACCGACATGTCCGGCTGGACGGGGCGCAGCGGCTCCGGGTTCGGCACCTGCAACACGAGGATCTGGTCTTCGCGCAGCTTCTCTTCCGGAATGCGGTGGCGCGACTGGATGATCGTCGCCTGCCTCGTATCCTCGGTCTCGACAGCGCCGCCGACGCGGCCGACGAATTTGCGGATGCTGCTGGCATTGACCGAATCGTCTGCGCCTTGGTCGATGACCTTGACGATCGATGCCGGCTTCAAAAGCGTCAGCGTCACCTGCAGGCCGCCGGTTCCCCAGCCGCGGGCGATCGGCACTTCGCGGCTGGCATAGGGCACCTGATAACCCGGCACCGCGATGGCCTTCAGAATGCGGCGGCGCAGTTCGCGCTTGGCCGATTCATCGAGAAAGCCGTAATTGAAGGCCGCCCAGGGCCTGGTGAGTTCCTGTAGCGTCGTCACAGCGCGACCTCTTCCTCGTCTTCTTGTTCGAAAAGCGCCGCCTCGGCCGCCGGCCTGGAAACCGCGGCCTCCCCGTCCGCCTTGACGCGGCGGATCGCGTCGAGGCTCGACTGGAAGGTGACATAGTGAGGCAGCTTGAAGTGGATGCAGAAGCCGGAGCTTTCGACCGGCTCGGTATGGTAGAGCACGAATTCCTCGTTGGAGGCCGGATGCGCGTTCGGCTGGCTGGAGGCGATATCGAGCGTGGCGGCGGCGATCACCTTCACCTCGTTCCAGCCGAAAGTGGCCGAGAAGCCGAGCTGCAATTCATGGGTCTTGGTGATGACCTCGGTCTGGCTGACACGCACGCGGCCGGCGCTGAAGACGGTGCCGCGCGGGTGGCGGAGCCGCACCGGCGCTTCGGCGAGACGCAGCTCGTTGACGGTCGGGTGGACGTCGCCGTAGCCGCGCATGGTGGCGTAGCCGAGCGCCAGCGTGCCGCCGGTATCGGCGCGCGCAAGGCTTTGCAGCTTGTGGGCGCGCTCGGCCGGGAAAAGCAGCGGCTGGCGGGTGAGGTCGGGAATATCGTCGGGCGCGATTGCCTCTGAGGGGTAATCCTTGATCAGGCCCTGCGCCTTCTGCCAGGCGGCGAGCGACGGCTGGGTCGCCGGCGCCGGTTCGGTGGCCGGGATGACCGGATCGGGCGTGTAGTCCTCACCCATCAGCACGCCGACCTGTAGCAGGCGGTGCGAATAATCGAGCGTCGGCCCAAGGATCTGGCCGCCGGGGATATCCTTGAAAGCGGCCGAGATGCGGCGGAGGGTGAAGAGGTCCGTCTGGGCGACCGGCTCGCAGACCGCAAGGCGCGGCTGGGTGGTGCGATAGGCGCGCAGCAGCAGCACCGCTTCGTAAATCTCGCCGCCGGCCTGGGCGATGGCGAGTGCCGCGAGATCCGGCTCATAGAGCGATGCCTCGCCCATGACGCGATCGATCAGATAAGGCAGACCTTGTCTGACGGCATCGATACGGGCGCGGGTGATCGGGCCGAGATCGTCGCGGAACAGGTTTTCGGCCTGTTCGATGGCGCGTTCGCCGCCACGGGTTGCTACATAGGCCATCAGAGCACCTCGATTTTCGTGGAACGGGGCAGACCGACCAGCCGGTCGGCATCGACGAGATAGAGATCCCAGCCGAGCGGATAGCGGATCGCCTTTTCGCGCATCGCCCAGAAGGACGGGTCGATGCCGCCGATTTCGATCGTCAGCGACCCCTTGATGCCGGGGCCGGTAAGGCGAAGGGCCTGGCCGGAACCGATCCTGGCCGGCGCAAACAGCGTCGCGGCTTCGTCCGGATAGGCAAGCGAACCGCTGCGCAGCGCCGACAGCGCCTCGACCTCGGCTGCGCAGCCGAGCGGGGCGAAGACATATTCGGCCCTGTCGAGGAGAGCGCGGTGAGCGCCGGTGTCGGCGAGCCGCCGGTCGAGCGCGGCGTCATCGGCAACGTAGAAGGTGCATTCGCGGTCGAGCAGGCTTTCGGCCAGCGTCTCGAAGCCGGCGAAGGGCAGGGTGCGGATGAGGCCGGGGCGGCCGAGCGCCCACATCAGCGCGTCGAATGCCGCATTGGTGCGGCTGTCGTCGGCGGTCGGGGTCAGGGAGAGCGACATGGTCAGAAGGTCTCCATCTGCACGCGGGTCGCCTCGACCTTTTTCAGCCGTTCGCGGTCGGTTTCCTCCTGGTGGCGGCTTTCGGCATCCAGAAGTTCGAGGATCGGGCCGGGCCGGTGCTCGGCGGCGATGGCCGCGTCGATGACGGCCATCGCCATCGCATGTTCGAGATCGCGGCCGGTGACGGCGCCGTAACCTTCGACATCGCGCTCCGGCACACGGATATGCGCTTCCGCCACCAGAACCTCGCCGAGATGGAAGGCGGTGTTGCGCACCGTATCCATGAAGGGCAGCATGGCGAGCCCGGTGCGGTTGGCGACGACGGAAACAGCGCCGAGATCGGTCAATAGGGTCTCGGCGCAGGCCTTGATGGTTTCGGGGCGGCTTGCCGCCAGAATGTCGAGCGCCTGCCCATGGGTATAGGCCGCGATGACCGGCTCGCCGGTCGCAACGTCAGTCATTGGTCTTCCTCTCTGCGGGTATTGCCGTTGCCCGGCTTCCGGGCGCTTCATCGTTATCGATGACGAACTGCATTCTCTCGCCGGCCCAGACCACTTCGGAATAGGCGATCGGCCGGCCTTGCATGTCGACGTCGACCTTCTGGGTGACGAGGACCGGCTGTTCCGGGGATTGCGCCAGAAGCCGGGCTTCCTCGGCGATCGGCAGGCGGGTCAAAATGGTGGTGGCTTGGCGCATATAGTCCGGAATGCCGAATTCCCGATAGATTTCGGTGATCGAGGCGCCGATGCGGCGACGCGCCGGCATGTCCGGAAAGCGCTCGACCGGATAATAGCTTCGGCCGACCGTTATCGGCACGTCGTCGGCAAAGCTGCGCCGCAGGATCATATAGACCTTCGAGCCTTCCAGAATGCGCAGCGCCGCGGCGACGACCGGCGGGACGGCAATCTCCATCTCGTCGATCGGCTGGCCGGAAGGGACGCGCCCCTGTTCCTTCAGGTTGCGGCTGAAACGCGTGCGCCTGGCGATCGCATAGCGGATGACCGACTGTTCCTCGACAAAAGTGCCGCGACCCTGTTCGACCCGCACCTTGCCGGCCGCCGCAAGTTCGGCGATGGCACGCCGCACCGTGTGCCGGCCGACGCCGAAGCGCCGCATGATCTCCAGTTCGGTCGGCAGCTGGCTGCGCGGCGCCAGGACCCCGGACGCGATGTCCCGGCTGATCTGCTTTTCGATGGATTGCCACTGGCCCCATTTGGGGCGTTCGGTCTGCACCATGGCCAGCCTATATGTTCGGACGACTTCAAATTCATTCGGATGAATGTGCTTATAGCTGGCCTCAATGACAGTCGTATGTCCGAATGGGCATTTGCCGGGATTTCTAACGGCGGGCGCTTGCCGCAGTTCAGCCGCTCGTGCGGCGCAACCAGTCGGCGGTCTGGCGGCTGGCCCGGGTTGCAGCGGAAGCTGCGGTCTCACCATCGAGCAGGGCATGGAGGAAAGCGCCGCTGAAGCGGTCGCCGGCGCCGATCGTGTTTTTGACATGGACGGTTGGCGCCGGAGCGACTTCAACGACGTTACGTCCGTCGAACAGGGTGACCGGGCGGGGGCCGTCGGTCAGCACCAGCATTTTCAACCGCGGACCCGCGATCGCCCGGGCGCGCCGCCAGGCGATCTCGATCCCGTCGTCCGCATCGTGGCGCGACGAGATGACGTAGTCGGCGGGGCGAGGTGTGGCCGGGCGCAGCGGCAGTTGCGAGATGATGAGCGGTATCGTATCGAGCTCCGCGACGAGGCCGGCGTCGAGATTGAGCGCGTTGAGATAGGCCGCATCGCCGCTGAATGGAGCGCTGGCCGCAAACAATGGACTGCTGCGATCCCCGCAATAGAGGATCGTTCGCTCGCCGTTCGGTTCGAGCAGGATTTCCAGCGGTCTGGTTTCGCCGGGATGCAGCGCCACCTGCCGCGTGTCGAAACCCATTTCCTGAAGCACCTTGAGTGCGCGGAGGCCGTGTTCGTCCTGCATCAGCCGATTGACGAAGGCGACTTCGGCGCCAAGCTCGAGAAGCTGGCAGCCGGTGAAAAAGCCACCGCCGCCAAGATGGATTTCGCGTGAGGAAAACCGCAGCCGCCCGCCCGCAACCAGCGGATCGTCGAGCTGCCAGATGCGGTCGTGGTTGACCGAGCCGATGACGATCACGTGATACATGCTTGCCTTATCTTTCGTCGATACCGCGAATTTTCCGCTACTGAAAGGAACGATAGACACCCCATTTTACGGAGGCATGACGGATATTTGAGCAAGTATAGCCATTGAAAGCGGACAGGCCGAAAGCTACCGAACATTCGACGGGTCATCTCATTGATTGTGACTTTCTGATCAACGAGACGATGAAAAAGACGGCGATCGGCCCGGCGCGAACTTGAACGGTTCACCTTAGTCCGTGGTTAAGGCGCTTGCTGGTTCATCCAGCATTGTTCGGTATCGATTGAGGCTCTCTTCAAGATGTGCCGCAATTGCGTTCTTTGCAGCCTTCGCATCGCCCTGCGTTATAGCAGAAAGGATAGAGGCGTGTTCCTTGTTTATTTTCTTGAGATAGGCTTGGTAAGCTCGCGATGATTGGCGATGTTTCAACACGAGTTCGAAGTTGATACTCTCCATCACCGCTTCCAGAAAACTTGGAAAATGAGGGTTTCGCGTTGCTCTGGCAATTGCAAGGTGGAACTCGAAATCTGCACGTGCTTCGATTTCGGCGTCGTCAGTTTCAAGGGCGTCGAGATGATCATAGGCTCGCGCGATTTCGGCCAAAGCTTCCGGCGTCCTGCGGGTTGCCGCGAGTGCTGCAGCCTGCATCTCAACACCGAGCCGCAGTTCGAGTATTTGCATCGCGGAGCGGATATCGTCGATCCGGTTGATCTCGAAGTTCAGTGTCTTTGCGTCTTTTTCCGTAACAAATACACCAGCACCCTGTCTGGCAGTGACCCGGCCGCCGACTTTAAGCGACATGAGGGCTTCGCGAATGACGGTGCGCGACACCCCGAACTCCTCGCAGAGCTGAGCGCTTGATGGTATCTTTTCTCCCGCAGAATAAAGCCCCGAATCGATGCGTTCGCTGAGCTTTGCAACAACGATTTCTGCGAGATTGCCGCGTTGCGTGATAATCGACAAAAGATGCCCCGTCTTGTTATGGAGTTGGATTTATCACATATCACATATCATTCTACTTGGCGACGCCCGGTTTGAGAAGGTCGCACAATGTCTCCAAGGGATGAGGGAGACGCTTTTGGTCGATTTCTTTTGCCTGTGAGCGGCAGGAATAACCGGTTGCCATTGTTACGATCTCGTCCGAACGGGCAATTTCCGCCGACCAGCTCATCCCGTACAGCTTCTCGGATGTGCTGCGGTTGCGTAGCTCATGTCCGAATGTTCCAGCCATACCGCAACAGCCTGTGTTTGCAATCTGCAGATCGACGCCGACTGCTTTGAAAACGGTCTGCCATTGCATCAGCGAGGAAGGCGCATTGGTGCGCTCCGTACAGTGCGGCAGCAGCTTGAGCTGCTTGCTTATCTTTACTTCCTGGGTGGCATCCATCGGCCTCGACATATTCGCCAGCCACTCCTGTGGCAGGAGCACGGGCGGTATGTTGCTTTGGCTGTCTGCTTCCCTGTATTCGCTCCGGAAGGCGAGCGTCATGGACGGATCGAGGCCAACCAGCGGAACACCGGTTGCGGCAAGGCGATCGAGTTCGCCTGCGGTTTTTGACGCGGCTCTCTTAAACCGATCCAGATAGCCGTGGACATGCAACGCCTTGCCGTTCGTCAGGGGCGGTGAGAGAAGAGGCGTAAAGCCAAGCAATCGGGCAACCTCTATTGCGGCAACGCCCACCGATGGATCGAAATAGGCTGTGAATGCATCGGCAACGAAGATAACGAGGCGTTCTCGCTGGTTCAGGGGCAACGCGTCAATCCGGTCAGCCTGTGCGACGTCGACCCCCATGCGCGCTGCCAGGCGCGGAAGAGGTAAACGTGCCAGACCAGGAAGCGCTGTGAGGCCTGCCAGTCTCATTGTGGCGCGACCGAACGAGCTGCCAACAGCGAGATTATAAATCGGCCGGAATCTTGCCATGAGAGGCAACATGGTTTCGATACTGGCGACAAGCGGATCTTTTAACGGTCGCAGGTACCTGCCGTAATAGAGGTTCAGGAACTTCGAGCGGAAAGCAGGCACGCTGACCTTGACCGGACATTGGCCGGCGCATGCTTTGCAGGCAAGACAGGTATCCATGGCTTGCCTGACTTCGTGCGAGAAGTCGGAACCGTTGACGGGGTTGAGCGTATTGACGGCGCGTCTGACGAATCCCAGTGTCCTGCCAGATTTGCTTAGTTTTGCAGCTTCCCGTCTGGGGTCGATGCCCCGTTCGGCAAGAAGCCGCAGCCATTCGCGCATCAAAGCTGCGCGGCCTTTGGGCGAGTAGATACGATTTCGTGTCGCTTTATAGGAAGGACACATCGGGCTCGACACATCGAAGTCGAAACACGCACCGTTTCCATTGCAGTAGGCGGCATTGTCAAAGGCGGCGCGGATTTCATTTCCAATCGCCTTGTCGACGGAGCCGCGCAGAGGCACCTCGTCTATCTTCAAAAGCGGTTCGTCGTCTGGCGTTGCGATCTTACCGTGGTTGAGGCGGTTCGCCGGATCAAACGCTCGTTTGATGTCCTGCAGACGCGGGTAAAGATCGCCGAAAAACTCTGGAACGTATTCGGAACGGACCCCTTTGCCGTGTTCACCCCACAGGACTCCGCCATGCTTGCGGGTGAGGGCAACGACGGCGTCGGTGATCTCACGGATGAGCGGCACATGGTCGTCGCGCGTCAGGTCAAGGGCAGGCCGAACATGAAGGACCCCTGCGTCAACGTGACCGAACATGCCGTAGGAAAGGCCAGCTCCGTCAAGAAGCGCGCGGAACTCTCTGATATAGGCCGCGAGGTTTTCGGGCGGAACCGCAGTGTCTTCGACGAAGGCAACGGGGCGAACTGGTCCGTCGACATTGCCTAGAAGGCCAACGGCGCGCTTGCGCATGCTCCAGATCGCTTCAACATCGGCTGGAGCAGCGGCGATCGTGTACCCTCCGCTGCCGATGTCTGCCGCATGCGACAATGCAGACGTTACGCCCTGCACTTTAAGTTCCAGCTCTGCCGGATCGTCGGCCAGTACTTCGACGATGTTGATGCCGTTTGTCGAGTGACTTGCATCATCAGGGAAAAACCGGGCAATGCCATTCCAGACAATGTCACCTTTCGCTAGGCCGAGTACTTTCTCGTCGATGGTCTCGACCGAAGCTACGCTTAGTGCGGTGAGGCGCCGGGCGTCCTCCAGTGCGGCATTGAAATCGGCATATCGGATATTCACGAGTGCTGAATGTTTCGGAATTGGCAGCAGATTGAGTTCGATCTCGGCGATAATGGCCAGCGTGCCCTCTGACCCGCAAAGGATGGCATTGAGATCGAAGCGTCCATCGTCGCGACGGATGTGCGCCAGGTCATATCCTGTCATATATCGATTAAGACGGGGAAATACGTTTTTGATCCTGTCACCGTCGTCTCGAGCGATGCGATCAACCGTGCGATGGATGTCACCGATGCGATCGGTACGGGCTTTGACTTTGGCAAGCGAAACATCGTCGAGTGGACGGGACCACCAGTCCGTTGCGTCGCTGAGGATCACTCTAAGCCCGAGAACGTGATTGCTTGTCTTTCCGTAGAGGCACGATCCCTGACCGCAGGCGTCGGTCGATACCATGCCGCCGATTGTCGCTCGATTGGAGGTGGAAAGTTCCGGTGCGAAGAACAGGCCATGTTCCCTAAGCGCGAGATTGAGCTGGTCTTTTACGACGCCGGCCTCTACACGCGCGGTCCGGCGCATGGGATCAATCTCTAAAATCCTGTTCATGTGCCGCGAACAGTCCACGACAAGCCCGGTTGTCAACGATTGACCGTTTGTCCCCGTGCCGCCTCCACGCGGTGCAAGACGCAGGCTCTCGAAACGCGTCTCGGAAAGGACGCGCATAAGGATCTTTATGTCTTCCGCATCCTTCGGGAACACCACTGCCGATGGTTCGCGCTGATAAATCGAATTGTCCGTCGAAAAGACAGTGCGCGCTGCGGCGCTGGCATCTGCGTCGCCGGAGAACCCTGCCTCTACGAGACGTTCAAAAAAACCGGGAGTGCCGGCGCAATGGATATCGCTCGTCTGCAGCCTAGGGATCATTGGTTTTCGCAGAAAAATTTACTTGAGGTTCGATTAACTTGGCATATAAGTGATAACATACAAATAAAATGGCGCAACTGAAATGCAGAGGTGGAACGTGAAAGATCAGACAGCAGTCATCGTGGGCGGAGCTTCGGGTCTCGGCCTGACAACGGCAAAGCTCATGGCGTCTCACGGTGTTGCCAGAATTGGCCTCATCGATCGAAATGCGGAGTTGCTCGCGTCTTCGGCGGACACTTTGCGGGGTCTCGGTGTGGAAGTCGCAACTTCGGTTGCGGATATTTCCAGATCCGAGACCGCTCACCGGGGCTTCAATGAGATTGCGGAGAGGCTGGGCAGGATACATTGCCTTATCAACAGCGCGGCGATCTATCCACGCAAGCCGATCCTTGAAATCACCGACGAGGAATGGGATCTGGAAAATGCCATCAACGTCAAAGGCACGTATCATATGATGGTGGCGGCCATTCTTCATATGCGCCAATACGTCAATGCGCCGGAAGTGACTGGCCGTATTGTCAACGTAACATCGGTCGATGCGTTTAAAGCGCACCCTCAAAACGCTCACTACGCGGCGACCAAGGCTGCAGTCGTCAGCCTCACCAAATCGTTTGCTGCGGAAGTCGCAAAAGATCAGATCCTCGTCAATTCCGTTGCACCGGCGGGCTTTGCCACCGATCGCGCCAAAGAACTCGGCTTTCTTCCCGAGCTTGCGAAGGCGAGTGCTTTGGGTCGTGCTGCCGAACCCGTCGAAATGGCCGAATGGATCGTCATGATGGCGTCAAGCCGCAATACCTACGCGACGGGCGAGAACGTCGTCATCAGCGGGGGCTACATCTATGTTTGACATCTACCGCAACGCCGTCGTCACAGGGGCGACCAGCGGCATCGGCAAGGCCACGGTGCTTGAACTCGCCCGGCGCGGTCTGACGGTCTATGCAGTCGGCCGCAACCGGGAGCAGCTCGATGAACTGTCCTCTGTAAAAGGTGTCATCGCGGTTCAGGCGGATGTACGGGAGACTGCCAAGATCGCAGATGCCGTCAACGGCGTGGAGATCGATGTTCTTGTCAACAATGCGGGCATCCTCTCCACCCGTGCGACATTCCACGAGATCGATCCCGCCGAGATCGATGCGATGATCGACGTCAATCTCAAGGCGCCGATGCATCTCACACGGGCGCTCCTGCCGGGCATGGTTGAGCGCAAGCGCGGTCATCTGGTTTATATCGGTTCAAGCGGTGGTCAGGCACCATATCCGAACATGGGCGCCTATGGTCCATCGAAGGCGGGTCTCAGCCTCTTTTGCGACAACCTGCGATGCGATCTTTTGGGTACGTCGGTCAGGGTGACGGAAGTGGTGCCAGGGCGGGTGCAAACGGACCTCTACCGGACAGCAATGGCAGGAAACTCTGCACGCACGCTGCTTTATGACGGCTATCGTCCCATTCAGCCGGAGCATGTCTCATCGATCATCGTGAACGCTATCGAGCTTCCGGTGTTTGTCGATGTCGCACGCATCGAGGTTTTCCCGACAGACCAGGCGACCGGCGGCGGTACGATGGTCAAGTTTCAGGAGTAGGGCTTCTCGCAGCAACAAGCATTACTTGTCGAAGTCTTTCATTTTCTTGATTTCGCCGGTGCGGCGATGTGGTCATCATCTTTGCAAATATGAGGGTGATCGATGTCGAGGGCACTTGTAACAGGAGCAACGAGGGGGGCGGGCCGTGCGGTGGCGGTGGCACTTGCCTGTGCCGGCTATGAAACTTGCGCCCTTGGGCGCGACAGGCTGGTTCTGGAAGAGCTTCGCAGCGATTTTGGTGTGCTTCCCATGGCGATCGATCTGACCGATCGTGAGGCGGTTCGGGTGATCGTTGAGGGCATGAAGCCCGATATCGTCGTGCACGCCGCATTGCGGTGGCCCACTGAAACGGCCTTTGAGAAGCTTCAGGAAGCAGACATAGATATGGCTCTTGAAGTGAACCTCTCCGCAATGTTTCACCTGACGCGGTTGGTCCTGCCGGCCATGAAGGAGCAGGGGCTGGGCGCTCTGTTTGTGGTTTCGCCTCATTCCGGCGAAGGCCCGTCGACCCTGGAAAGAAGCGTAGCCGGCGCGAGTGAGGCATTTGTCGAGGCCCTTCAAGGCGAGCTGACGGACGCTGGCATTACGGCCCAGTCAATCATTTGCGAAAAGCCTCCATTTGATTTGCTGGTCGCATCTATTCTCGAACATCTGGAAACCGTTGGCCTGGCGCCTTTACGCTACAAAGCCGACGCTCATAATCATCAGGGAACGCGCAATGTTACGTAATGGTGGGCAGCTTTTGGTCGAATGCCTGTTGGCACTCGGTGTGCGCAAAGGCTTCGGAGTGCCGGGAGAGAGTTATCTTGCCGTGCTGGACGCGCTGCATGATACGGTGGGCAAGCTCGACTATGTCGTGTGTCGTAATGAAGGGGGCGCCTCCTTCATGGCAGCCGCCTATGGCAAGCTCACCGGTCAGCCCGGTATCTGCTTCGTCACCCGTGGTCCGGGCGCCACCAATGCCTCGATCGGCGTTCATACCGCCATGCAGGATTCCTCGCCGATGATCCTGTTCGTTGGCCAGGTCGGCACCGACATGAAGGGCAGGGAAGCCTTTCAGGAAGTGGACTACAAGGCTGCGTTTGGAACGGTGGCGAAATGGGCCGTCGAGATCGATCAGGTCGAACGTATTCCCGAAATTGTCGCCCGCGCATGGACGACGGCGATTACCGGTCGTCCCGGCCCGGTTGTTATCGCCCTGCCGGAAGATATGCTGACGTCAATGACGGAAAAGGCGCCACTTTCCGGTCCGGCCGAAATCATCGAGGCCGCACCTTCGGAATTTGCCATGCAGCGCCTTGCGACTCTGCTGTCGCAGGCCAAGCGTCCAGTCATTCTTTACGGTGGCTGTAACTGGAAGGAAGGTTCGGCCAAGCGCCTTCAGGCGTTTGCGGAAGCATCCGATATCCCGGTCGTTTCTGTGTTTCGCTATCAGGACCAGTATGACAACGAGTCCCTCACTTTCTGCGGCGAAGCCGGAGTCGGTATGGTTGCGTCGGTGAAGGAACTGCTGCGCGATGCGGATGTGATCCTCGCGATCAATAACCGCTTCGGGGAAAACTCCACCGATGGTTATACGCTGTTCGACGTCCCGCAGCCGCGCCAGCGCATCATCCACGTTCACGGTTCTGATCTGGAGATCGGCAAGATCTATCAGCCTGAACTCGGTATCCATGCGGGCCCGAATGCCTTTGCCGAAGCGCTGTCTGCACTCGAACCCGTCAAGGGACCATGGGCCGAATGGCGAAAGAAGGGCCGCGCCGCTTACGAGGCAGGGTTTAACCTCAAGGATCTGCCGTCGCCGGTCGATATGGGCAAAGTCACTGCTTATCTCAACGAGATATTGCCGGAGGACGTCATCCTGACGAATGGCGCGGGCAACTTCACCGTCTGGCCGAACAAGTTCTTCAGGTTCGGTCCGAGGGCCCGGCTTCTCGCCCCGCAATCCGGCGCGATGGGTTATGGCGTACCGGCAGCCATTGCCGCCAAGGTTGCCTTTCCGGACCGCACAGTCGTCTGCTTTGCCGGTGACGGCGATTTCCAGATGAACTGTCAGGAACTTGCAACCGCCCTGCAACACGGCGCACAGCCGATCATCCTTCTGCTGAACAACGGCATATACGGTACGATCCGCGCCCATCAGGAGCGCCATTATCCGGCCCGCGTTTCGGGAACCGAAATGGTCAATCCGGATTTTGTCGCTCTTGCCAAGGCATATGGTTTCCATGCCGAGCGAGTGACGGCGACGGCTGACTTTGCAGAAGCCTTCGAGCGTGCGCTTTCCTCTAGAACCGGTGCGCTTCTCGATCTCGATATCTCGCCGGAAGCTCTGACACCGAGACAGACCCTTTCCGAAATGCGCCAGGCCGCGCTTGCCAAGAAGGAAAACGCATGACCATCGGAAACGACATCCGTCTCGGCGCAGATATCGGCGGTACGTTCACCGATATCGCCCTCGACGTGCGTGGAACGCTGTATTCGACCAAGGTTCTGACCAATTATGCAGCGCCGGAACAGGCCATTCTTGACGGCATCGACATCGTCATCCGCGATGCCGGTATCGCCATTTCGCAGATCGAGCTGATCATTCACGGTACAACGCTTGCCACCAACGCGTTGATCGAGCGTCGTGGCGCGCGCACCGCACTGGTGACGACCGAAGGCTTTCGTGACGTGATCGAGATGCGTACGGAGAACCGCTTCGAGCAATATGATCTCGATCTTGTTCTGCCCAAGCCGCTGATTCCGCGAGAAGACCGCTTTCCGGTCAAGGGCCGCATCTCGGCGCAGGGTACGGAACTTCAGCCGCTGGACGAGCAGGCGCTCGAGGAAATCGCCAGACGGATCGCCACCGAGGATTTCGGCGCCGTCGCCATCGGTTTCATTCATTCCTACATGAACCCCGACCACGAGCGCCGTGCCCGAGAAATCCTCGCCCGGACGCTTGATCTGCCGATCTCGATCTCCAGCGAGGTTTCGCCGCAGATGCGCGAGTTCGAACGGTTCAACACTGTTTGTGCAAACGCCTATGTGCGCCCGCAAATGGCCGACTATCTCAATCGTCTCCAGGTCCGCCTCAAGGACATGGGCGCCTCCTGCCCGGTCTTCATGATCCATTCCGGCGGTGGCCTCGTGTCGGTAGAGACAGCGGCCGAGTTTCCCGTGCGTCTGGTCGAATCCGGCCCGGCCGGCGGTGCGATCTTCGCAGCGGATGTGGCGCGCCGCTTCGATCTTCAGCGGGTGGTCTCCTATGATATGGGCGGGACGACTGCAAAGATCTGCCTCATCGAGGATTTCCAGCCGCAGACCGCCCGGACGTTCGAGGTCGCGCGCACCTACCGGTTCTGCAAGGGATCAGGCATGCCGATCTCGATACCGGTCATTGAGATGATCGAGATTGGTGCTGGTGGCGGCTCGATCGCCTGGGTCGACGCCATGGGACGCATTCAGGCAGGGCCTGAATCGGCCGCTTCCGAGCCGGGTCCTGCCTGTTACCAGCGCGGGGGCGAGCGGCCGGCGATCACGGATGCCGACCTCGTTCTCGGCAAGCTCGATCCCGACAATTTCGCCGGCGGCAAGATCAAGCTGTCAACCGGGAAGGCGTCCGCTGCGATAGCCCGCGACGTTGGCGACAAGCTCAGGCTCGATCCGCTTTCGGCTGCTTTCGGCATTGTTGAGGTGGTGGATGAGAATATGGCCAACGCCGCCCGCGTCCATGCGGTTGAAAACGGCAAGAACATCTCGGAAAACACCATGATCGCCTTTGGCGGTGCCGCACCCCTGCACGCCGCGCGGCTTTGCGAAAAGCTTGGCGTCGACCGCTGCCTCATCCCGCAAGGTGCCGGTGTCGGCTCGGCGATCGGCTTCCTGAAGGCTCCTTTCGGTTATGAGGCGGTCGGCTCGCAGATCATGAGCCTGTCGGCCTTCGATACCGTCCGGCTCAACACGTTGCTGGACGACCTCAAGGAGACCGCCGAGGGTTTCGTGCGCGCCGGCACGGCTGGCAAGATCAGTCGCGAAGTGGTGGCGTTCATGCGCTATCGCGGCCAGGGTTGGGAAATTCCGGTCAGCCTGCCGGATCGTCATTTCGAGGCTGCCGACCGCGCCATGATCGAGGAAAATTTCAGGGCGCGTTATGCCCAATTCTTCGGCCGGGCAGTGGAGGGGCCTGAAATCGAATTCGTCACATTTTCCGTCAAGGCGCAGGATGTGCGCCCGGGTGGTGAGCGCCATGCGCTGATCTCCACCGGCAGTCCGACCGACACCCCGGTCACGCGCGACGTATTCGATCCAGCCGCGGGCGCCCCTCTCAAAACGGCCATCGTGGAACGCTCGACGATCAGGGCCGGCGAGCGTGTTGCCGGTCCGGCGGTGATCGTCGAGCGTGAAACCTCGACCATCGTCACCTCGCCGTTTGACGCCATCGTTCAGAGCGACGGCACCATCCTTCTGATCCGAAAAGGACTGTAATCCATGAGCCAGCTTGACGAAATCCGCATGCAGGTGATGTGGAACCGGCTGATCTCCGTCGTCGAAGAACAGGCGATGACGCTGTTGCGCACCGCTTTTTCGACCTCGGTGCGCGAGGCAGGCGACCTTTCGGCCGGTGTCTACAACGCGAAGGGTGAAATGCTGGCGCAGGCCGTGACCGGCACGCCGGGCCATGTCAACACGATGGCTGAAGCCGTACTGCACTTCATCGCGGAAATTCCGCGCGAAGAGATGTATCCGGGCGACACCTACGTCACCAACGATCCCTGGAAGGGCACCGGTCATCTTCACGACATCACCATGGTTTCCCCATCCTTCAAGGGAGAGGAACTGATCGGCTTCTTCGCCTGCACGGCGCATGTCGTCGATGTCGGCGGTCGTGGTTTCGGCGCCGATGGCAAGTCGGTTTATGAGGAGGGCATCCAGATCCCGATCATGAAGTTCGCCGAGCGCGGCGAGGTGAACAGGGATCTGTTGAAGATACTGCGCCTCAATGTTCGTGAGCCGAACCAGGTCATTGGCGACTTCTTCTCGCTTGCGGCCTGCAATGACGTTGGTCATCGTCGCCTTATCGAAATGCTGGACGAGATCGGCCTTCCCAATCTCGAGACGCTTGGCTCTTTCATCCTCTCGCGCACCCACACGGCGATCATGGAGCGGATTGCCGCCCTGCCGAAAGGCGCATGGAAAAACGAGCTTCTGACTGACGGTTACGACGAGCCGATCAATCTGGCTGCCGAGGTAACGATCGGTAACACGTCGGTCGATGTCGATTTTTCCGGCACGGACGCGATGAGCCGGTGGGGCATCAACGTGCCGCTGATCTATACGAAGGCCTATGCCTGCTACGCGCTGAAATGCGTGGTCGCCCCCGACATTCCCAACAGTGCGGCGTCGCTTGCCGTCTTTAATGTTTCCTCACCGGTAAATATTCTCAACGCCGAGCGCCCGGCTCCGGTTTCTGTTCGCCACGTGATCGGACACATGGTGCCGGACCTTGTGCTTGGCGCGCTTGCAAAGGCGCTGCCGGGAAAAATCCTCGCCGAAGGTGCCGCGGCGCTGTGGAACATCCATATTTCCGCCCGGCCGGTCGCTGGCGCACAGGGGCGGCGCGCCGAGGTGCTGATGTTCAATTCGGGCGGCATGGGCGCGCGGCCGGGGCTTGATGGACTGTCTGCGACGGCTTTCCCCTCCGGCGTCCATACGATGCCGATCGAGGCGACGGAACATACCGGACCGATCGTCGTCTGGCGCAAGGAGTTGCGTCCGGATTCCGCCGGCGATGGCGAATATCGCGGCGGTCTCGGCCAGATCATCGAGATCGCCCCGGCCGATGGCCACGAATTCGATTTCTCCGCCATGTTCGACCGCATCGGGACACCGGCGGCGGGCCGCGATGGCGGCGAACCCGGAAAGCCCGGCAAGGCCATGCTGGATGACGGAACATTGCTGCGGCCGAAGGGATGGCAGCATGTGCCCTCCGGACGCAGGCTGGTCCTGCATTTACCGGGCGGCGGCGGGTTCGGCGATCCGGAAAAGCGCAGCGAAGCGGCGAAGGCTGAAGATGTCCGCAAGGGTTATGTGACGGAGACGAAATGATGACGAGGATTGCAGACCGTCTTGCGGCGGTAAAACCTTCGGCCTCCATGGCCGTGTCACAGGCAGCCAAGGATCTGGCCGCCACCGGGATCGATGTGATCGATCTTGGTCTCGGTGAACCCGATTTCGCCGCCCCGGCGCATGTGACCGAGGCGGCATTCAAGGCGGCCCGCGAAAACCGGATGCTCTATACGGCCGCACCTGGCACGCCGGAACTGCGCCGCGCCATCGCTGCCAAGTTCAAACGCGAGAACGGACTTGATTTTGCCCTCGATGAAATCGCCGTTGCCAACGGCGCCAAGCAGATCATCTTCAACGCTCTGATGGCGACCGTCAACGAGGGCGACGAGGTCATTCTTCCCGCTCCCTATTTCGTCTCCTATCCGGAAATGGCGAAGCTTTTCGGCGGCGTGCCGGTGACACCGGCTTGCGGTGCCGAAGACGGTTTTCGCCTGACGTCCGAGGTGCTGGAAGCGGCAATCACACCGAAGACGAAATGGCTGTTTCTCAACCTGCCGGGCAACCCCTCCGGCGCAGTTTATAGCGAGGAACAGCTTAAGGCGCTCGGCGTCGTTCTCGCCCGCCATCCGCAAGTTCTCGTCCTGTCCGACGAGATCTATGAACACATCATTTTCGATGGCCGCAGTTTCGTGAGCTTCGGCAGGGCCTGCCCGGACCTGCGCGATCGCAGCCTGATCGTGAACGGCGTCTCCAAGGCGTATGCGATGACCGGCTGGCGTGTCGGTTATGCCGCTGGTCCGAAGGATCTCATTAAGGCAATGTCGACCGTGCAGAGCCAGTCCTGCACATCGGTTGCGACGGTGGCGCAGATCGCGGCGCAAGCTGCACTCGAAGGGCCCCAGGAAGAGGTCAGCCGCTTCCGTGAGGCGTTCGAGCGGCGTCGGGACCTCGTCGTGCGCGAGATTTCCGCGATCGAAGGTCTGACGCTCGATCCGCCGGAAGGCGCGTTCTACGCCTATATCGGTTGCGCAGCCTTTATCGGGACGAAGACGCCGGAAGGCGTCACGATCGCCAATGACAGCGACTTTGCGACCTATCTTCTTCGCGAGGCTCATGTCGCGGCCGTGCCGGGCGCGGCCTACGGCCTGTCGCCTTTCTTCCGCATTTCCACCGCGACATCCGAAGCCACCCTTCAGGATGCCATCGCCCGCATTGCGGCTGCCGTTTCCAGACTGCAAAATTAAGACAGGATGCCAAGGATCCCATGACAAAACCCTTCAAGACCATCCTGATCACCGGTGCGGCCGGACGGCTCGGCACCGAGTTGCGCAAGGGACTTGCGCATCTTGCAGACACGCTGCGCCTTGCGGACCGCATTGCGATCGAAAATGTCGGCCCCAACGAGGAGGCACTGACATTCGAACTTTCGGACGCAGCTGCCGTGATGAAGGCTGCCGAAGGCGTCGACGCCATCGTTCATTTTGGCGGCGCACCGCTTGAGACGCGCTGGGCGACCATTCTCGATTCCAACATTCAGGGCAGCTACAATATCTACGAGGCCGCCCGGCAGAATGGCGTGAAGCGCGTCGTCTATGCCTCATCGGTTCACGCCATAGGCTACCACGAGCTGGAAGCGCATATCGATGTCGAGGCTCCGGTGCGTCCCGACAGCCTTTACGGTGTGTCGAAATGCTTCGTGGAGGCACTAAGCCGGTTTTATTGGGACAAGTTCGGCATCGAATCCGCCTGCCTGCGCATATTCTCGTCATTTCCGGAGCCGGCGGACCGTCGCATGCTCTGGTCGTGGCTTTCGTTTGGAGATTGTGTGCGCCTTGCCGAAGCCAGCCTGACGGCTCCGCGTATCGGACATACAATCAGCTTCGGCATCTCCGATAATAAGGTTAAGCCCGTGGACAATTCCCTGAGTGGCCACATTGGCTTTCAGCCGGAGGATAGTTCCGAGCGATTTCGCGCCGACGTCGAGGGACGGACGGCGCCGAATGACCCCAAGGCGCCCGCCACACGTTATCTCGGCGGCTGGTTCGTCGATCTCGGACATCCCGACGATGAGGTTTCCAAATGAAAGACGCCTATGACGTGGTGATCGTCGGCGGGGCGGTCATCGGCTCCGCTGTAGCCTATTATCTCGCCGCCAATCCGGACTTCAAAGGCTCCATTCTGGTCGTGGAGCGGGATCCGACCTATCTGACCGCGTCGACATCGCTGTCGTCGTCATCGATCCGCACGCAGTTCTCCAATCCGATCAACGTCAGGATCAGCCAGTACGGGTCTGAGGTGATCCGCAATTTCGGCGAGATGATGCAGGTCGGAGATGACAAGCCGGATCTCGGCTTCCATTCCGGCGGCTATCTCTTCCTGGCCAGTACACCGGACCAGGTGGAGATTCTGCGGGAAAATCACGTGGCGCAAAAGGCATGTGGAGCAGATGTCGTTCTCTGGAACAGAGATGAACTCGGTGAAGCCTTCCCGCACCTCAATGTCGCCGACATCGAACTTGCGTCCTATGGGCGGTCGGGCGAAGGCTGGTTCAACAATACCGGTCTGATGTACGGCTTCAAGAACAAGGCCCGCTCGTTGGGGGCTGAATATGTCACCGGCGAGGTGGTTGGGATCGGCCGTGAAGGCGATACCGTAACACAGATCACGCTGAAATCCGGCGTCGTGGTCAAGGCTGGCACCATCGTCAACGCATCGGGCCCGCGTGCCGCTTTGACCGCCAAAATGGCCGGTCTTCATATTCCGGTTGAACCCCGCAAGCGCACGCTTTTCGTCTTCGATTGTGCGAAAACGCCGGAAGGCACTGCGGCAGTCAACCAGGGCCGGTTGCCGCTGATGATCGATCCCAGCGGCGTCTTCTGCCGTCCGGAGGGTCGTTTTTTCCTGTCCGGCTGCCCACCCATTGAAGACCCGACTGCGGATTGGGATGATTTCGAACCGCGTTACGAAGAGTTCGAAGAGATCATCTGGCCGGCTCTTGCCGAACGATCGGCCGCCTTCGAGGCGATCAAGGTCGTGAACCAGTGGGCCGGTCACTACGACTTCAACACGCTGGACCACAATCTGGTCGTTGGCCGTCATCCACAGGTTCGCAACTTCATCTTCGCCAACGGCTTTTCCGGGCATGGCCTGCAGCAGGGACCGGCGACAGGGCGTGGCGTTTCCGAACTGATCGTTTATGGCGAATACCGGACGCTGGACCTCACGGAAGTCGGCTTCGAACGCATTGTTGAAAATCGACCTTTCCTTGAAAAGGCGGTGATCTAATATACGACGCTTATCCGGCGCGCACAGCCCGGATAAGCGTCGTAAATCTCGTTTGGCAGCGGAGGTGAAATTGGCTGGGCAGCATATGCGACTTCCCCCTTTGAACGCGCTACGCGCCTTCTGGGCCGTCATGCGGCAGGGAAGCTTTCGTAGTGCTGCCGATGAACTGCTGGTCACACCGCAGGCCGTGAGCCAGCAGATCAAGTTGCTGGAGGACATTCTCCATGTGCCGCTCTTTGAGCGCAAGGCGCGGGTGATAGAACCCACGGAACAGGCCATCGTGCTGTCCCACTTCATCGAGGCGGGTTTCGATGAATTCACCGAAGGCATTCGCCGTGTCACCAATTCCACCTATCGAAACCGTATCAATATCAATGTCAGCCCCTATTTCGCGACCCGTTATCTCATGGAGAGACTGGAACGATTCCGCGAATTGATGCCCGGCGCCGATATTCGCATGACGACCATGGTCAGCATCCGCGATTTCGCCGCTGACGAGGTGGACGTCTGTATCCAGTGGGGCTTCGGGGCCTGGAAGGATTATGATTGCCAGCTATTGGTGCGTGATCCGAAGATCATCTGCTGCGCTCCCGAACTCGCTGAGCGGATTCGGGAGCCGAAAGACCTCACGGCGTTCACACTTCTACATCCCGTCATGGCCAGAAACCTGTGGGGCAAGGTACTCAGACATCTGGGGCTGGAACCGGCGGAAATTGCCGGCGAAATCGAGTTTCAGGATGCTGCCACCATGCGCCGGGGAACGGTATCGGGCCTCGGCGTCGGGCTTGTGTCGAGACTTGATGCCCTGTCCGACATCAAGGCGGGCCGGTTGGCCGCGCCCCTGGGTATCGACCGGCTGGACGGCATGGAGGAGCGAGATGTGCCCGGGTTTTACCTGGTGGTGCCTCGGGCCCACAAGCGCGTCAAAATCATCTCGACGTTCTGCGAATGGATTTGTGCGGAGGACTGGTCCTCCAGACGCGAATTCGACTGATTTTTCTGCCCTCCGAAAGCCGGAACGCACAAATGCACCGACGCTTCCCTTGAAGCGGCGATGCACGATTTCGTCATTTTGCCGCGAGAGCAAGGAGAGAAAGTAAATCTTGTCTATCGCTGTTGTTTCTTGGTTTGGTCACGACGGCAAGTAATGCAGTCTTTCTCCTGGCCGGATGGACGGAGAACGACAGAAATCCCTCTCAAACGCGCCCTCGATTAAGCTCCTTTTCCCTGGTTGTCGCGACAGGCCCCGGGAATGGCTATCGCAACAAAAAGAGAGAGAGCAACTCTCCGGGCAGCTAACGGTCATTGGGCCAAACCAGAGGGATTTAAAAAATGAATTCTATTTCGAAGCTTCTTGCGGGCGCTGCTTTCGCGTCGGTTCTTGTCGTCTCCAGCGCATATGCTGCAGACACGATCAAGATCGGCGTTGCGGGCCCGATGACAGGTGCCAACGCCACTTTTGGTGAGCAGGTGTGGACCGGTGTTTCTGCCTATATCAAAAACGTCAACGAGGCCGGCGGCATCGATGGCAAGAAGGTGGAGCTGATCAAGGGCGATGACGCCTGCGAGCCCAAGCAGGCTGTGGCGGTCGCCAATCGTTTTGTCGACCAGGACAAGGTGCAGGCACTCGTCGGCCACTTCTGCTCATCGAGCACCATTCCCGCATCGGAAATTTACAACGACGCCGGTATCCTCATGGTGACCCCGTCCTCGACCAACCCGATCGTCACCGATCGCGACCTCGAAACGGTGTTCCGTACCTGCGGTCGTGACGACCAGCAGGCTGTGGTTGCCGGCTCGTTCATCCTCGACACACTGAAGATCGACAAGATCGCTCTTGTCCATGACAAGGATACCTACGGTCAGGGCCTCGTGGATGCGTTGAAGAAGACACTTGCCGATCGCAAGGTCGAGCCGGTTCTTTATGAAGGCCTGACGCGCGGCGAACGGGACTTCAACGCGCTCGTCACCAAGATCAAGAGCTCGGGCGCAAAAGCCGTCTATTTTGGCGGCCTCATTCCTGAAGCCGGCCCGCTCATCCGCCAGATCCACGAACAGGGTCTGGACGTCGCCTTTGTCAGTGGCGACGCGCTTGCCCAGGCCGAAATCGTGACCGCAGCCGGCGGCGCGCAGAACCTCAAGGGTGTCTATTATTCGTCGGCGGCAGATCCAAAGGAAGATCCGGCATCCGCGGATGCACTTGCCGACCTGAAAAAGCAGAGCATCGCGCCCGACAACTACACCCTGTTCGGTTATGCCAGCGCCCAGACCATCGTCGCCGCCATCCAGGGCACCAAGGACGGCAAGATCGAGGATCAGGTAAAATGGCTGCACGCCAACACGGTCAAGTCTGCGGTCGGTAATCTCGGCTGGAACGAGAAGGGCGACGTGAAGGACTTCAAGTTCGTCTTTTACTCTTTCGACGACAAGGGCACTCCGGTTCGCAACTAAACGATCCTGTTAAAGGGGCCGGCCGGCATGGCCGAGCCGGCCCCGCTGTGCAGGCAAGAACAATCAAAAAGGGGTTCGCCATGGATTTTTACATCTTGGCGCAGCAGCTGATCAACGGGATCACGCTGGGCACCATCTATGGTCTCATCGCCGTGGGCTATACCATGGTCTATGGCGTCATTCGCATGATCAACTTTGCCCATGGCGACGTTTACATGGTCTCTGCCTATGTCGCGGCCATCGTGCTTGCCGTCATCAGCTTTTTCGGCATTCAGTCAGTGCCCTTCGCGCTGATATCCATTCTCATCATCACCTGTCTCATTACGGCTGTTTACGGTTGGGCGATCGAGCGCGTTGCATACCGGCCGTTGCGCGGCTCGACCAAACTTGCGCCGCTGATCTCGGCCATCGGCATTTCACTGATGCTGCAAAGCTATGTTCAGATCGCGCAGGGCGCACGTGATCAGGGCGTTCCGATCCTGATACAGGGCGCCTTCCGCTTCGGTGGCGAGGAGCACTTTGCGCAGATTACCTATATGCAGACCATTATCCTGGTCGCGTCGCTGGTCGCCATGGGTATCCTGACCTATGTGATCAATCATACACGCATCGGACGGCAGTGCCGCGCGACCCAGCAGAACCGCCAGATTTCCGCGGTGCTTGGCGTCGATACCGACCGCATCATCTCCACCGTCTTTGTCATCGGCGCATCGACTGCGGCAGTCGGGGGCACGCTGGTGACGTTCAACTATGGCTCCTTCAATTTCTTCATCGGCTTCGTGATGGGTATCAAGGCCTTTACCGCCGCCGTACTTGGCGGGATCGGTTCGCTCCCCGGTGCCGTGCTGGGTGGTGTCCTCCTTGGGCTGACCGAAGCGCTTTTCGCGGGTTACGTCAGCACCGACTACAAGGATGTCTTCGCCTTCGGCCTGCTGATCGTCCTTCTCTTCTTCCGCCCTTATGGCCTGCTCGGACGGCCTGAAATCCAGAAGGTATGAGGAGGCTATGATGAACACGCATGAAAATCCTCTGCTAAAACTCGGCAAGGAAGCTTTGCTGACCTTCTGTGTATCGCTCGTGCTGGTCGGGCCGATTTCCGGCCTGGTTCTCGACGGCTTCACCTTTCGCAACGAACTTGTTCACGCGGTTCTGATTGCGGCCGTCATCACCATCGGCAGGGTCGTGCTGTCAGTCGCTTCAATGACGCCGGTCGGGCGTCATATCTCGGCGGCACTGGGCCGCAGCGGCGGTGGCGTGACGGTGCGGTCCGGGCAGGAACGCTCGCCTGCCTTTCTCCTTGCGGTCCTGTTTCTCGCAGGTCTGGCATTGCCTTTCGTCGCCGACAAATATTTTCTCGGTATTGCCATCCTCGCCCTGATTTATTGCCTGCTGGGTCTCGGTCTCAACATCGTCGTTGGCCTTGCCGGTCTGCTGGATCTCGGTTTCGTTGCCTTTTATGCGGTCGGCGCCTATCTTCTGGCGCTCGGCGCGCAATATCTGGGTCTCGGTTTCTGGAGCGCGCTGATTATTGCACCGTTCCTGGCCGGCTTCTGCGGCATGATCCTCGCCTTTCCGGTTCTGAAGATGCATGGCGACTACCTTGCCATCGTCACCCTTGGTTTCGGCGAAATCATCCGTCTTGTGCTCAATAACTGGCTGGCCTTCACCGGCGGTCCGAACGGCGCACCGGTACCGCCTCCGACCCTGTTCGGGCTCGAATTCACCCGCACGGCGCGTCAGGGCGGAACCCCCTTTCACGAGGCGTTCGGCATCCCCTATAATGCCGACTACAAGTTCTGGTTCATCTATCTGGTGCTGTTCCTCGTCGTCTGCGCGGTGATCTATGCGGTGCAGCGTTTGCGTGTCATGCCGCTTGGCCGCATGTGGGAAGCCCTGCGCGAAGACGAGATCGCCTGCCGCTCGCTCGGCGTCAATCACGTCTTCATCAAGCTTTCCGCCTTCATGCTGGGCGCTTCGACCGGCGGCCTCGCCGGTGTGTTCTTCGCCGTCCATCAGGGCTTCGTGAACCCGACATCCTTCACCTTCTTCGAATCTGCGCTGATCCTCGCCATCGTCGTGCTCGGCGGTCTCGGGTCGACGGTCGGAGTGGTGCTGGCGGCTCTGGTCCTGACGATTCTACCCGAACTCCTGCGCGATTTCGCCGAGTATCGTGTTTTCGTTTTCGGCGTGCTGATGGTGGTGATGATGATCTGGAAACCGCGTGGCCTTGTCCGTGTCACGCGGCCGGCCTTCTTTCCGTCCAAGTCCGCCGAACGGGCATCGTCGCCTGTTCTTGGCGCCAGCGCGGAGGCAAGCCGATGACCGCACCGCTCCTTGAAGTTTGCAATGTGACGATGCGCTTCGGCGGCATCGTCGCCAACCGCAACGTTAATTTTTCCGTCGAAAAAGGCGCGATCACCGCGCTGATCGGCCCCAATGGGGCCGGCAAGACCACGATGTTCAACTGCATCACCGGTTTTTATCGTGCGAGCGAAGGCAATATCCTTTTGCATGGCGAGAATGGCGCGCAGGATATCGGCGAACTGATCGCTCGGCCGATTACCGGCGGCTCGCATCTGGCAACCCGTGCCGGCATCGCCCGCACCTTCCAGAACATCCGGTTGTTCCGCGAGATGTCGGTGGTGGAAAACCTTCTTGTGGCCCAGCACCGGCAGACCGCCAACAATCTCCTGAGTGGTGTCTTCTCGACACCTGCCTATCGCCGCGCCGAACGCGAGGCGGTCGATCGCGCCTATTATTGGCTGGAGCGCATGCATCTCGCCGAGGATGCCAACCGGCTTGCCGGTGAACTGCCCTATGGCCGGCAGCGGCGGCTGGAAATCGCCCGTGCCATGTGCACGTCGCCAAAGCTGATCTGCCTCGACGAGCCGGCTGCTGGCCTCAATCCGGCGGAAACCGGAGAATTGTCCGAGGTCCTGCAGATCCTGCGCGCCGACCATGACCTGACTGTGCTGGTCATCGAGCACGATATGGGGCTGGTGATGCGGATCTCGAACCATATCGTCGTGCTCGACCACGGCGAAGTCATATCCAACGGCACGCCCGACCATGTGGCGAATGATCCGGCTGTGATTGCCGCCTATCTCGGCGTCAGCGAAGAAGAGGTCCAGTGATGCAGCAAAACCCGCTTCTCGAATTCGTTGGCGTGCATAGCCACTACGGACCGGTCGAGGCCCTGAAATCCGTCGATGTGCATATCCGTTCCGGCGAGATCGTCAGCCTGATCGGAGCAAATGGCGCCGGCAAGACGACCCTTCTGTCGACCATCTTCGGATCGCCGCGGGCGACTGCCGGTCGCATTCTTCATCGCGGCGAGGATATTTCGCGGTTGTCGACACATCGCATCGCCAGACGCGGCATCGCATTGGTGCCGGAAGGCCGGCAGATTTATCAGGACATGTCGGTCGAGGAGAACATGATGATGGGGACGACGCCAATCGGGATGGAGCATTTCGACGAAGACAGGGCGACGATGTTCGACCTGTTCCCACGGCTGAGGGAACGTCGCAACCAGATGGCCGGCACCATGTCGGGCGGCGAACAGCAGATGCTGGCGATTGCGCGTGCCATGATGGCGCGGCCTGAACTGATCCTGTTCGACGAGCCCTCGCTTGGCCTTGCGCCGCTCGTCGTCAAGCGCGTGTTCGAAGTCCTGTCCGAGATCGCCGCCATGGGCAAAACGATCTTTCTGGTCGAACAGAACGCCAATCATGCGCTGAAACTGTCGCAGCGGGCCTATGTGATGGTCAACGGACGGATCCATCTGTCTGGAGAAAGTGCAGCGCTCCTCGACAATGAAGACGTCCGCAAGGCCTATCTCGGCCTGCATTGAACGGAGACCATCATGCTGCATAAAAACCTGATTGCCGGTGAGTGGATCGCCGGTGACGCCTCCGCCAACATCAATCCCTCGAACACCGCCGAGGTTGTGGGTGAATATGCCCGTGCCAGCGCACAGGATACGCGCAACGCAATCGCCGCCGCCAAAGCGGCATTGCCGGCCTGGTCGCGTGCGCCCCTTCTCGAACGCCATGGCATATTGAAACGGACGGGCGACGAAATTCTTGCCCGCAAAGCCGAACTTGGCGCGTTGCTCGCTCGCGAGGAGGGTAAAACGCTGGTGGAAGCGATTGGCGAAGTGACCCGCGCCGCGCAGATTTTCGATTTTTTTGCGGGTGAAGTGCTGCGCCTTTCCGGTGAGCTTTTACCTTCCGTACGGCCAGGTGTTGGTGTCGAGATTACCCGCGAACCGGTCGGTGTCGTCGGCATCATTACGCCATGGAATTTTCCGATTGCCATTCCTGCCTGGAAGATCGCTCCTGCGCTCGCCCATGGCAACACGGTGGTGCTGAAGCCCGCTGACCTCGTGCCTGGATGCGCCTGGGCGCTTGTCGATATCCTGCACCGGGCCGGGGCGCCTGCGGGCGTCGTCAATCTCGTCATGGGTCGTGGCAGCGTGGTCGGCCAGACATTGCTCGACAGTCCCGATGTCGATGCGTTGACCTTTACCGGATCGACCGGTACGGGCAAGCGCGTTGCGCTGGCATCGGTCGAGCACAATCGCAAGTTCCAGCTGGAAATGGGTGGCAAGAACCCGTTTGTCGTTCTCGATGATGCGGATATTGATGTCGCCGTCGAGGCTGCCGCCAATTCCTCCTTCTTCTCGACCGGCCAGCGCTGCACTGCATCGTCGCGGTTGATCGTTACCGAAGGCATCCATGACCGCTTCGTTGCGGCGCTGATGCGGCGCCTCGAAGGACTGGTTGTTGATGACGCCATGAAAGGCGGCACACATATCGGCCCGGTGGTCGACGCGGGCCAGTTGCAACAGGATCTCGACTATATCGAGATCGGCCGCAGGGAAGGCGCCACACTCGCTTTCGGCGGCGAGCGGATCGAGCGCGACACACATGGCTTCTACCTGCAGCCGGCGCTGTTCACCGAAGCCAATAACGAGATGCGCATTTCCCGCGAGGAGATTTTCGGTCCTGTCGCGGCTGTCATCCGGGTGAAAGATTATGATGAGGCGCTTGGGGTTGCGAATGACACCAATTTCGGTCTGTCGTCCGGGATAGCCACCACCAGCCTCAAATATGCGACGCATTTCAAGCGCAATTCGGAGGCGGGCATGGTGATGGTCAACCTGCCGACGGCCGGTGTCGATTTCCATGTGCCATTCGGCGGCCGCAAACGCTCGTCTTACGGACCGCGCGAGCAGGGTCGCTATGCTGCCGAGTTCTACACATCGGTCAAAACTGCCTACACATTTGCATGAGGTGCCTGCCATGAAAATCCTTGTCCCCGTTAAACGAGTCGTCGATTACAACGTGAAGATCCGCGTTAAATCGGATGGTTCGGGCGTTGAGCTTGCGAATGTGAAGATGTCGATGAACCCGTTCGACGAAATCTCGGTGGAAGAGGCGCTGCGTCTCAAGGAAGCCGGCAAGGCCGAAGAAGTCGTGGTCGTCTCCATCGGCCCGGCCAAGGCGGAAGAAACGCTGCGCACCGCACTCGCCATGGGTGCCGACCGTGCCATCCTGATCGAGACCGACGAGACGGTCGAGCCGCTCGCCGTCGCCAAGCTCCTGAAGGGTGTGGCCGAGGCCGAACAGCCCGGCCTCGTCATCGTCGGCAAACAGGCGATCGATGACGATTCGAACCAGACCGGCCAGATGCTGGCCGCCCTGCTCGGCTGGGGCCAGGGCACCTTTGCCTCCAAGGTCGTGCCTTCCGACGGCAAGGTTGCGGTGACGCGCGAAGTCGATGGCGGCCTGCAGACCGTGGAGCTGAAGCTTCCCGCCGTCGTCACCACCGATCTTCGTCTCAATGAGCCGCGTTACGCCTCGCTGCCGAACATCATGAAGGCCAAGAAGAAGCCGCTCGACAAGAAGTCGCCGGCCGATTTCGGCGTCGATGTTTCGCCGCGCCTGAAGGTGCTGAAGACCGAGGAGCCGGCAGGCCGCAAGGCCGGCATCAAGGTCGGCTCGGTTGCCGAGCTGGTCGAAAAGCTCAAGGCCGACGGCGTCCTCTAAGATTTCGGAAAAGGGAGATATTCTCATGGCCATTCTTCTTCTGGCAGAACACGACAACGCAACCCTTTCCGACCTGACGGGAAAGACGCTGACGGCGGCAACGCAGATTGCCAAGGGGACGGGAAGCGACGTCCACGTGCTGGTCGCCGGTTCCGGCGCCAAGGGCGCAGCTGACGCAGCCGCAAAACTCTCCGGCGTCTCGAAGGTGCTGCTCGCCGACGATACATCCTATGCCAATGCGCTGGCAGAACCGCTGGCGGCGCTGATCGTTTCGCTCAGCCCTTCCTATGATGTCATCATCGCGCCGGCCACCGCCTCGGCCAAGAATGTGACGCCGCGCGTTGCGGCGCTTCTTGACGTGGCGCAGGTCTCGGAAATCATCGAGGTTGTCGGCCCCGACACCTTCAAGCGGCCGATCTATGCCGGCAACGCCATCCAGACGGTGCAGGCGACCGATGCGAAGAAGGTCATCACCGTGCGTCCGACCGCCTTTGCGGCAGCAAGCGAAGGTGGTTCCGCCGCAGTGGAAAGCATCGGTGCGGCGGAAAACCCTGGCCTCTCCAGCTTCGTTTCCGATGCGCTGGCCTCGTCCGACCGTCCGGAACTGACATCTGCGAAGATCATCATCTCGGGTGGCCGTGCGCTTGGTTCCTCGGAAAAATTCAAGGAAGTCATCCTTCCCGTCGCCGACAAGCTCGGTGCCGCCGTTGGCGCCAGCCGTGCTGCGGTCGATGCCGGTTATGCGCCGAACGACTGGCAGGTGGGCCAGACCGGCAAGGTGGTTGCGCCGCAGCTTTACATCGCGGCGGGCATTTCCGGCGCCATCCAGCATCTGGCCGGCATGAAGGACTCGAAGGTCATCGTCGCCATCAACAAGGATGAAGAAGCGCCGATCTTCCAGGTGGCGGATTACGGTCTCGTCGCAGATCTCTTCGAGGCGCTGCCGGAACTCGAAAAAAGCTTGCCGTAACAGGCAATCAATATCCAGATGCCGCGGCTGGAGCAGGAACTCGGGGTGGATATTTTCAACCGGTCGCCACGTTCGCCGAGGCTGACCGTGTAAGGCTTTGCAATTGCCAAAGTCGCGCGGGACATTCTGGCTCTCGAAGAGCGGATTCGCCGCATCGCCAAGGGCGAGGATATAGCGGGCTTGATCACCATCGGGTTCGTGCAGACGACTCTCACCCGCATGCTGCCGCTTGTGGTCAGCCAGCTGCGGGGCACCTTTCCCGATCTTCAGATCAACATCCAGTCCGGCCTTTCCGGTGAACTTGCGGCTGCCCGACACGATTGAAGAGTTAGTGTCTCAGGGGTTCGGCGTATCGCTTGTGCCGCAGCGCTTGCTGGCGAGTCCGCTCTCCGATCATCTCAAATGCCTGCCATTCGGTGATCCTTCCCAAGCGGGCAAGTCCCGATGACAGACCCTTCCGATACAGCTGTTTGCAAGTCTGGGGCTTGAAGCCAAGCGCATTGGCAACAAGCCGCTCGCAGCGCCGACCGGATAATTTGCCAGTCAGGGCAATCTCAATGTGCAGGTGTTTTGATGTTGGGGCGGGGAGGCGGCGCTGCTTTCCGTCTTGCGTTGGTGCCTTGAGACGAACGGCACAGAGAGAAGTCGTGCCGATATCTCGCGATGTGAATCGAATTAAGCGTCGATTGCCAGAATTCGATTGACATTGTCGACATTAGAGCGACATAAAAGTTCGGTCGACATTTGGACGACAATAATAATGGCCCAAAGGTCAAAATTTTTGAGTGGAACCGCGCCGTCAGGCGCATACAAAAAAGGGAAGACAGATGATCAAGAGATTATATGCCTATGCGTTGCTTGCAGTCGCAGCTATCGCGACCGCTTCTCCCGTCAGCGCGCAGACTCAACAGGGTTATTGGCAGAAAGTGCAGTCTGCAGGTGTACTTCGTTGCGGCGCTGCTGTTTCTCCTCCGCTTGTGATGCGTGATCCGGCCTCCGGCGCGTATTCCGGCGCCTATTCCGAAATGTGCCGCGAATGGGCCGCAGTTCTCGGCGTGAAGGCTGAGTTCGTGGACACGACCTGGGACAATATCGTTGCTGGTCTTCAGGCTGGAAAATGGGATATTTCCCTCTCCCTGAACCGCACGCCGACGCGCGCGATGGCCATCAACTTCTCGATTTCGGCCATGCCTTATGAAATCTCGCTGGCCTATAACAAGAACAACCCTAAGCTTTCGGGTGGTTTCACATCTGTTGCCGATATCGACAAGGTGGGCGTTACGCTGGCCGTTATGTCCGGCACGGCACAGGACAAAGCGATTTCCGCCGCTATCAAGACCGCGACGATCCTTCGTCTTCCCGGCAATGACGAAACCCGTCTCGCCATTATCTCCAAGCGCGCTGACGTTCTCGTCGATCAGTCGGACACCAATTTGCTTTTCGTTCAGCAGAACCAGGATTGGGCGGCCCAGGTCATGCCCAAGCCGGCGCTGGCCAAGCAGGGCGTTGCATTCGGCCTGCCATATTCGATGTCCTATTCCGACATCGAGGCATTCAACATCTTCGTTCAGGAGCGGCTCGACACCGGCCATATGGATGAGCTCCTCCGCACGGCGGCGGATGAGGTTCTGAAGGCCGCCAAGTAAGGTTGTCCGGTCGGCGCTTCGGCGCCGACCGGCTCACCCGGCTTTTCGGAATTGCAAGGGTTTTGCTATGTCTACATCGTCAGAGACGCCTCTTTTGAAGGTCGATGGCCTTTATAAAAGTTATGGTCCCCATGTTAAGGTTCTTCAGGGCCTCGACATCGAAATGAAGCCCGGAGATCGGCTCGTCATCATCGGACCGAGCGGTGGCGGCAAGAGCACGCTGTTGCGCGTGATGATGGGATTGGAAAAAATCGATAACGGCTCTGTCACTTTCGGTGGCAAGCCTTACATCTCAGCCAATGGCGACAGTAATAAAACTTTTATCGATACGAAGGTTCGCCGTTCGATCGGCATGGTTTTTCAGCATTATACGCTTTTCCCGCATCTTAATGTCCTTGAAAACCTGATCCTGGCTCCCTGCAAGGTGCGCGGCGAAAGCAAGGCACAGGCTTTGGAACGGGCTGTTGCCCTTTTGACGCGATTTGGACTTGCAGCAAAAGCGAAAGCTTACCCGGCACAGCTTTCGGGCGGTCAAAAGCAGCGTGTGGCCATTGCGCGCGCCCTGATGCTCGATCCCAAACTGATGCTGTTCGATGAGGTGACATCTGCCCTCGATCCCGAATTGGTTTCAGAAGTCGAGCAAGTCATCATGCAACTTGCCGGCCAGCAGATGCCGATGATGATTGTGACGCACGACATGTGGTTCGCCAAGAATATCGCATCGCGTGTCATCTTCTGCGCTGGCGGTGTCGTGGTTGAGGATGGCCCGCCTGAACAGGTCCTCGGATCGCCCAGGGAAGAGCGGACTAAGGAATTCATCGATCGTGTATTCCATATCCGCTAGGAGAGGCCGATGAACTATACATTCGATTTCAACTCCGTCTTCCGGAATATGGGATCTTTGTGGGATGGCCTTTTTGTCACGCTTCAGCTTACGGTAGCGGCCAATCTCATCGGTCTGACACTCGGTTTCGTGGTTGCGCTGCTCATCATGAGCAGATTTGCAGTCGTTAGAATTCCGGCAATGATCTTTGTCGAATTCTTTCGTTGTACGCCCGCCATCGTTCAGATCATCTGGTTCTTTTACTGTATCCCGATGATTTTCGACGTGTTTCTGGGTTCTGTGACCATGGGCATCCTTGCTCTTGGGTGCAACTTGACGGCCTTTAATGCCGAAGCCTATCGCGCATCGATTCAGGCGGTTCCAAAAGAACAGCTCGATGCGGGCGTGGCGCTTGGTCTAAACCCATGGCAGCGGGTGCTTTACATCGTTCTGCCGACCGCAGCCCGCGCTTCCGTACCTGTCTTGCTGACAAACGGGATCGGTATATTCCAGCAAAGCGCCCTGGTTGCCATCGTTGCAGTCCAGGATCTCATGTATCAGGGCAAGACGATCGCCACAGCATCTTATCGTCCGATCGAAACCTTCACCATCGTCGCACTGATTTACTTCGCTGTTTCATTCCCGATTTCGCAGATCGTCGGTTGGCTTGAACGCCGCCGCGACGTGATGACAAGCTGAGGTGGGCCGATGCAACTCAATTTCGAAGTCGTATTGCGTTTTCAGGACGCACTTGTCACCGGCCTCTGGACGACCATCAAGCTGACGCTCATCTGCATTCTGATCGGATGCACGATCGGTTTCTTTGTCGGCATGGCGCGCACCTCGAAGAATGTCGTCCTGAGGAGCATTACCAGCCTCTATGTGGAATTTTTCCGCGGTACGCCGGTTCTGGTGCAACTGTTCTGGATTTTTTTCTGCCTGCCGTTATTCCTCGGCTTTGAGCTTTCAAACCTGGTTTCCGGCATTATCGCTCTCAGCCTCTACATGGGCGCGATCACCAGCGAAACGTTCCGGGCATCCCTGAAGACCGTTGGCCGCGAGCAGCGCGATGCGTGTATCGCGCTTGGCCTTTCCCGTTGGACCCAGATCATCAACGTGATCCTGCCACAAGCCGTGCTACGCGCCGCGCCGACACTTCTGTCGAATTGTGTCAGCCTTTTCAAGGAAAGCGCGCTCGTCTCAGCCGTGGGTATGTCGGATTTGATGTTTGTCGGCCAGAACATTTCCAATACGACAGCCCGTCCCATCGAAGTGCTCACCGTCGTTGCCATCATCTATTTCGCGATCGCTTTCCCGTTGACGCGAGCGGTGACTTATATAGAGCGGCGCGTCCTGCAGAAGCTTGCCGTTTAATTCGGCGGCGGGAAATCCGCCGTCGATTTTCAGAATTTGCGAAGGCTGGCCTTTGGTCGGAACGAGCAGGATCATCAATGAGGTCTGTCATGAAATTCGAAAGTGAACTTGAGCTGCTTCTCGTCCATTCGCAGGGCGAGATTGGCAAGGTGATCGTTGGCGGCGCACCAGAGGTTCCCGGCGCGTCCGCTCTGGAAAAAATGAATTACATCAACCATGTCGACGACAGTTTGCGGCGTTTCGTAACATTCGAACCCCGCGCAAACGTCGCCATGTCCGTCAACCTCCTGCTGGCCCCGATCAGACCGGAGGCCGACGCCGGTTTCATTGTCTTGCAGGCCGATCGGGCCCATGCCATGTCGGGCAGCAATTGCATGTGCGTTGTGACTGCGCTCGTCGAAAGCGGTCGCGTGAAAATGGTCGAACCCGAAACCGTCGTGAAGCTTGATACGCCTGCAGGGCTGATAACGGCCAGAGCGAAATGCGAGCAGGGACGTGTCGTATCGGTCAGCCTCGACAACGTCGCCTGTTTCGCCGAAGCGCTGGACAAGGAAATCGACACGCCGAAATGGGGCAGGATCCGCGTGGATATCGCATTTGGCGGTGTCTATTACGCTCTCGTCGATGTCGACCAGCTCGGCCTCGATATCGCGCCGTCGAACTCGCGTGAATTGGCGGAAGCCGGTATCGAGCTGAAGCGGATCATCTCGGAGCAGGTGTCGGTTCAGCATCCAGAACTGGATGGCGTCAATGAACTGGCCTATGTCATGTTCAGAAGCCGCGAGCCCGATGGTGCGATCAGAACCTGCACTACGTTGAAGCCGGGCCGCGTTGATCGCTCTCCCTGCGGCACCGGTAGTTCGGCCAATCTTGCAAGTCTTCATGCGCGTGGATTGGTGAAGCTGGGCGATGCGCGCACATCTCGCTCGATCATTGGGGGCGAGTTCACGGCCGAGGCCATCGCGGAAACCACGGTCGGTGGCCGCCCGGCGGTGATCCCCCGTATAACGGGCCGTGCATGGGTTTACGGTCGCGAATATCTGAGGATGGATAATCAGGATCCGTTCAGGTCCGGTTTTGCCCTGTCCGATACCTGGGGGCCCCAGGTCGACCTGCTCGGTTAAATAATCCGCACACATCCCGTCCAGAACATTTCCGGTAGAGGTGCGAAGTGGTTCCAGGTCGGGAAAATGCCTGAAAACAAAGCGCAGAGGCAGAGCACGTCAACCGTTTCCGTTTAGACAGGACGTGCTCTAAAAAGCCTGCTGGGGTCAGCGTCAGCAGGCTTTCTTGTGGAGGCTGAAAAGCCCGTCGGCTTAATCCTGGCTCTTATAGTGAACGGAAAGAGCGGCGCTGAGATTGCGGTTCAGGAAGTCCATGAACCGGCCCCTAAATTGCGCCGCATGTTGATGCGCAGCGTGCTCGGCCGCGTCGATATCCCGGTTTGTGATCGCATCAACCATGATCGTATGATCGGCAGCGATCTCCGCAACGCTGAGGCTTGGATCGAGCGACTGATATTTGAAGTGGAAGAAAAGAAGGCGGCGGCCTTCCTGCAGGATGCGACGGTATGAATCGCTGAAATAAGCGTTTCCACAGGCGCTCGCGATTGCCATATGGAATTCGAAATTTTTCTCGATCATCGGGATGCTGTCGCCGGACACCAACGTATTGGCAGCTTCGGCCTCGTAAGCTTTCTGGGCGATGACGATTTTTTTGAGTTCGGCCGGGCTTCTGTTCATCGCCGCCAGGCGTGTTACCACCCGCTGCAGAAGGTCCAGCGCGTCGAGAAATTCCGGCATCTTGTCGAATTCCATGGGCGCAACCATGGTGCTTCGATTGGGAAGGATGACGACAAGTCCTTCTCCGGAAAGGCGAACCAGTGCTTCCCGGATCGGCGATCGGGACATGCCGAAACGTTCGCTCAATCCCAGTTCATCCAGGGGCATGCCGGGAGCTACCTGCACCCGCAGAATTTCATCTCGCAACGTGTGATAAACGCGCGCGCTGCCGGTCAGTTTTGACCCGCTGGACGTGAGTACCGTGGGAGATGCAGGCATTGTAAACCCTTCAACAGTGATCTTGCGGGTGTTCACAACGCATTGCGGACCTCAAGATGTTAGAACCAAACATGTATGCATACTCTAATTTGTCATGGCTTGGCACAAAATATAGATCACCTCGGCCGCGTGTTGCGCTTGTCTCATCCCTTATCCTGAGTTTCCAAATGGCTGGGTTGCATGGCGGTCAAATCGACGGCCGAACTGACATTGCGGTTCAGGAACTGCATGAAACGTCCCTTGAATTGGGCCGCATGCTCGTGGGCGACCCGCTCAGCGCCATCGGCGTCCCGAAGCCTGATCGCCTCAATCATTTCTTCATGCCCAGCACCCAGCTTCTCGACACTGATATCCGGGTCCATACGTTGAAACTCCAGGTGGAAGTGCAGGAGCCGGCGCCCGTCGTTTAGAACACGACTGTAAAAGTTGGTGAAATAGCGGTTACGCCCTGCCCGCGCGATCGCCATGTGAAACTCGTAATTGGAATCGATCATCGGGATTGAATCGCCGGTGTCCAGGCTGATGCGCGTATAGTCCACATAGCGCTTTTGCGCAGCGGTAATGACATCCAGATCGGCCTGTGTCCTGAACATCGCGGCGGAACGTGTGGTCACTCGCTGGTACAGGTCGAGCGCATCGAGAAATTCGGGTAATTTGTCGAGGTTCAGCGGAGTAACGATCGTGCTTCTGTTGGGCAGAATGTCAACGAGCCCTTCGCTGGAAAGGCGAACCAGAGCTTCGCGGATCGGGGAGCGGGACAGGCCGAAGCGCTCGCTCAATCCCACCTCATCGAGCGCGGAGCCAGGCGCCAGATCGACCCGAAGGATATCTTGCCGCAACTGGCTATAAACCCTGGAACTGCCCGTTTCCTTGGCCTGTGCCGGACTGGTGCTGAGCGGCTTTGCCATGCCTTCCTCCCTTTCGAATACCACCGCACATTCCCAAGGTGCGGCGGCTTGTCAAGCGTCTCGCTTTCCTCCTGTCACATTGCAAAGGGAAAGCGGCTGGAAAACCATGAACTTTCCGATGTTCAGGTTAGATAACCCTTGGCGTAAGGTTCGCTGTCATCGATATAATGGGTAGAGAGACCCGTAATATAAGCGCTGCCCTCGACGCTCGGAATCACCGCTTCAAGGCCGCTGTTCAAGGTAACGTGACGTTCCACGCGTCCCTTGAAGCTGGAGCCTATCAGGCTCTCATGGACAAAGACGTCGCCAATCTTCTGGTCGCCACGGGATGCGCGCAAGGCGACGCGCGCCGATGTTCCCGTGCCGCAGGGTGATCGGTCGATGATCTTGGGTGTCGCGATGACCACAGCCCGCGCCTCGCCGCCATTTTGAGCTGCGCCGCACCACATCGTATGATGGGCGCCGCGGATCTGCGGGTTGTCCGGATGGACGACATCGATAACCTCCGGGAGCAATTTGACGAGAACCTGCGCAAGCCGGCGAAGCTCTTCAGGGGCATAATCGGCGCAATCGCGGAAATTCGGTTGGCTTTCGATGATCGGATAGAAATTGCCGCCATAGGCAATGTCGAAGACGATCGGACCCAGATCGGGATGGTTGAGTTCGACGCCCTTTGCCAGGACGAAGGAAGGAACGTTGCTGAACCGCACGCCGGCGACCTTGTCGCCCTGCTTTTCATAATGCGCTTCGACCACGCCGGCGGGCGTATCCAGCCGAACGATACCGGCCGTTGCCGGGGTGACAATGCCCTGTTCGATAACGAATGTTACCAGGCCGATTGTGGCGTGGCCGCACATTGGAATGCATCCAGACGTTTCCAGATAAAGAACGCCGGTATCGCAATCGGCTCTGGTCGAAGGAACGAGCATCGCGCCTGACATCATCTCATGGCCGCGCGGCTCGCACATCAACCCGGTTCGTATCCAGTCGTGGCGGGCGATGAAGTCGACGCGGCGATCGCTCTGGGTTTCTCCGACGAGGTCTGGCTGACCTGAAATGACAAGGCGGACCGGCATGCCGGCGGTGTGGCCTTCGATACAGTCGAATGTGTAGCGGGTCATGATGTTTACTCGGCTTTCGCAGGGATTGATCGCGGTGGCATTGTTGCCGACACTGGGCACATCCAGATTGTACGCATAATGTCGGTCATATGTCGACATATTAAATGTCAAACGGTAGAATGTTTTTGGCTCGCCGCAAAACGGTAGCCGAAATTGACTTGACTTCAGATTTATGTCGACATTAGATCGACTAATATGGCTTGCCGATTGACACGTGACGGGAGAATGCAATGAATGAAAAGTCCAACGGCGATCAGACGCCACTTGTTATTGTGACGGGCGGTGCCAGCGGTATTGGCGAAGCAACGTTACGAAAGTTCGTCTCGGCCGGCTGGCGAACGGTGAGCGCTGACGTCAATACCGAGCGCGGCAATGCGATTGCCGAGGAGCTCTCCGCTCTGGGCGCAAAGCATGAATTCGTCCGTCTTGATGTCTCGGATGAGAATGCCGTGAATCAATTTGCAAGCGATGTTTATGCCAAGCACGGCCCCGTCGCTGCGGTTGTGAATTCCGGCGGCGTGCTTCAGAACGCGATCCGCATTACCGATATGCCGATTGCCGACTTCGACCGGATCATCGATATCAATCTGCGTGGCAGCGTTTTGATGGGCAAGGCATTCGGCCGCCGTATGTCGGAGACGGGTGGGGGCTCGATCGTCAATCTCTGCTCGCTCACCAGCTTCCAGGCAACGCCGCAACCGGCCTATGGCATGAGCAAGGCAGCGGTGAAGATGTTGACCGAGCAGATGGCCGCTGAATTCGGCCCCAGGGGTGTCCGTGTCAATGCGGTCGCACCTGGCTACACATTGACGCCGGCAATGAAACAGCGCATCGACAGCGGCCAGCGCGATCCTGCTACCATTATCGCGAAGTCCGCTCTTCGGAAATTTGTGGAGCCGAAGGACGTCGGGGAAGCGATCTTCTTCCTGTGCTCATCGGCGGCATCGGCAATCACCGGGGCCACCTTGCCGGTGGATGCCGGTTGGCTGGTTTATTCCGTTTACAGCGCCGCCGCCGCGCAGCCCGAGTGATCCCCTTAATTCATTGAAAGCTTGCAGGAGCATCAGAAAATGCCCGTCATTCGTGTCGAAATGCTGTCCGGTCGTACCTGGGAGCAGAAAAAGGAACTTGCGGAAGTTTTTACCCGCGAAATGTCCCGCATCTCCAAATGCGGACCAGAAGCGGTTCAGATCGTCTTCGTCGATGTCGAAAAGCAGGATTGGTCGGTTGGCGGCGTCCTGAGCGACGAGAAGAAGCATCCCTGACTGGCATAGGGGCTGGCCGTTTCCTTCGTCATTTCCGCAAATAGGCGATGACGATACCGACGGCCTGCTCCCGCTGCTTGGCGACTTCGTCCGCCTTTTCGAGTTGTTCATCGAGAACGATCGACAGCGTGTGGATGTTTGAAAAGTAGAAATATCCGAGCGCCGAGATTGAAACATAAAGATGCTTCAGATCGATATTTTCGCGGAAAACGCCGAGTTTCTGGCCTTTCCCGATGATGTAGTCGAGCTTTTCGAGAAGCGGCGTATAGAGCGACTTGATGTCCAGCGCCTGTTTGAGAAACCGGGCGTTCTGAACATTTTCATGCGTCATCATTCTGACGATGTGCGGATTGTTGGCAAATGTGTCGAAGGTCGACTCGACGAGCTTCCTGATCGATTCCACAGGGTCTGGATCGTTATGGTCGATCTCGTGCTGGGAAGCGCGTAACTGTCTATAAATGTCGGAAAGGCTTGATATATATAACTCTTCCTTGCTGTTGAAATATTTGTAAATCAAGCTCTTGTTGGTTTGGGATTGCTCGGCGATCGCGTCGATACGGGCACCGTCGAAGCCACGTTCGGTAAATTCCGCCACGGCGGCGTCGATGATCCACTGTCTGGTTCGCTGCGGATCGCGAATTCTTTTCTTCTTGGTCACCGCGACTGTCTCATTCACGATCGGTGCCTCCTCCCGACGGGGTTGATCTCAGTTGTCCGTCTCGGCTCCCTAGCAGCTAAAGCCCGGTTTCGCCATGCGTTTTGCCGCATGGCCAAGCGGCATGGCAATGAATGGACATGTCGAATTCCGCAGGAAAAACAACATCAGTCAACCTAAGTTGCTGATACAAATCACAAATTTCGCATCTTGCCGCAATTTAAGGCGATTGACTCCAGTTTGGAAATCCAGTACGACTGTCGTTATTAAACTAAATAGTTCTATAAAGAACAAGAGGGGTCTTCGACATGGTTAGCAGGAACATCACATTTTCGACGACAAGACGGGCATTCGTTGCCGGAAGCATGGCAGCGCTTGCTGCACCGGCGCTCGGCCGCGCACAGGGACTGGAGACGGTTTCTGCGCGGATGGATTTTGCGCCATGGGGCGTTCAGGCGGCAATTCATCTTGCGCATGTCAAGGGCTGGTTCAAGGATGTCGGCCTGAATGTCGATATCCAGGATGGCCGCGGCTCCGCCAATACGCTGCAATTGGTAAATGCCGGCCAGGTGGATGTCGGGCAGGTTCAGCTTGGTCTGGTCCCGCAGGCGAGGGTCAAGGGCGCGCAGGTTCGTGCTTTCGCCGGTTTTGGCCGCGCGACCGATCTTTGCGCTGCAGTCGACCGGGATTCGTCAATCAAGACGGTCGCTGATTTCAGGGGCAAGAGCATCGTCTGCTTCGCAGCCAGCCCCTGGGCGCCCTTCATCGATTACTGGCTCGCGCAAGGTGGTCTGGATCGCACGACGGTCGAGCTGCTTCTGGTCGATCCCGCAGCCCTGTGGAGTACCTATACCACCAAGCGGGCCGATGCGATCCTGTCGACCGGGCCATCGATCCTTCCGCCAGCCGAAGCCGTACGTCCTTCCAAGGGGATTGCGGCAAGCGATGCCGGGGTGAATTTCCCGAGCTACGGCCTGGTCGCCAATGAGCAGGTCATTGCCAAACGGGACCATGTTCTAAAGGGTCTGGTTGCTTCCCAGCAGAAGGCCTGGGCCTATCTTCGTGACGGACATGCGGAGGAAGGTGCGGAAGCCATGATCCAGCAGCGCCCGAATGCGAAGCTGGACAAGGCAATTCTCGTCAATCAGATCAAGCTGACGATTGAAACATTCGACACGCCGGCGACGGCCGGCAAGCCGATCGGCTGGCAGGCTGACGCGGACTGGAATGCCGCGCTCGACACCATGCGCAAATCCAAGGCGCTGACGACCGAGCTTGCCTTGACCGACATCTTCACAAACGATTTCGTTGCTTGAGGTTGACGGTATGAGCGTGCCGCAAGACAGCTACATACAGGTTTCCGGCGTAGAGAAGCGATATGGCGGGCCGGAAACCGCATTGACCCTGCAGGGTATCGACCTGAACATACGTAAAGGCGAGTTCGTGAGCATTCTCGGTCCGAGCGGCTGCGGAAAGAGCACACTCTTGAAATGCGTGGCCGGGCTTGAGAATGTCACTTCGGGCCGGATCAGTGCCCGGGGTGAGGCCATCAAAGGGCCCCCGGCGGGCCTTGGAATGGTGTTCCAGCGCGACATGCTGCTGGACTGGCGCACGATCGTGGAAAACGTGCTGTTCAACGTCGAGCTTCAGCAGAAGGTCACGCCTGAGATCCGCGAACGTGCGAAAGCGCAATTGGCGAGGTTTGGTCTGGCGGGATATGAGGACAAGCGCCCCTGGGAGCTTTCCGGTGGCATGCGGCAGCGTGCTTCCATTTGTCGGGCGCTGCTGACCGATCCGGATATTTTGCTGATGGACGAGCCCTTCGGTGCTCTCGATGCGATGACGCGCGACGACCTCAATGTCGAGGTCGCGCGCATCTGGCTCGAAACCCGCAAGACGATCGTCTTCATCACTCACAGTATCAGCGAGGCCGTTTTCCTGTCCGACAAGGTCGTCATTCTCGACCGTCATCCGGGCAGGATCATCGAAGTTCTCGATATCGACCTGCCGCGCCCGCGCCCTTTGTCCTTGCGTGAGACGCCCGACTTCGGGCGCTACAGCAACCACATTCGACAGGTCTTCACCAAGCTGGGAATCGTCAAAGATGCATAAAAAAGCTTCCCGCCTTTCACGCTTTCTCCCAGGTGTTCTGACATTGGTGGCGGCTGTCGCGCTCTGGGAGGTCGCGGTTCGGGCCTTCGCCATATCGCCCATCCTTTTACCCGCGCCTTCGGCCGTATGGCAGGAGTTTCTGAGGGCGCCCTCTTATTTCCTCTATAATGCCGGCATCACGCTTGGCGTGACGCTGATCGGCTTCCTGTTGTCGGTTCTGTTCGGTGTTTTGCTCGCAATCGTGATCGTCTCGTCGAAATCGCTGGAACGGCCGATCTTTTCGCTGCTCGTCGCACTCAATTCCATCCCCAAGGTGGCGCTTGCACCCCTCTTTGTCGTCTGGATGGGCATCGGACCCGAGCCCAAAATCGCAATCGCTGTGATGCTGGCGATCTTCGCCATCGTCATCGATACGGTTCTCGGCCTGCGCTCGGTCGATCCCGACATGATCAATCTTGCCCGCGTCGGTCGGGCAAGCGCTTGGCAGATCCTCGTGAAAGTGCGGTTGCCCTGCGCCCTGCCGAGTATCTTCGCCGGGCTCAAGGTCGCCATTTCATTGGCGTTGATCGGCACGATTATCGGTGAATTCGTCGGCTCCTCCTCTGGTCTCGGCTTTGCGATCCTGACTGCCCAGGGCCAATTCGACACGCCGAGCCTTTTCGTCAGTCTGGTGCTGCTGATCGCGATGGGCTCGCTTCTCTTCAGTCTCATGGAAACAATCGAACGGCTTTCCATTCCCTGGCACGCCTCGGTTCGATCCCACTAACGCATACGCATTCACTGCTGCTTTCATTCGACGGCCGGAAAATCCGGGCGAACGGGGAAGGCATGCCCTGATTTCCCAAGGCGCGCTTCGGCGCAGGAGGTAAAAATGAATACTGCACGCATCGGCGTGGATATTGGCGGGACATTTACGGACCTCGTCCTGTTCGGTGATGGAGGCGAGACCTTCTTCACGAAGGTTCCCTCGACCCCCGCCAAGCCTGAGCAGGCGGTTCTGACCGGTATCAGGCAGATCGCCGAGACGGCCGGGCTTGACGTCGGCAAGGTTGTGGAAGTCGTCCACGGAACGACAGTCGGCTCCAACACGCTGCTTCAGAAAGTCGGCGCCAAGAGCGGCCTTATCACCACAAAGGGTTTCCGCGACGTTCTCGAAATCGGCCGCGTCCGCACGCCGACCATGTTCGATCTGAGCTGGGAAAAGGCGGTTCCGCTGATTTCGCGTCGCTATCGCCTTGAAGTGGATGAGCGCTCCACATCCGATGGTCGTGTGCTCAAGCCGCTGAACGAACAGGAAGTCATCGAAATCGGTCGCTTCTTCGAAAGCGAAGGCGTCGAATCCGTCGCGATCTGCTTCATCAACTCCTACAAGAACCCGGAGAACGAGGCGCGTGCGCTCGATGTCATGCGCAGGCACTTCCCGAACATGTGGGTCACCGCTTCCGTTTCGGTTCTGCCGGAAATCCGCGAATACGAGCGCACCTCGACCACGGCCGTCAACGCCTACGTCCTTCCGTCGCTGCGCGCCTATTTCGAGCGTCTCGAAAACGGTCTTCGCGAGATCGGTGTCTCGGCACCGCTCCTCATCAGCAACTCGAATGGTGGTTTGTCGAGCGCCAGGATGGCGCAGGAAAAGCCGGTCTTTTTCATTTCGTCGGGCCGTTCGGCAGGCGTCGTCGGTGCCGGCCGTCTCGGCGAAGCAATGGGCGAAAAAGACCTTGTGGTCTTCGACATGGGCGGCACCACAGCTTCCGCGTCGCTGATCCACAATGGCGAACTGTCGCGCGCCAATGAATATGAATTTCGTGCCGGCATTTCGACGCCGAGCCGGTTCATCAAGGCCGGTGGTTATCTGATGCGTGTTCCGACCGTCGACGTTGCCGAAGTCGGCAGCGGCGCTGGCTCCATCGCGCGCATCGACGATGGCGGCCTGCTGCATGTCGGCCCCCTCTCGGCCGGCGCCGATCCGGGGCCGGTCTGCTATGGCATCGGCGGTCAGTCACCGACTGTCACGGACGCCAACGTCGTTCTCGGTTTCCTGCCGTCTGCGCTTGCCGGCGGCAGCATGAAGCTCGACGTCGAAGGCGCGCGTGCCGCGATCAGGGGCGACCTTGCCGATCCGCTCGGCCTGTCGATCGAAGACGCCGCTTTCGGTATCCGCGAAGTCGTCAATATCAACATGGCCCGCACCATCAAGGCGGTGACCGTCGAGCGCGGCGTCGATCCGCGTGATTTCGCAATCCTCGCCTTCGGCGGCTCCGGCCCGGTGCATGCTTGCGACCTCGCCCGCACGCTCAACATTTCCCGCGTCATCTTCCCGAAGTCGCCGGGCGTCTTCACGGCGACGGGCATGCTGGCCGCCAAGGTCGAGCGCTACTTTCTGCGCAGCCTCAACGGCATGCTCGACCAGCTTCCGGTCGATCAGGTCAATGCGCTGCTGAAGGAAATGCGCGCGGAGGCGATCGCATCGCTGGCCGAGGAAGGTTACTCGGAAGCTCAAGTCGAATGCGGTTTCGAAGCCGATCTGCGCTTCAAGGGGCAGGATTTCGAGCTGCCGATCGCCTTGCCGGAAACCGTTACCGAAGCCGACCGGGCGAGCCTGCGCACCGCCTTCCGTGAGGTCTACAAGGGTATTTACGGCTATGCGTCGGATGATGGCGTCGAGATCGTCAACATCCGCCTCAATGCCAGCGGCAATAGCGGCAACCGTCTCAGCTTCGTTCCGAACCCGCCGGAAAAGAGCGCGAACGGCCCGGACTCTCGCAAGATCTATTTTTCGCGCACCGACGGCTGGATCGATACCCCGATCTACCAGCGCGAGACCTTCCAGGGTGGCGTGACCGGACCGCTCATCATCCAGAGCCCGGACACCACCATCGTCATCCCGCCGCGCGCAACCGCCGACCTCGATACCTTCGGTAACGTCGTCGCCACTCTCGCTTGAGTCGTTTGAGAAGGAACAGCTTCATGGCTCAGAAACACAACGATCCCATTACCTTCGCCGTCATCAAGAACGCGCTGGATACCATTGTCGACGACATGGCCTTCGCCGTCATGCGTACCGCCCGCTCGCCGATCGTTCGCGACGTTCTCGATTATTCCGTCACGCTCTGCGACCGTCACGGCCGCATCCTGTCGCAAGCCAAGACCGTTGCCCTCCATCTCGGTGCAGTTCCCGATGCGATGGAAGTCATCATGGCGAAATATGCCGACGATCTTTCGCCCGGCGACGTCATTGTCTTCAACGATCCCTATGAAGGCGGCATGCACCTTCCGGATATCTTCATGATCCGGCCGATCTTCCATCGCGATTCGCTGCGTGGTTTCTCCGTCGTCATCGCGCACCATTGCGATGTGGGCGGTCGTGTTCCCGGTTCGAATGCCGCAGACTCGACCGAAATCTACCAGGAAGGCCTGCGCATCGCGCCGATGAAGCTCTATTCGAAGGGTGTCGTCAACGATACCCTGATGCGCATCATCGAAAAGAACGTCCGTCTTCCGGAACTGGTATTCGGTGATCTGGAGGCGCAATTCGCGACCTGCAACCTCGGTGAGCGCGAATTGCTGCGTCTGATCGAACGTTACGGCGCCGAGGAACTCGACAGCTATTTCGATGACCTCATTGACTACGGCGAGCAATTGACGCGCGCTGCGATCCGCTCCTGGCCGGATGGTGACTACCATTTCGAAGACTATATTGATGGCGATGGTTTCACGACCGAAGCGATACCGATCAAGGTCAAGCTCACCGTCAGGGGCGATCATCTCTACGTCGATTTCGCCGGGTCTTCGCCGCAGGTCAAGGGTGCCATCAATTCGACGCTCTCCTTCGTCAAGTCTTCGACTTATCTTTCGGTGCGCTGCGCGCTCGATGGCGAAGTACCGAACAATGCCGGCGTATATCGTGCCATCACGATCTCGGCGCCGGAAGGCTCGATCCTCAATCCGCTGATGCCGGCGCCGGTCGCGGCCCGCGCATTGACTGGCTATCGCGTCGTCGACACGGTTCTGGGTGCGCTGTCGCAGATCGCGCCGAAGAGGGTCATGGCGGCCGGTGAAGGCGGCAACACGGTTCTGGCCTTCGGCGGTTGGGATAAAGAAACCCGCGAACCCTTCGTCCTGGTCGACATGATCAACGGCGCATGGGGCGGTCGCTGGAACAAGGACGGCGTCGAAGGCGTCACCAATCCGTCGCAGAATATGTCGAACCTGCCGGTCGAGACGCTCGAAGTCCGTTATCCGATGATGATGGACGAATACAGCCTGCGACCGGACTCCTGCGGGGCAGGGGAATATCGCGGTGGTCTCGGCCTGATCCGGCAATATCGTCTTCTTGCCGAAGAAGCCGTGCTGCAGATTCGCGCCGACCGTTACAACCATTCGCCCTACGGCCTGTTCGGCGGCAAACCGGCTGCACCCTGCATCAACATCCTCGATCCGGAAGGTGAGAATGTCTATCTGCCGGCCAAGGTTACCCGCACGATCGGTCGTGATGTCGTGGTTCGGCATGAGCAGGCCGGTGGCGGTGGCTACGGCGATCCGCTGAAGCGTTCGCTCGACCTGATCCGCGACGACCTCGTCAATGGCAAGATCACCGCGGCCTATGCCGGCGAACATCATGGCGTCGTCTTTGCAGCGGACGGTGTGACCATCGATGTGTCGGCAACCGAGAGCCGCCGCATCCAGGGGGTGGCGGCATGACGCAGTACGATCTTACGCGGTTCGCGATCAATCAGATCACCACACCAAAATGGTCGATGCCGGAGGCGATCGAAGGTTATGCGCGCCATGGCGTGAAAGGCATCGCGGTCTGGCGGCACTTCCTCGACGCTTATGGTGTCGAGGCGACAGCCAAACATCTTCGGGATGCGGGGATGTGGGTGGCTTCGCTGTGCACAAGCGCCTGGGTCAATGAAACGGACCCGGCAGCCTATCGGGGGAAGATCGAGGAAAACCGCCGCATCATCGATCAGGCGGCGGCCATCGGTGCGCCTTGCGTCGTCATGGTGATGGGTGGTTTGCCAATCGGTGACAAGGATCTTGCCGGCCAGCGGGCGCGTATTCATGACGCGCTTGCGGAACTTGCTCCCTATGCTCAGTCTTCCGGTGTAAAACTCGGCCTCGAGCCCCTGCATCCGATGTATTGCGGCGACCGTAGCGCAATGAACTCTATCACCGACGTCAACGGTCTGATTGACGAATTGGGAGATAGTGCGACCAGCCTTGTTGCCGATGTCTACCATTGCTGGTGGGACACGGCTTTCGAGCGGGAACTGCGCCGGGCCGGAAAAGACCGGATCCAGACATTCCACTATTGCGACTGGCTGGTGCCCACCAGAAATCTCAGAGACCGCGGCATGGTCGGAGATGGCGTTGTCGATATTGCCCGTATTCGCGGCTGGCTCGACGAGATCGGTTATGAAGGCCCGTTCGAGCTGGAAATCTTTTCCGAGCTCGACTGGTGGGAACGCGATCCCGATGAGACGGTCCGTATCGCCGTGGAACGATGCGGACCCTATGTCGGGCCATTGCGATAGGGCTTTTCAAGCTCTCAACTTGATTGCACGTCACGGGGCTTCGCATTGCTGCGAAGCCTTATCGAGCTTCCGGTATCGTGCCTGTCAGCTTGGTTCCCTCCAGCAGATTGTGCTGCTCGGATAAAGACCCCGCAAGATCGGCGTTTTTGTTACGGATCGCATCGAAGATCGGTTGGTGCTGGGCGACAATCTCGGACGGATCGCTGATCAGGGCATCGCTGGAATGGATGTAGACCAAAATCTGCTGTTCGATCAGTTCATATTGCAGCCGGAGCCTTTCATGGTTTGCAGCATTGACGATCGACTTGTGGAACGCGAAATCCGCCTCCGCGATAGAGGCGGCCTTGCCCGTCTCGCATTGCGACTTTAGATTCTGGAACGCTTTGGCGATCTTATCCAGGCCATTGCTGTCATTCGTGGACGCCGCCAATTGGGCGGCCAGTCGCTCGACGGCCCCGCGCAAAGTGTAAAGCTCCCAGATATCCTGGCGCGTCAATTCAATAACGGTCCATCCGGTATAGGGAACGAGATTGACGAGCCCTTCCTTGCCCAGTTGGTGAAGGGCTGTCCGCACGGTGGCGCGTGAAAGCCCCATTTCTTCGGAAAGCTGGACTTCGGTCAATCGCGAACCCGGTCGGATGGAACCGTCGATGATCTGGCCGCGCAAGGCGTCCAAGGCGCGCGCGTCGGCGGGCATTTTCTGGATCTTGGGAAGTTTTACCTGCGTCATTGAAAGCCTCTGCCTGACAAGGAATCGAAACCTATAGCCGCGCCCGATATCCAACAAGGTCAAAAAAAACGCTAAATTGATTTATGGGCTATTGTCGACAATAGCCCATAATGATAGAGATGGCGACCACAGAGGCAAACCCTGTCCGCACAAATATCCATTCACCCTCCAGCGCACAGCTGCTTTCGAGGAGCGCCTATCCGTGTCCAAAATGACGAAGATACGAAACGCCGACACCATTCTTTCGCAAGGCGACATCGCTTCACGGCAGGTCGTGCTGGAGATTGCCGATCGCACGCTTGAGCGGCTCGACAGCTATAAGCGCATTCGCAGCATCATGCGGCTGGACGGCGATATCCTGCATATCGGCACCAAGTCCTGGGATCTGTCGAAGAAGCGCCATGTCTATCTCTTCGGCGCCGGCAAGGCCTGCAATCACATGGCGATGGCCGTGGATCACGTGCTTGGAGATCGCCTGACCGGCGGAATTGCGATCGTCAAGATCCACGAGGAAACCGACCACTTCAACAAGACCGAGGTCTATGTCGGCGGTCATCCGCTTCCGAACGAGGAGGGTTTCCGTGCCTCGCGGAAGATCATCGAGACCGTCGATCAGGCCGGGCCGGACGATCTGTTCATCGTGGTGATCAGCGGCGGCAGTTCTGCCCTCATGTCGTGCCCGATTGACGGCATCACCTTGCAGGATGAGATCGATACGACCGACGTTCTGCTGAAATCAGGCGCCGGCATTTACGAAATCAATGCCGTGCGCCGGCATATTTCCGCGCTGAATGGCGGCATGCTGGCCAAACGTATCCAGGATGTGGGTGCCGAACTCATCGGCTTCGGTATCAGCGATGGCGTGGGCACACCGGCTACAGGCGACATTGCCGTCCCCTATGCCGCGTATAAGAGCACGCCGATCGGCCCGGATGCGACGACACTGGACGATGCGCGCGCCACCATCGTCAACTTCAATGTCGCCGACCGGCTGCCACCGCGTGTCGTCGATTACCTGATGAATGCCGGCCCTGACAAGGAAACGCCGAAGGCCTTCCCGAACAACACGTATTTCCTGCTGAACTCGCTGCCGGACAGCTGCATCTATGCCAGGCAGGTCTGCGAGGAGATGGGCATTCCGGCCATGATCGTCTCGTCCTTTCTTGAAGGTGAAAGCAAGGATGCCGGCACGTTTTTCGCGTCGATCGCACGGGAGATCCAGACACATGGCAATCCGATCAAGGCGCCCTGCGTCCTTCTCAGCTCGGGCGAAGTCACGACCCAGATTCTCGATAACAGCGTGATCAAGGGTCATGGTGGACCAGGTCAGGAAATGGCCGTCGGCTTTGCAATCATGGCGTCGAAAACAAAAGGCGCCTGCCTTCTGTCGATAGACAGCGAAGGCACCGACGGCACCGCCAAGGTCGCCGGCGGCATCACCGACTCCGCCAGCCTTGCCGCCGCTGCCGCCAACGGAATCAACCTCCACCAGACATTGCGCGAACACAGCTGCTTCGAGGCGCTCGATGCGATCGGATCGGCGATCTTCACCGGCAATACCGGCACCAATCTCTGCGACCTCAACATTCTCTACGTTCCAGCCTGAAGGATGGCCAGCAAGATGGAAGACAGGATCGTATCGGTCTTTGCCCAACAGATCATCGACTGCAAATGCCGCCCCGCCGTCGAAGTCGAAATCCGCACCGCAAGCGGCGCAATCGGCCGGGGTGCGGCGCCGACCGGTACATCAGTCGGCATGCATGAAGCCTTCGTCCTGAGAGACGGCGACAAGTCGAGTTATGGTGGCCTTAGCGTCCATAATGCTGTCGAAAAGGCCGAGAAAGTCATCGGTCCGGCATTGATCGGCATGAATGTCTTCGATCAGCGCGCCATCGACCAGAAGATGATTGATCTGGACGGCACACCGGACAAACGGAACCTCGGCGGCAATACCATTTATTCGGTGTCCATCGCGGCATTCCGTGCCGCTGCCGACGCACGCCGCATTCCGCTTTACGATCACATCGCCGGCGCCGGCATCAAGACTGTTCCGGTGCCGTGCTTTAATGTCATCAACGGCGGCAAATACGAAGGCTTCATCCAGTCTTTCAACGAATTCCTGATCGTCCCCTACGGCACCGACAGCATCGACACGTCCATCGAGATGGCGGTGACCGTTTTCCAGAAGCTCGGGGAGGTGCTGACCAGACACCTCGGTCACAAGCCGCAGGTGGCAAGCTCCTACGGTTATGCGGCGCCGTCCGATGATCCTGAAGTCCTGCTTGACCTGATGCAGAAGGCGATCGACGAATGCGGTTATACCGGCCGGATTGCCTTCGCGCTCGATTGCGCTTCCAGCGAATTTTACGACGCAAAAAGCCGTACCTATCTTCTCAAAGGGGAGCGGGTCAGCAGCGATCGGTTAATTGCCTATACCAAGGCACTGACGGAAAAATACAATTTCGTCTTTATCGAGGACCTGCTCGATGAGAACGATTGGGATGGTTACGTCAAGACGAGCCAGGAACTGACCCGCACCATCATCCTTGGCGACGATTTGACGGTCACCAAGCTGGACTATCTCAAGCGGGCCCATGAAACCCGCGCGGTGGCCGGCTTCATCCTCAAGCCGAACCAGGTCGGCACGATCACCGAAGCCATGGATGCCTATCGTTTTGCCGACGATCACGGGATGATCGCCGTGCCCTCCGGTCGCTCCGGCGGTGTCGTTGACGATGTGGTGATGGATTTCTCCGTCGGTCTGCAGGTGCCGTTTCAAAAGAACGGTGCGCCGCGTTCCGGCGAGCGCATCGAGAAACTGAACTTCCTGATGCGGGCCAATGCGCGAAGCGCCGGCTGCCGCCTCTACGACATCAAACCTCTGCTCAAGTTCTAACCATAAGTCTTCGAAGGGAACAGCAATGTCTACCAAAATCGACTTCGTTTATCTGTCCGAACCCGACATGATCGCCGCCGGCGTCAACGACGCGGCCCGCTGCGTCGAGGTGTGCGAGGAAACCTTCAGCCTGCTCGGCGAAGGCGATTACCTCATGGGTGGCGCCAACCACAATAATCACGGCATGAACATCGTCTTCCCGAAGGAAACGAAGTTCCCGAACATGCCGGTTGCCGGTCCTGACCGTCGTTTTGCCGCCATGCCGGGTTATCTCGGCGGTCGTTTCGATGTCTGCGGCAACAAGTGGTACGGTTCCAACCACGCCAATACCCAGAAGGGCCTTCCGCGCTCGATCCTGACGATGATGATCAACGACAAGGAGACCGGCGCCCCGCTGGCGCTGATGTCGGCCAACCTGCTCAGCGCCGCCCGCACCGGCGCCGTACCGGGCGTTGCCGCCAAGCATCTCGCCAGGAAGGATTCCAAAACCGTCTCGATCGTCGGCTGCGGCCCGATCAACAAGGCCTGCTTCACGGCGGTCATGACGCAGCTGCCGGCCGTCGAAAAGGTTGTCTGCTTCGACGTCTTCCTCGACAAGGCCAATGAACTGGCGCGCTGGGTCGAGGAAACCTACAAGGTCAAGGCCGTTGGCGTGGACGAGGCCGAGGCCGGCTTCCGTGATGCCGACGTCATCACCGTCGCGGCCTCGCGGCTGAAACCGCTGTTCTTCAAGGACGAGTGGATCAAGGAGGGCGCAACCATCCTGGTCTCCGGCCCGGTCAATGCCGACGAATCCTTCCTGACCAGTTGCAAGATCGTCTATGACCACACTCCATTGCAGGAAGCCTATGTCGAAGACGCGATCGCCTCCGGCAACAAGGATGCCTATTATAGTGGCGTCATCGGCGGGCCTTTCTACCGCCTGATCGATGCAGGCAAGCTGCCAGCGCTGAAGGACTCCACCGGTCTCGGCGACGTTGTCAACGGCAGGAAGTCCGGCCGTGAAACCGCCAGGGACAGGATTGTCTTCATCGCCTGCGGCATGGCCGTTTTCGATATCAGCTGGGGTTACGAAATGCTCGAAAGCGCCAAGCAAAAAGGTATCGGGCAATCCCTGAACCTCTGGGACAAGCCGAGCTTGGCCTGACCGAAAGCTGGCCGAGGCGGGAAAAGACGCCTTGGCCGGCGATTACGATGAGATAGGCGAGATGCCGATGCGGTCGTTGAGAGCGCCGCATCGGCCTCCGCCTGTCGATCATGTTGCAAGTCTTCATCGGCAGCGCGACTGAAGATCGTCCAGTGGCGGAAGATCCGGGTACGCCTGAAACCTTATCAACCCGAAGGATGCTCAATCTTCTCCGGGTTCGTCGCCCGAATGGCCGACGTTGGCGCGACGATCGCCGTGATCATCGAACGAGACGGACATGCTCTAGAAGCGCGTGACGCGGTAGGGCGACAGGTCGATCGCCGGCCTGCGTCCCGCTACCAAATCGGCGACGATTTTTCCCGTCGTTGCGCCAAGCGTCATGCCCACTTGGCCATGGCCGAAGGCCAGAACGACATTGTTGTGATGCGGTGCGCGATCAAGAACAGGCATGGTATCCGGCATGAACGGACGTGGACCCATCCACTGCTTTCCACCGGAAATATCGAGTCCCGGCAAGACCTTCAGGGCCTTTTGCGCGATGAGATCCGCGCGCGCGAAGTTCGGGCGCGGATCGAGCCCGGCGACTTCGATCGTCCCGCCAATCCGAAGACCGCTTTCCATCGGCGTCAAGACGAAGCCGCCATTTGCGTAAAGCACAGCGTGATTGAGCTTCACGCCGGGGTTCGGAACATGGTGGTGATAGCCCTGAAGCGCGGCGATCGGAACCTTCAACCCCAGATCTTTCGAGAGCTTGCCGCTCCAAGCGCCAGCGCACACCACCACCTGGTTTACGGCCAGGCGCTCGCCGCCGATCAGATGAATGGCGACAGCCTTGCCGCCCTGCGTTTCGATCCGATCCGCCGATCCGACACGGAGCTTGCCGCCATTGGCGACAAAGAATTCCAGCAGGCGCTGTCGGATCACTCCGGGCTCGCTGAACTGAAGCCATCCTTGCAGGAGGACGCCGCAGGTGATCGGGCCGCCGAGACCCGGTTCCAGAGAGCGCAATTCTTCGGTGCCCAGAAAGCGATGTTTGAAGTCCTGACTGTCACGCAGGTCCCAGGTAAAGCGGTCGGCTTCGTAATCGGCTTTTGAATTGAAAGCCATAATGTTTTCTGTGGGAACGAGCTTGTCGGCGATATCGACCTTGTCGAAAAGCGCGCGATAATCGTCTTCCGCTCGGTGCAGCAGCGGTGCCATGCCGCTGGCGATTTCCAGTACCCGTTTGCGCCGGCCCGACCACAGGAACCGCAGCAGCCACGGCATCTGGCCAACCAAATCCTTCGGCCTGACGAAGAGCGGGCTCTGCGGGTCCAGAATCCATTTGGGAATCTTCGGCAATATACCCGGTTTGGAAATGGGGACTACCTCACCGACAGCCAGAAGTCCGCAATTGCCGTAGCTAGCACCCTCGGTATCGAGGCCACGATCGATGACTTCGACAGAATGGCCTTCCGATTGCAGCGATATCGCCGAACATATGCCGACAATCCCGCCACCCACTATCGTAACTTCGCTCATCTTCAGTCCCTGGGTGCATTGTTTGGGGTTCACCGCCAAGATTCCGGGCGATTACAGCGGCGGGCTCAAGGCGTTGATCAAATCAGGCCGAATATTGCATATCTAATGTCGACATTCCATAGACAATATGCGAGACCTTGCATCATGCCAAGGCGGTCTTGCCCGGCACAGGTTTTCAAGGAAGGCATTCAGGCATGATTTCGGGTACGACAAAGATTTTCTACATGCTCGCCCATCCGATCGCGCATGTCCGCACCCCTGAGGTGATTAACCCCTTATTCAAAAGCCGCAACATCGATGCGATCATGGTGCCAGTGCATTTCACGCCGGAAGACTTTGCGGCCGGCTGGGCCGCCATGAAACGGACCCGCAACCTGGGCGGAATCGTCGTCAGTGTTCCCCTTAAGGAACAGGCTTTCGAATTGGCCGACGAGGCCGATTCCGTTGCCGCAGAGCTTGGCGCCGCCAATGTAATTCGCCGCAATGAAGATGGCCGGATGATCGCCACCAACCTTGATGGACAGGGTTTTTTGCGTGGCATGCTCAATGATGGCAGCGACGCGAAGGACAGCAAGGCACTCGTCGTCGGAGCAGGGGGGGCAGGCAAGGCAATTGCGTTCGGACTGGCGAGAAGTGGCTGCGCTTCTCTGAAAGTCAGCGATCTGGATCGCGCGCGCGCGCAAGCACTGGTCGATGATATCAGGAAGCGTTATCCGGGCCTTGATGTTGAAAGCTCGGACAACGGGCTCGACGGTATCGATCTCCTGGTAAATGCCACCCCATGCGGTCTGCATCCGAAAACGGATCCCTTGCCCGTCGATATAAAGCAGCTCAAGTCCGACATGTTGGTCGCAGACATCATCATGAAGCCCCGGGAAACACCCTTGCTTACGGCTGCGCTCAAGGCCGGTTGCGACGTCAGATATGGCGCCGGCATGCTCGATAAACAGATCGACTTGATGGTCTCGTATTTCGGATACTGACAGAAGTCGCGACCGGCAGGGCGGCGCACGAGATCGGTCATTCCACGACCCAATCGCCAGTCCAAGCCGGCGCTCCCGGAGAGCGCCGGCAGCGTCGTCAGATCTGCGCCCAGCCGCCATCGACACAGAGTTCGCTGCCCGTCAGATAGGACGAGTCGTCGGAGGCCAGGAATAGAACGGCTTTTGCGATTTCCTCGACTGTGCCGCTGCGGTGCATCGGAATTTGCGCATGCACCTGGGCTTTCGTCTGCTCGATCATCTCTTCGCTCACTCCCGATTTACGGGCTTGATCGGTATCGATGTAGCCGGGGGCCATGGCGTTCACACGAATGCCCTTGCCGGTGAGTTCCGCAGTGAGCGACCGTGCCAGCGACCGGATGGCCGCCTTGCCGGCCGAATAGACGCTGACATAGGGCATGCCTTTCGTGGTCAGGGTCGTGGTGTTGAGGATGATCGAGCCGCCGCCGGTCATGAGCGGCAAGAGCTTCTGCACCGTGAAATAGGTTCCCTTGAAGGTGCAGGCGATCGTGAAATCGAACTCTTCCTCCGACATATACTCAAACATGTTCGGTCGCGCCGCGCCGGCGTTCGCGAAGATGATGTCGACACGGCCATGCTTTTTCTCGACAAAGTCGCGAAGTGCTTCGATGTCCGACATCTTGGAAATATCGCAGCCGATAGCGGCGCTGCCATTTCCGATACTTTGCGCCGCAGCATCGAGCCTCGCTTGATCGCGGCCGGTAATGACGACCTTCGCGCCTTCGCGTGCAAACAGCTTGGCGGTCGCCAGCCCCATTCCATCGCTGCCGCCGGTTATGACCGCGATCTTTCCGTCCAACTTACCCATATTCAGCTCCAATTCGTCTTTGCATGCGCCCGACATAAACCGCACTATTGCTGGAGTGGCGGGGCCAGAAGTTATATATGAAGCATCTTTCAGGTTTTGGATTCGCTTATGGGAAACGGCTCTCCACCACTGCTAACTCCCCGGAAATCCCCGCGTCAGGGTCGATCCATCGCGACCGTGGATGCCATTTTCGAGGCAACCATTCAGGTTTTGGCGAATGATGGTCTCATTCGCCTGAACACCACGCGCGTGGCGCGTCGTGCCGGCGTTTCGGTCGGAACGTTGTACCAATATTTCCCGAACAAGCAGGCGCTGCTCTTTGCGGCGCTGGAGCGACATCTCGCGATTTTGGCAATCGCCATAGAAAAAGCCTGCGACGAAAATCTCCACTCAACCCTGGAGAAGATAGCCGACGCCGTGGTCAAGGCGTATCTTCGTGTACAGATGGCGCAGGCCGAAATCTCTCCCACCCTCTACCGCATCGCCCTGGAATTTGACGCGCGCGAGTTGCTCGATCTGGCGGGTCGGCGGAGTGCGGAAGCGATCGAGGCGGCACTGTCGACCGCCAGCGATGGTCGCTTTGCCGATCCCGGCCTGCTCGCTCGAACCATGACGGCAGCGCTTTACGGAACGGTTCCGGCTTTCTGCCACCGCGTTCTGTCCCCCGTTGATGGTCGAGAGGCCGAAAAACAGCTCACAATCATGTTTCGCTCCTACCTTGTCGCTCAGCAGAGCGGTACGGCGGATGTTGAGCGCAAGGATGCGAATGGCGCCGGGCTGCAAGCCGGGTAGTGGGATCAACTCCGGTCCCGCTTGGGATCGAGAGCGACGTTCAAGCCGACCTTCACGCGGTCCATGGTGACAAAGCTGCGGAACCGCTTGACGTTCTTGTTCGAGAAAAACAGCCTTCTCGTCATTGCTTCGTAATCGGCCATCGTCCGGACGACGACGAGAAGAATGAAATCTACCTCACCCGTCACATAGTAGCACTGCTGGACTTCCGGAGCCTCGGCGAAGGACTTCTTCGTTGCGTCATGTGTGGTGCCGAATTCGCTGTGCATCTCCACCTCGACGAAGACCGTGATCTCGTGACGCACATGCGACGGTTCGACCACTGCCACGTTTGCGATGATGGTGCCCGTATCCTCCATCCGCTTGATGCGGCGCTGCACCGCCGGGGCGGACAGGCCGATCGCCTCTGCGATAGAGCGCTGCGGTGTCTTGTTGTCCTTCTGGAGAATTTCCAGAATCGCGAGGTCGAAGCGGTCGAGCTCTGCCGTTTTCGCAGGGTGCCTGCCAGCCATGCATGTGTCCTTTCGAGGATTCCAAGTTGCCGATCGGTCGAGAGAGTCGCCGAAATTCATGCGATGAGCGAGCGAATGTTTCATATAAGACGTCAAAATACAGCGCATTTTTCGCCGCCAATGAATTAATTATCAATGCATGGTCAATCTCGAAAGAATGTTCCGATGCTCCTCCTGAATGAACACTCCGACTATCGCAAGCCGCTTGAAGCGATCGACGCCGAAGTTCTGGGGGTTGAGGCCGCCAGAACCGTCGAGCACTTCCTGCACCACCGCGAAGGTCACAAGCCCACTCCGCTGGTTTCGCTGCCGGATCTCGCGCGGCAGATCGGCATCGCATCGATCCTCGTGAAGGATGAGGGGCATCGCCTCGGCCTTGGCAGCTTCAAGGCACTCGGCGGTTCTTATGCCGTCATCAAGCTGGTTCTCGAAGAGGCATCGAAGTGCCTTGGCCGGGAAGTCGACGTGGCGGAACTGCAGGGCGAGGACGTGAAGGCCATCGCATCGAAGATGACAGTCGCCTGCGCGACCGACGGCAATCACGGCCGTTCCGTCGCCATGGGCGCGCAACTCGTCGGCGCGAAATGCTCGATCTTCGTCCATTCGGGGGTCAGCGAGGAGCGCATCGCGGCAATCGCGCGTTATGGAGCGACCATGATCCGGGTGAGTGGCAATTACGACGACTCGGTCCATGAGGCCGCCCGCGTGGCCAAGGAGAAGAATTGGATCACGGTGTCTGACACCTCGTGGCCCGGTTACGAGCGCATCCCCGGTTTCGTCATGCAGGGCTATACGGCGTTGCTGACAGAGGCGCTTCGCCAGATGCCGGAGCGGCCGACCCATGTCTTCGTCCAGGCTGGTGTCGGTGGCATCGCAGCCACTGTCGCAGGCCATTTCTCCGTTCTGTTCGGCGATGCCCGTCCCTTCTTTGTCGTCGTCGATCCATCCCGCGCAGCCTGCATCGTCGAGACTGCCCGGGCCGGACATCCGGTGAAGGTCGATCATGGCGAAGCCACCGTAATGGCGATGCTGGAGTGCTACGAGCCCTCGCTCGTGGCTTGGCGAATTCTGTCCCGCGCCGCGGACGCCTTCATGACGGTCGAAGACGATGACGCAATCAATGCGATGAAGCTGCTTGCGAACCCGAAAGGATCCGATCCGGCAATTGTTGCCGGCGAGAGCGGCGGTGTTGGCCTTGCCGCGCTGCTGAAGGTCGCGACCGACAAAGAGCTGCGGGCAAAGATCGGCCTCGATCCGCAGTCCCGCGTCTTCCTTATCAACACCGAGGGGGCAACCGATCCCGTTCTTTACCAGCAATTCGTCGGTGTGACGCCTGCGGAAATCGTCGCAAGGAATGCAAATCGGTCCAGTGAAAAGGAAAGGGTCGCCTGATGAGCAAAATCTCGATCGACTCCTTACGGCTTTTAAGCCGACTGTCGGAACTGGGTGAGATTGGCCGTGGCGGCGACGGCCGGCTGGTCCGGCTCGCGGCTTCGGATACTGAAAAACTGGGACGCGACACGTTCGTATCGTGGATCGAACAGGCTGGGTTGGAACTTGCCGTCGACCGGATCGGCAACATATTCGGCATCTGGAGGCCTGAGGGTGTTTCCGATGAAGCGCCGCTCATGCTCGGATCACACATCGATACCGTCATCGATGCGGGAATCTACGATGGATGCTACGGCGTGCTTTCTGGCCTCGAAGTGATCGAGACGCTTATCGAAGCGGGCTTCAAGCCATCCCGCCCGATCGTTGTCGCCGCCTTCACAAATGAAGAGGGCGTACGCTACGCACCGGACATGATGGGGTCGCTTGTCTATGCGGGCGGTCTTGATGTCGACACGGCCCTGGCAACCGTCGGGACCGACGGCACGAGGCTCGGAGACGAACTGCGGCGCATCGGCTTCGATGGGGAGCACGAACCCGGCTTCCTTCGGCCCTATGCCTATATCGAACTGCATATCGAGCAGGGCCCAGTCCTCGAGCGCGAGGGCATCCAGATCGGAGCCGTCGAAAACCTGCAAGGGATCTCCTGGCAGCGGGTAACAGTGAGTGGGGATGCGAACCACGCCGGAACGACGCCGATCTCCATGCGTCGTGATGCCGGATATGCAGCTGCATTGGTCGTCACGTTCCTGCGGGAGCGTGCGCGCAATTCAAACACTCCGACGGTCGCGACGGTCGGTTGCATGAATTTTGAGCCGAACGCTATCAATGTCATCCCCTCGCGCGTGACGTTTACCGTGGATCTCCGCGACCCCGACGAGGATCGGCTGAAAGAGGAAGAAGCCGCCCTCGATGCGTATCTTGCCCAGGTGGCGAAGGATGAAGGCGTATCCTTCAATGTGGAGCGCCTTGCCCGATTCCAGCCCGTGACATTCGATGCCAATATCGTCGAGCTCATCGAAGGGGCTGCCGCGAGACGAGGCCATACGGTTCGTCGCATGACGTCCGGTGCCGGCCATGACGCGCAGATGATCGCAAGGATTGCTCCATCGGCGATGATCTTCGTGCCGAGCCTTGGCGGTATCAGCCATAACCCCAGGGAAAAGACACCGGACGAGGATCTTGTCGCGGGAGCGAACATGCTGCTGGATGTGGTGTGCCAACTCGCAGGCGGGGATAATTGACATGGCTGTCGCGCGTATTGAGCTGGTGGCGAAACCTCAAATCTCAGGGTCGGGACATCTCGCGGTTCAAGATTGCTGCTCACCAAAGCCATCATGAAGGTGAATGGCCGTGAGGTTTCGTGCAATGATTTGAGAGTTTTCAGGAGAGGTGGAAGCCTTTGAGGCACATAACGCCGTGCAAAATCGGGTATGCGAGCAACCCTGGAAAGCCTGATTTTATTGCCGGCAAAATAATTGGCTGGGGAACCTGGATTCGAACCAAGATCGACGGAGTCAGAGTCCGCTGTTCTACCATTGAACTATTCCCCAAAAGCGCTGAAGCGCGTGGCGCGTTCGCTTTGGTGGGTCGTCATATAGATGATTTATCCCGGGGCGCAAGTCGAAAAAATCGAAAAATGCGTTTTATCCGTGTTTTGTGTTTCGCCCAGGCTCAGAGCCTTGCGCGGGTGGAGCGGGGGGTGGAGAGCAGCAGGCTGGTCTCGCTGCCGGTGATGCCGGGCACCAGCCGGATGCGGCGGAGTACCGCGTCGAAATCGCTGAGCGTGGCGGCGTTGAGTTCCACGATCAGATCCCAGCGGCCGTTGGTGCTGTGGATTTCGGATATTTCCGGAAAACCGCCAAGGGTGCGGATGACGCGGTCCGTTACATGGCCTTCAATCTCGATCATCATGATGCCGCGGATTGCGGCTTCCACGGCGTCGGCACGCAGGATGACGGTATAGCCGATAATCGTGCCGTCATTCTCCATTCTTTCGATGCGCGAGCGCACCGTCGCGCGCGAGGTTTCCGTCTCGACGGCGAGATCGGAAATGCTGCGCCGGCCATTATGCCGCAAAAGGGTGATGAGGCGTTCGTCGAGATTATCCATTCATGCCATTTCGATAAAAAGATTTTACCAAAATGATAGCTCATTTCGATAATATTGCCAATATTTGATGTTCATTCTGCCATGTCTCCATGGTCTAGTGGCACGATCGGTTGGGAAAGCGAGGACGGGAATGGATATCAGGCTTGTTGGTGCGCCGTTGCAGATCGGGGCCGGGCAGTTGGGATGTGAAATGGGGCCAAGCGCCTATCGCGTCGCAGGGCTGGCGCACGCTCTCACAGAGCTGGGGCATCGGGTTGTCGATACCGGCAATGTGACGCCTACGCCGTTGCGCGAATTTCACCATCCCAATCCCGCCGTGCACCATCTGGCTGAAACCGTGGCCTGGACCGAGGCGCTGACGGAGGCCGCCTATCGTGAAAGTGCTGGCGCCGTGCCGATCTTTCTCGGCGGTGACCATGCGATTTCCGCCGGAACGGTGGCCGGCATGGCGCGGCGTGTGGCCGAGACCGGCCGGCCGTTTTTTGTGCTCTGGCTCGATGCCCATACCGACTATCACACGCTGGAGACGACGCGCAGCGGCAATCTCCACGGCACGCCGGTTGCCTATTTCAGTGGGCGAGAGGGGTTTGCCGGTTATTTCCCGCCGCTCTCCCATGCGGTTCCGGAAGAGAATATCGGCATGATCGGCATCCGCAGTGTCGACCCCGCCGAGAGGGCTGCGCTGGAAAAGAGCGGCATCACCGTTCACGACATGCGTTCGATAGACGAGCATGGCGTCGCCGTTCTCTTGCGTGAGTTTCTGGCTCGGGTTCAGGCGGCAAACGGCCTTTTGCATGTCAGTCTCGATGTCGATTTTCTCGAACCGTCCATCGCGCCGGCCGTTGGCACCACGGTTCCGGGCGGGGCGACGTTCCGTGAGGCGCATCTCGTCATGGAAATGCTGCATGACAGCGGGCTGGTCTGCAGCCTCGATCTGGTGGAACTCAACCCGTTTCTCGATGAGCGCGGCAGAACCGCGACCCTGATGGTCGATCTCGCCGCCAGTCTGATGGGCAAGCGGGTTATGGACCGCCCGACACGGGCCGGCTGAAAGGGGCGATGCGATGACTGTGATACCGAACCTCAATATCGTCCCCTTCGTCAGCGTCGATCACATGATGAAGCTTGTGCTGCGCGTGGGCATCGACACGTTTCTGCGCGAGCTTGCGGATGTGGTGGAGGAGGATTTCCGCCGCTGGGAAAGCTTCGACAAGACGCCGCGCATTGCCTCGCATTCGAAGGAGGGCGTCATCGAACTGATGCCGACCAGCGACGGCACGCTTTACGGCTTCAAATATGTCAACGGCCATCCGAAGAACATGAAGGAAGGCCGCCAGACGGTGACGGCTTTCGGCGTGCTTTCCGATGTCGGCAATGGTTATCCGCTGCTTCTGACCGAGATGACCATCCTGACGGCGCTGCGCACCGCCGCAACCTCCGCCGTCGCCGCAAAATATCTCGCCCGCAAAAATTCCCGATCCATGGCGATCATCGGCAATGGCGCCCAGAGCGAATTCCAGGCGCGCGCCTTCAAGGCTATCCTTGGCATCGACACGCTGCGGCTATTCGATATCGACCGGTCCGCCAGCGAAAAATGCGCCCGTAATCTCGCCGGGCAGGGTTTTGCCATCAAGATTTGTGAAAGTGCGCAGGAGGCGGTCGAAGGGGCGGATATCATCACCACCGTCACCGCCGACAAGCAATATGCGACAATCCTGACCGACAACATGGTCGGGCCCGGCATTCACATCAACGCCGTTGGCGGCGATTGCCCCGGCAAGACGGAACTGCACCGGGACATTTTGCTGCGGTCGGATATTTTCGTCGAATATCCGCCGCAGACGCGCATCGAAGGTGAAATCCAGCAATTGCCGGCGGATTACCCCGTCACCGAGCTCTGGCAGGTCATATCGGGTGAAAAGCAGGGGCGGGCAAGCGACCGACAGATCACGCTGTTCGACAGTGTCGGCTTCGCGACGGAAGATTTTTCGGCGCTGCGTTACGTGCGCTCGAAACTGCCATCCACCGGCCTTTATACGGAACTGGATCTGCTGGCCGATCCGGATGAGCCGCGCGATCTGTTCGGCATGCTGCTGCGTTGTGAGGCGGCTCTCGTCTAGCGCCTCTCCAGCGCTGGCGGCTTATTTCGTTTCCTTCTTTGCCATTTGGCGGTTCCTGCGGGCAACCACATGCTCCCGCCAGATGGTGAAGAGGCCGGCGGCAATGACGATCGCCGCACCGATGACCATGTTGGACGTCACCACCTCGCCATAGACGGTGACGCCGATGATGGAGACGAGCACCAGCTGGTAATAGGAAAAGGGCTGCACGGCGGCGGCGTCCGCCAGTTCGAACGCCTTTATCAGGCAATAATGGCCGCTCATGCCGGTAATGCAGAGCGCCAGCATCCATCCCCAGTCCTGCGGCTCGATGCTGACCCAATAAAACGGACCGACCAGCGTCAGGGCCGCCGCACCGGCTACGCCGGTGTAAAAGAAGCTTGTCATCGCCGAATCGCTCTTGCTGCCAAGGCGGGTCAGGACGCTGTAGAGCGCCAGCATGAAGGTGGCCACGAAGGTGATCACCAGCCGGTTGTCAAAACCGTCGCCCTCCGGCTTGAGGATGACGAGAACGCCGATGAAGCCGACAAAAATGGCGCACCAGCGCCGCCAGCCCACATGTTCCCCCAGCAAAGGCATGGACAGCGCTGCAACGATCAGCGGCGCGGAGGCGAGGATGGAATGGCTGTGCGCCAGTCCGACGACGGCGAAGGAGAAGATCGAAATAACGATCTGCACGGCGAGAAGCACGCCGCGGCCGATCTGCAGCCAGGGACGGTTGGCCATGACGGCGCCCCTGATACCGCCCGCCGACCTCGCGGCCATCAAAAGAACGAAGACGGCGAAGGCCCAGTATCGCAGCATGGCGATAAAAACCGGCGGATAGGCGCTGCCCAGATGTTTCGATATGCCATCCTGCGCCGCAAAGATCGTGAAGGCGACAAGCGCATAAAGAAAGCCGGTCCTGGGTGAAGGCATGAAAAAACCGCTATCCGACCGCCGCCGGCAAAAGAGTATTCGGGGTGAATGAGGTGGGTAACAGCCATATGTTATGGCCGCACCTTGTCAGACAACCTTATTTTCCGAATAGCTGCCATGCAAGTGTGGAAGCTACGTTTTCAAGGGCCGATTGTTGGAACGTGCTTTTGCGGTGCTCTCTTCCCCCATCCCTGTGACAGGCACAGGAATTGTCTGTCGAAAAAGTGCTTTATTGTTCGGGACGTTGGATGACCTCCGAGGCGGCCACCCCGGAGGCCATGCGGTTGTACGCCCG
>NZ_JBIVYG010000008.1:0-250870 GCF_044769685.1 Agrobacterium sp. NPDC090283 | reverse complement strand
CCCGAAGTCCCGATAGTGCTGCGCCCGAAGTCCCGATACCCTTTGCGCCCGAAGTCACGAGTGTTTCCACACCCTTTTCAACAGGCACTGTGGACATGCTGGCGGGCCGGATTTGCAGCAGCTCGCGGCGGCCTTCGCGGTAGATTTCGAGGCGGTAGCCGAGCAGCGATTGCTTGGCGGCGATGCGGCGCAGGTCGAGCGCGAAATCCGAAATCCGCGCCATGGAGCCGGATTTCTGGTGAAGGTGCGCGACCTCGAACAGCCAGCCGTGCGGCTGATGTCCGGCGTGTTTGCGGGCGACGCGGTAGAGCCAGCGTTCGATGCCGCCGGTCAGCCGGAAGTAGTCCGGGTCGATCGCCAGCACGAGCGAGCGGTCGGTGACGCCGCGATAGAACCAGTCTGGCAGGACGAATTCCATGCCCTCGACACGGCCGTCGCGGGTGGTCAGCTCCTCCCATTCGTTGATCCAGGAAAATTGATGCCGCCGCCATTGCTCGCCCTGCCGGATCGTCGTGCGGATCGACGTCGCTTGCAGGCGAATGAGCGCGTTCTTCAGCAGGCGATATTCCCGCGCGCCGGTTGCGCGGTCGATCGCCATGAGGAGCTGATAGGGCGTGAAACGGAAGAAGCGCGACGTGCGCAGGCCGTTGTTCTCAGCCGCGACGATCTGCGAGGCCGCCCAGATCAACACGTCGGCGTCCCAGATAGTCGCCATGCCGCAATCGGCGCCGGCGAACACCTCGACGCGGACGCCGGCGGATTCGTAGAGGATCGGCGCCGTGCGCTTGGCCTTGGCGAGTGAGAAGAACGGGCGTTCCATGAGGTCGCGCTGGTCGCGGGGCGCGGCGTCGCCGGTCGCGACCACGAAGGGGTCGAGCCGGCTGCGTTCGCTGGAATCGCGGCCGTGCGCGTCGGCGGGGCTATGATTGTCGTCGCGCAGCATTCAGCACTCACCCCGCTCTTGCGGCGTCAGCGGGCGGGCCGGAAAGACCGTGCCGGCCGTCTTGTCGCTGGTGGATTTGCGAGTGCCGATTTCGGTCCAGGCTTCGAGATCGCGCACGGTGTAGAGGACGCGGCCCCCGACCTTGCGATAGGTCGGGCCGGTGCCGTAGGTGCGATGCTTCTCAAGGGTGCGGATGGAGATGCCGAGGAAGCGCGCGGCCTCCTGTGTGCGCAGCAGGCGCGGCGGCATGTCCGCATTCGGGCGGATGGCCATAGGATCACCTCTGGATCATGGGTTGATGCGCGCTGCCGTCGTGGCGGCGGGCTATGGCGAACCATGGCGAGGGATCGGCGGCCGGTAGCGTGCCGCATTTGCGCCTATGCGGGGGCGGCACCCCGAGAGGAGATGCAGTGATCCTAATAAGGTGAGCTATTTCAGCGGGTCATTGCCGACCGGGTGAATTCGGCGAAGACATTCCGGCGTCGTTCGGCTATGACTGCGAGCGGAGCAGTAACGCACTGCTTCGGGGCGTCGAAACCCCTCACGAACGGTTGGTGCTGGCCGTTACAGCACCACACTCCTTGACCTTATGGTCGGGGAGCCTGTGGCGTATGCAACAGGTTCACCCGAACTAAAGGCCACGGGGCCGTTTCGTGACGGTTTCGAACTCCCCGATCACCAAGAGTCAGAGAGGATGTTTGCGGGGGCGCACCGCAGACGAAACCTTCTCTACGATGGGGAGTATCGCCGATGCCCAATCCGGTCGAGCTCGATCCCGAGGTGGACGACGTAGCGCCGAGCGGCAACATCGTCACCGCCTATGACGAGCAGCATTATGTCACCTATTTGCGCCTGCTGGATGCGAACCGCGACGGTGCGGACTGGCGAGAAGTGGCGCGGATCGTCCTGCATCGTGATCCCATCGCCGAGGAAGCGCGCAGCCGGTATTGCTGGGAAACTCATCTGGCCCGTGCCCAATGGCTGTCGAAAGCAGGCTATCGGCGTATTCTGGAACAGGCCGTCGCGAGCGCGGCGCAGGGTCGCGGAACGTCATCCCTGCGGTGATTTGAGCGGATAGCGAAGCAGAAGCCGATAGCCTCCCCGCATCATTTTGATGCCATGGGCGACAAGCCGGCGAGCCTTGTTCTTTTGCGGCCCGATCTCCCAATCCTCTTTCGTCCCTTCGAATCCGAGCAGCACTTCGGCGATGGCGCGATAGCTCTCGCCGCGCAACCGCGCGTCGAGCGCGCGCAGGGACAGGATATGCCACTGTCGAAGCTGGGCCGGCAACACACGGAAGTCGGAGCCAGGCGGGCGGCCGTTGATTGCGCGCCAGAGGCGGCGAGCGGCATGGGCGCGCAGCTCCAGAAAGGAATCCATCGGCAGGGACGCGGCGTAGAAGGCGGCAGCGTCGGGAACGGCTTGCGGAAGCCAGAACTGGTGCGCAACGCCATCGACCTGCCAGATGCCGTGCCAGCCATCGGGTGCCTGACGCAAATCGAGGCCATCGAGGTGCGCCAGCGTCACGATTGGCTCCGTTTCGCCATGCCGATGCTGCACCGGAGAGAGCAGCACGGCCTGCGGCTGAAGGTTCGGTATCCAGAATAGGGACTGCCGATCAGACGGAGTTTCAGGATCGGTCGGAAAATCGCAACCCCCAGCGCTGCACGAAGGCTTCCAGGCGCTCCGGGTCTGGCTCGCTCAATCCAGCGATTGCCTGAAACTCGCGACGGTAATCGTCGTGGCGGCGAAGATATTCCCAAGCGAAACCGGCAGCGGGGATGCCCTTGGCATATTGATATGCCGCCGGTGAACGCCAGTCGATGCTCAGCATGGCGCACCTCTCTATACCGAACACGAAGAACGATGCTCGGATAGAGAGCGTCTGATATAAGTTGAGATGGCTGTAGTTACTCAATTCAGATAAATGGATCGCGTAACTCGATCAGCAAATTGGTTATTTTCTTCTTAACAGTGCTTTGTGATTCTGCGAGCCGGGCGCAGCCCGGCGAGCGCGGCCATATCCCTGCGTATGGCCGCACCGCCGATCCGCACCGCCGGATCGGCGCAAAATTTTCGTCGGTAAGGAGAGAGCCGCCGAGGCGGCCCTCTCGTGTTGGAGGTCAAAACCCCTTCAGCTTCTGCATTCCCTCCGCAAGTGTCCAAAGCGCGCGGTTAAGCGTCACGTTCTGGTCGATGCCGTTGATGGGGCGTGTCTGACTCCGGCGGATGCGGCCTTCGGCATTCTGCTTGCGGCCTTGCAGCCCGCCCTTGGTCAAATGCTCCTGAATGACGTTGAACGTGCTCCAGAGGCTCCCGCCCATATCCTCGCGGCGGCGCGGTTCGATGATCTGTTCAGGGCGTAGTGGGCTTTCGTCCTCGCCGTAACGGGCGACAAGGCTCGCCTCGGCTAGCACGCGGCGTTCCTCTGCGGAAACACGGATTTCCTTCATCGTCTCGCTCGCGTCGATCAGGCGCGGGAAGTCCTCCGCGACGGTGAACACGCCCTCGATAATGTCATGCTGGATATTGCCCTTGTGGGGGACGCGGATTTCCTCGAACCGCTCGCCCGCAATCATGCTGTTGGTGCAGACGAAACGGAGCATCCCGGCGAACATCTGATAGGCGCTGGTGCCGTCATGGCTGTTGACGATGATGACTTCGGCCGCCTCCGGCTTGCCGATGCCGCCATCCCGGCGCAGGCGCAGCATATGCTTCGCGTGGCCGTGGCGCGAACCGTCGCGCGGAACCGACTGGACGGCGAAGAACGGGAACCATCCTTCCCGGCGCAACCCCTCCACGATGTCGATGGTGGGGACATAGACGTAACGCTCGGAACGGCTGTTATGGGCTTCGCTGGCGAAGATCGACGGGACATGCCGATAAAGCGCCTCGTTATCCAGCGGCTCGCGCCCGCTGATCTGGTGGGAGTTGCGGCCGAACCGGGTGGCGAGCTGATGATACATGGTCTTTCCTTTCGTGGGCTTGGGTTGGAGCGCAGCGCTGCGCTGCAACCCTGCCCGTCGGCGAGACCGGGGGGTGCAAGGTGCAAGGGCGACCGGGACGGAGGGGGATCTCCCGGCCTGCACGGAACGGCGGAACGACGTGGAGGAAGGCCGGGGAAGCCGTCCCGGTCGAGCGCCAGCGATCCCTTGCACCGCGCCGGGGGGAGACCCCCAAGCAAGCCGCCCGGCCAGAGTGGAGCGGAAACCGGGCACGAGATCCGATCGGGAGTCCCGTTCTCCCGATTCCTTGTTCCTAGACGGTGGCGGACATGAGCATGAAGAAGCCCCGCCGCGGCGGGGCTTCTTGAGGGGGCGGTCTCAGTCGCCGTTGCGGCGGGACCAGATGAGGTTGTGACCGCTGCCGTCCTCGGCTTCGACCAGGCTGGCGTAGATGGGGGCCGGGAAGCTCGGATCATCCAGCTTGACCGAGAGATATTCGCGGCCGGTTTCGCGGGTGGTCTTCTTCCAGGCAGCGCCGAACTCGGTCGCGCCAGCGAAGATGCGGAAGTCGGGGCCGCGCTCGCTTTCGCCCTCGGCGGGGACGAACTTGGCCTTGACGTTGAGGGTCAGGGTCTTGACTGCGCCGGTGAAGCCCGCGCCGTTTTCGTTCTTGGTGAAGGTGCCGATGGTCGCCATTGTCGTATTCCTTTTCCTGTCGGGCCGCTCCATTGCGACCTCGATGGGGGTCGTGAGACCGGGGACGCTCGACCCTGCACCCGTAGGGCTGGAACGAAGTGGAAGGCGGCCGGCGACGGCTTTTTTGCTTCGCGATGCAAAGCGCGCTCGCGCGCGGCGGAAAAAAGTTGACGGCGGATGTTGCGGGAGACGAGCGAGGCGAAGCCGGTCTTCGGTCAGACCCAGGCCATTCGAGATCGCGGATGGAGCGCTCGTCTCAGGAGATCGGGGGAATACGGCAATGGCGGCCGCCCCTCGCACCTCACGGCTCGAGAACGGAACGGTGCTGGCCCCGCTGGCCGATGCACACCACCCTGATCCTCGCCGCTTTGGCCAATTCTCGGCGTTGGACGAAGCGAATGCACATGCGGCCCCGTGCCCGCACCCTCGCGGCATGATCCGCGCACGACGCTGCCGAATGTCCGCCGCACACCGTCGCATCAATGGCCGGGGCTCGAATGCGTGTTCCGCGCCTCCCGGCATTCTATGCCATCTGACAGCGTGCGAGTGTAGCGGCCTGATCTTAGCTGACGTCGGTATAATGTCGATTAAGACCGGCCTCTCGGACGCTGCGCGCCACGGGCAGGCTGGCGAAATGGCCGCCGCTGCCCTTTTTTCCGTAGGGCTACAGCCGAATGCCGGAAGCGCGCCGCTGGCGTGCTTTCGGCAAAGTTGAAAGCCGCCCCTAAAGGCAGCGCCATGGAAGACGCCTCCACCGTAGATTGAAGAGATACAGAGAGAAGAGCGCTGTCAGCAGTCGGCCCAAAATCATTGTTACAATTTGTAGAATGAATGCCTTTTCTTGTAGTTTTCTTCGCAGTTAATGCATAAATGCTCTTCTGGAGCTAGGTGAACGAAATTTACCGGTCCACACCCTACGGCCTCACAAAATCTGCACAGGAGCCCATCATGACCGTTGTTGTCGTTCGCCCTCTACACAAGGATGATGAAGGTGAATGGCGGCGCCTATGGACTGCCTATCTGGCCTTCTACGAAACGGTGATGCCGGAAGAGATTTATACTACCACGTTCGCCCGGCTGACGGGCGACGCGACAGAGGGCGAATATCGAGGTCTCCTCGCTACGCTCGACGGCAAGCCCATCGGCCTTGCGCACTACCTTTTCCATCGGTCGTGCTGGACGGTTCGCAACGTCTGCTATCTCCAGGACCTTTATGCCGATCCCGAGGTGCGCGGCACCGGCGTGGGCCGGGCGCTCATCGAGGGCGTTTACGCCAAGGCGCACGAGGTTGGAGCGCCCGAGGTGTATTGGATGACTCAGGAGTTCAACACTACTGCGCGCAAGCTTTATGACCACATCGCCGACAAGACGCCGTTCATCATCTACCAGAAGAATTTCTAAGGGGAGCCTTGCAACAAGATGCCGCCCGACTGCGCTGCGAACTTCGTTTCGTCTTGCGTATGTGTCACACCTCATGCGTGGCCCCTTATGACGACTATGAGCGGGTTAGGATAATCGAGGTATATCGGCCGCGCGGAGAAGCCGCGCGGCCGCGATTTTTTAGGCGAGAGAGCCGGGACCGCTCGCGCGGCCCCGGCTCTCCGATTATTCCGCTGCGATAGCGAATTGATCCTCACTGACTTCGGGTAGGCGCTCATTCCCTACCGCCTGTGGCTGCTGGTCGAGCCATGCGGGGTGCGCGGTGCGCAGCATGGGCGGAAGCCACCCGGTCCCGGCCAGAAGCTGTTCGGCGGCTTCGGCCATCTCCACCTTCTTCTTGTCCGCGATCTGCTCCGCTGCCTCGTCGCCAAGGGCATCGCGCACGGCGGCGAGGATATGGGCCTTAGTGACACGCCCGAAATAGCTGCGCACGGTCGCGGTCCAGTGCGCCGTCATGTCGAGCGTCACCGCCGTCGCCAGCTTGTCCGCCGTCTCATGGGCGCGGCGCTTGCCGCTCTCCCATGGCAACTTCACGGCATTGACGGTCAACGAGGCGCAATGCGCGAGCAAGGCCATCAGGCTCGCATGGTCCAGACCGGCAACGAAGCCCCAGAGGTCTGCCAAGTCGCGCGGCATGTCCGCCGCCCATCCGGCATGGCGATCCGCCAGCATCTTCGCCGCCGCCGTGTCCTCGATGCCGTCCGCGTGGGCGGCGAGGAAATTGCTGGTCGGGCTGATTTCGAGGCAATGGGCCGTGCTGCCGCCCCGATAGTAGGTCTGCGCGGCCAGCGTATGGACGACGGCGATCAACGCCATGTCCGGCTGCTCGCCAAGAGCGAGGCGCAGGCCAAGGGTGCGATGCGCGGTCAGGTCGCGGATGAGCGAGTCCGGCAGTGGCTTGCCCGCATCCCCGGCTTCTTCTTCCGGCTCCTGCTCGGTTTCGGGGAGGTCGTCGCCGTCCTCTCCGCTGTCGAGGATTTCGCCGTCCCCGTTGACGCGCACCCCGTCGATGACGGTTTCGCCGCCCTCGGCGTCCTCCGGTTCCGGCTCCGGGGCCTCGTCCTCGGCACGGATGAAACCGCGCTCGATCCGAACATCGCCAGCATGGCCGACGACGACGAACACGCCGCCGCGCGCAATGTCATCGGGATCGAAGGCATGGCACTTGGCGTCCAGCCGGTCGATCTCGGCTTCAAGCTCCGCAAGGCGCGTATCCACCTCGGGCGGGAGGTCGGTGTCGGCGTCCTCCCATTCCGCGTTCAGGCGCTCAAGCTCGTCCTGCGCCGCGTCGTAAGCCGTGGCGTCTTCCTCGGAAAGCTCCACCGAATGCCGATAGACACGGCGCATCCCGTGGGCGTGGGGGAAGTCGAGATAGGCGGCGGTCCACTTCCATCCCTCGGCCTGCTGCACCTCGGCGGCGATCCCTTCCAGCTTCTCGACGGCTAGCCGGTCCAGCAACGCAGGGTCTTCAAAGAAACCACCCCGATCCTCGGTGAACAGGTCGCGGATGATGTTGCCGCCTGCTTCGGTATAGGCTTGCGCGCCAACGAAGACGGCGCAGCGATCCGTCGCGGCTACGTTCATCTTGGTCAGGTCGCGCCGGATGATGGACGGATCGCGGTTGTAGGACAGGTTCTCATAGACGTGTTCCTGCCGCGCGTGATCGTCGGTGATGGCGAAGGCCATCAACTGATCCAAGGTCAGATCGCCATCGCGATAGAGCTGCAACAGCTTGGGGCTGACAGCGCCGAGACGCATCCGCTGCTTCACGACATGGGCGGTCACGCCGAACCGGGCGGCGATTTCCTCCGCGCCCCATCCCCGATCCTCGGAAAGCTCGCGGAAGCGCTCGAACTGGTCGGCGGGGTGGAGGTCTTCGCGCGTGACGTTCTCGTCAAGGCTGATCTCGGCGGCATCGTTCGCCGTGTCGATGACGCAGCGGATGGGTTCGGTCTTCTTGATCTGCTTGCGCTTCACGCGCAGCATCTGCGCCAGCCTGCGGCCTTCCCCGATGCTGACGAGATAGAAGCCGGTCGGCTCGCCCTCGGCGTTCGTTTCAGGCTCCACCACCAGATTTTGCAGGATGCCCTTGGCAGCGATGCTCGCCGCCTTCGCCTCGATAGACGCCTCGCTGTGCGGGGTCTTGCGGGCATTCTTCGGATGCTTCTTGAGCTTGTTGAGCGGGATGAAAACGGTCGTGCCGTGTTCGGCGGTCGGGGCGATGTTGGCGGTCGTGGTCATGGTCTTTGCTCCTATGGGCTTGGGTTGAAGCGCAGCGCTGCGCTGCAACCCTGCCCGTCGGCGAGACCGGGGGGTGCAAGGTGCAAGGGCGACCGGGATGGAGGGGTATCACCCGGCCTGCACGAGCGGATCGAAGCTCGTAACGAGAGTGAGAAACACGCATCCGCGCGGAAGGCTGGGGAGACCGTCCCGGTCGAGCGCAGCGATCCCTTGCGCCGCGCCAGGGGGCAGAGCCCCCAAGCAATCGGCCCGGCCAGAGCGGAGCAGCGGCCGGGCGCAAGGACTGGATCAGGAGATGAAGGCCGATGGGCCTGGCCTCCGTGAATCCTGATCGCCTTTAGGTTTCACGCAAAGGGAAGCGGCCTCCATCCGTTACGGCAAAGCCCCGTCCGGACTCTCACTCTTGCGGGCTATCGGCATTCCCGAACAATACCTTGCTCTGCTCCGCGACAAGCTTCTGAAACTCGGCGTAACAGGCTGACAGGCGGACGCATTGGATTTTAAGTTCCTGGACAACCGCGTCCAGTTTAAGCGGCGGCGAGCCGCCGATTCCGTAGGAGGGCGTTTTTTCGCCCTTTGCCCAAAGGCGCTTGATTGATTGGGATAGCCCAAGTTCGACCCGTGGCGTGAACCTGTGGGTGTACTTACTCCGGAAATCATCCGTGGCGGACTTGAAGTCGCCCATGTCGACGGTGTTGAGCGCCCGGTTCAATTTCTTCCAGGAGCGCCAAGGCTTTGCGGCCTTGACCGCCACCTCTTCCTTGATGCCCCAATCCTCCGGCAGAGCGGCAAGATCGTCCGCCCACTCGCTTCCTCGGGAAACCCTGTTCGCCTGATGGGACAGATGCGCGACCGCAAAGAAGAACCGGGCCTTGAGCGTGTATGGGCTGAGCAGCGCCGTTGAAGCCAGATCCTGCACGAACTCATGCAGCAATTGGTTCGTCTGCTGGACATCAAGCGCTTCGATGACGCTGCCCCATGCTTCCAGACGCATGGTGAGGCCGATCAGGTGATTGATCCCGTTTGCGAGGTCGCGTGCGGCATCATCCGCGAGATCGCGATAGGCCATTTGCTGAAGGCCGAACTCGCTATCCAGCCGGACTGTCTGGGGCGGTTTGAACCAGCCATAGGGCATGAAGGGCGTAAATGCCTCGGCTTCCCTGCAAGCCTTGCGGTACTCGACATATTTCGAGGCGAGAAAATCGTCTTCCTGTTCCATCGTAATTTTACGCCTGCGTCCCCGCAGAAGGGGGCGGTCGAGACTTCGACTCGGCCGCGGGGGACGGATTTCTCCCTTCACTCGACTCCGTGTTCATGCCTGTCCTCGATGGGAATAGGGATGAGGTCCAACGGTCCCCAACCGCGCAAACGCAATTGCTTGAAGTCTTGGCTGGAGAGATCGACCGCGATTTCCGTCGTGAACGGACCGACATAGGTATTGGCGTCGAAATCTCTGAAATTGATGCCCGCGGCGTTCATTGCCTTGAACACCCTGCAAATGGCCGAGACACAAATCGGCACGAGATCGAGATAGGTTTGGTCGTCAGGGTATCGGTGCTGGGAACGAAATTTACGGATCGCTGACAGCCCGAGCTGCGAGTCGATCAACGAAAATCGTGCGGTGGCCGTCGCGCCCCTCACAAAGGTATCGAGATATGGCGATGCGCGTGAAGGATCGAGCCGCGCGTCCAGGTCGTCCAATCGTAAATGGTGGGACATTCGGATCGGAGCACCGTGCAGCATGGGGTGGCTTGCGAGCAAAAAGGATGCGCCGAGCCAGCGTTCCACTCCACCTCTATCGAGGTGCAGGCGTCGCTGAAGGCTTCGAAACAGCGGGTGGTCACGGTGATGGATCGCGTTTCGCACTGCGATCACAAGGGCCGTGTCCCCATGGTCGAAATACGGAAAGAGATGCTTCGATACATCATAGAGTGTATGAAAGCTCTCAAGCATCATTTCAAAAGAGCGATCGATATTGTCAATCGCTTCTTCGGGGTCGATCTTGAACAGATCGCCGAAGCGCATATGCGCTTCGGCGTAAATTCTCATAGTATTTGCGAGTCTGCTGATCGCACTCTCGATGATTTGACTGCTATCCAAGGGCTTGTCCTCGCGCGGCGCGCTGTTCGTCAGGTGTCTGGCCGATCATTGGGGATCTTGAAAATATCGCGCGCCGAAGCTCGATCTCCGATCTGGCTGTGCGGGTGAGGGCCTTTTTTCACGAGCTAGGTGGTCCACAAATCGTCGGGACCGAGGTAGCTCAAGTCGAGCTGAGCGACGTTCAGAGCCACGCTCGTTCGCACGAGACCGCGTCGATTGGGGTTGAGCGGATGTAGCAGCAGTCCGATCGCGTGCCCGTCGGGCGCCAGAACCAGTGGCTGTCCGTTCCGATGAAAGAGGCTGACTGGCGTACCCGGAGGCGCGGGCGCAGCGAACCACTGAACATTTCCAAGATAGTCTCGCCGTGCCCAGGTCCGGTTATTCGCCGGTGCGAACTCCTGGATGAATTCCAGCCATATGGCCCGCGTCTCGGCGGTGGGCCAGTCGGGTCGCGCCGACCAGGCTGCGAGATCAGGTGAGCGCAACCATGCGCGCAATTGCGCTCCGGTGGTAAAGGTGGCGGCTGTGTCGGTGACGGCTTTGATGGCCGCGAGCCGCGAATTGAACCCCGCCTGGATCAGGATCGAGGTGGAGCGGTTCATCGTCCCCGTTTCGACAGCGGGCACAGCCAGGCCAAGTTCATGGTCGTCCAGGCCCAGTGCCAATATGCCGACGACGTCGCCATTGGCCGCGGCACGAACGCGCAAGGCCTCCATGGCCCAAGGCAGGCGATAAACCAGGCCGCCTTCGATAAATTGTAATGCCTCGGCTTCCTGCCCGGCGACGATCGCGGCCAATGGCTGCCCGAGTAGCCAGAATCTGAGGATGTCGCGCCAATTCGCCGGGAATGGGTCCGGTTCAAATGGATAGAAGGTGAACACGCGCTCGGCGATGCCGGTGATCGCAGCGATCGCCGCCTCATGGTCCGAGGCCGCGAGGGCCGCGTTTGCCTGTATGAGAAGGAGGTTCGCTTCAGGCGCAACTGCGTCCAGCGCATGTCCCGCCTCGAGGCCGAGCCCGGCCAGGAAGTAGCCGCGCCGCCTAACGGCGGTCGAATTCGCCCAGATATACCGGCTCCGCGTGAGCAGCGTAGTGCGATAGGCAACGCGCAATGCGTCGTCGACGCGCAGCAGGCGGCGTTGCCAGAGCGAAGATTGAAGGATGTTGTCGAGCGCGGCCTCGATCTGATCATCAGGTACGTCGGCCTCGCCGATGAGGCTGAGAATGGCGGTGTCGAGGGTCGCCATGTGACGCTCCCACTCTTTCAGCGCCCGCTCACGCTTGTCGGCCTTTTCGCCGGCAACCTCGGGGAAAGTCCAGGCCGCGGCATTGTTGACGACATAGTCCATCAACTGGTCGAGGTTGCCGCCAAGCCGCGCGTGCATGCGGCTGAGCAGCGAGAGGATGAGTTGGATGAGCCCGCTTTCCATCTCGCGGGCGCCGAGGTCCTCGATCAGCCCGACCCATTCGTCGTGCTTCTTGTTCTTTGCATCCTCAAAGATGGGATAGAGGACAAGGCCTTCGACATCGACATAGGCCCGGCCCGCGCGTCCGATGACGTTCTTGAATTCGGAGACCTTTATCTTCTCGCCGTGCCGGTAGAGCGAGTGCATGACCACCGCGGTCGCCGAGAGATTGAGGCCCTGCGCCAATGTCGGCGATGAGATCGTGACCTTGAGCACACCGTCACGCAGAAGGCGCTCGACTTCCTTGCGATAGGCGGTCGGCAAGGCGCCATGGTGAAGCGCCACACCAAGTCGAAGACATTTCAGGATGTCGCTGTCCGGCCCAAGCCATTCTTCACCGAGCGCGATGGCGGTCTGCAGGGTGGCCGGATTGACCGTGAGCAAGGACGCGAGTGCGCCGCGCGAGTGCAGTTCAACGATGACCTTGGCAAAGGGTTCGACGCTGCGGCGCTCCGGGCAATAGATCAGCACGGTCTGGCCGTCGCTGACGAGACGCCATGCGGTAGCAAGGCTCAATTCCTGCTGATTGTCCGGGAAGAGCCTGGTGCGGAGCTTCTTCGGCGGCACGAACAGCGGCGGTGCCGCGCCAGTGAGAAATCGGGGCACGAAGGGTTTTTCCTCGCCGACGCGAAGATTGAGGCGCGCTGCCGGCGAATTCCAGATGACTTCGCCGAAGCGCAAGCGCGTCGGACGCCAATCGTGCTTGATGGGACCGCCCGGTTGATCGCGGCGCAGCCACGCCGAGAAGTCTTCCATTTGATCGCCGTCGGGAAGAATTGCCGACAGGCAGACGATGCGACGTTGATCGGCGTCCTGACGACGCAGGAGGCGTTGAATCTGAACCTCGTATCGAACTTCGCGTTCGCCGGGACCGATCATATGGCCTTCGTCGAACACGAGCAGGCCCACATCGTCGAGCAGCGACGGATCGTTCCTCAAGGCGAAATCGAGCTTCTCGGGGGTCGCGACGACGATGTCACGCTCGCGGATGGCATCCTCGTCGAAGCCGGACACGCCGATGCTGCCGTAGAGGGCGGAAATGGTCTTGCCGAGCGGCCCGAAGGTGCGCTGAAGCGTGGTTTCGGTTTGTGCTGACAGGGCGCGAAGCGGGGTCACGAACATGACGCGCTGCCCGCCGGCCAAACATCTCAGAATGGACAGTTCGGCGATGCGAGTCTTGCCGGCGCTGGTCGGCAGCGAAACGACGAGATTGTCGGTCTGATCGACAGCGCGCGACGCCGCCTCGGTCTGTGACGGCCACAGGTCGACCTCCGCCCTTGGGCGGCGAGCGAGCAAGGCGATGAAGAGCTCGCGTAGGCCGGGCCATGAAGGAGCAGCGCCGCCGGCGGGAAGCAGCGGAACCTTTTCGTGGAAGGTGTTCGACCAGAGATCGGAAAGCAGATGGATGGCGACCCGATGCACCCACCATTGCGGCAGAAGGTTCAGTTCCCCGCAGATGTCGAGATTCTCGCGAAGCTGGGCGATTGCCCGGTCGAGAAGAGCACGTTCGCCGCGATCCAGGCCGAGCAGGAACATCGCAAAGGCGCCGAAGAAGGCGTCCGTCAGGGCGAGGTCCAAGCCCTCGAAGAGAAAGTCTTTTCCGTCCCGTTCCGGCGCGTCGGCGGCGACGGGCTCGGCGAGACGCTGCTGGAAGAGCGCCGTAATGGTCGCGTCTGATCCTCGGCCATCGAGGCGGAAGGCATACACTCGCGTGCGCAGCGCGTTGATGTCTCGGCGCATTAAGAGTGCGAGCGCCTGTTCGATCGGCGAGAAATTTGCCTCGTCGGCCACGACTGCAAGGAGGGAATAGGCCTGGGCGGAAAGGTGCGCGAGGTGATAGCTGGCGGCTGCCATCACGAAATGGAAGTCGCGGTCTGCTTCGCCGCGATTGCCTTTGGCCATAACCGCTTCGAGGGCGGTTGCGGCCTGTTCGAACGCCGTCCGTGCCTGGTTCGGGTCGCCGTCGAGTTCGAGGAGGCGTAGCCCCAGCCCAAGCAAGCCATAGGCGTAACTGTGGAGATCGAAACTGAGCTGCGGCGAGAAGGCGGGCGCGTCGGGCGGGAGAACACCGTCACGCCAGATCATTGCGCGAGCCTGCCCGCGCGCAATGAGCCTGCCGCGGAAGCCTGCCGCCGCAGCGTCGGTAATCGCCGCTGTGATCGCGTCAGGGGTGGTTGGCATCGGCTATGACTCGATCGTAGACGGCTCCGACAAAGGCGGCGTGACCGTTGACGTGCAGACCGATGCCCCATTGCCCGATCGGGCCGGGATAGGCTTGCAGCGCCTGCGTCAGCAGGGCCTGCGGAGAATTCCCCGAGAAGGTGAAGAGGAGATGTTTCACGCTCTCAGGCGGGATGCCGTTCCGGTAGAGCGCCTCGTCGATGGCGTCGACGAGCGGCGCGTCGGTGCCCAGTTCCATCAACCTGGCTGAGATGAAGGATAGGGCGTGCGAGGACGGCAGGCCTCCGTCCTTATTCAGGCCGGCGCGCGCCTCCTCCAGCGTTTGGGCGCGCAGATCGATGCGGCTCTTTGCTTCTGTCTTCAGGAAGCGGAGGCGCTGTGTCGCTGGGTCAAGCATCATGCCGATGACGTCATCGCCACGCATCGCCATGTTGCGGTGATCCTTCCAGCGCAGTCGCTTGATCGGCGCACGATAGCCGCTGTGTGCGTCGATCCACTCCGTAGCGTAGATCTCGCCAAGGTCGCCCGATCGGATCTGTGGCGTTTGCGGGAGAAGATCGGTGACCATTTGCGCGGCGGCGGCTTTGCCCAGCCGCGCAAGCGCCGCGGCTATACGTTCCTCGGCGGCATAGTGCGCGGGAACGGCGGTGGCTGTCACTTGGATACCGGTCGCGGCGTCTGCCGGCCGGCCCGTCATGACCCGGACGTGGTGATTGCCGAGGGGCGTGTCTGCCGAGTCGCACCAATCGTTGAACTGCACCATGCGCCGCCGCCTCAGATCGGGAAGAGATCACGAACACGAAGGAAGGGCATGCCGGTTTCGGCCGCCCTGCGCACCTTGCGTTCCAGAACCTGATTGAGCGGTATTTCCCGGTCGAGCATCTCATAGAGGTCGAGACCGTCCATGCAGATTACGCGCTTGCCTCGACCGAAGGCGACCAAGCCGTCTTCGGAAAAGCCGCTATTGCTCATGAACAGACCCCGCGTCCATGCCGCCTTCTGCTCGATTTTGCCATGGAACGTGTGGAGATCGGCAACACCGATCGGCTGGCCGTGCCATTTGGCCTCCAGCAGATAGGTGTCGCTGCCGAGCTGGAAACTGCCGTCGATCTGCTCGCCACGCAGCCGAAAAGGCTCCTGGGCAGCAAGGCCGAAAGCATCAAACAGATCCTTGAGGAATCCCTCGAACGCAAAGCCGCGTGCCTGTGCGCCGAGTGAAGAAACCCGCAGCAGTTCAGACTTGATGGTCGCGATTTTTTGCCGATCGACGGCGGGCGCTGGTGCAGGCCGAGCCGGCACGGGCGACACGCCGCCGGAGAGGCGGTCGATCAAGCCCTGATAGCGTGTTGCGGCGTCGTTTACGGGGTCCTTTGCACCGCTACGGGCGAGATACTCGGAACGGTGTTCCCAAAGCGCGGTAAGCGTGCGGACAGCAGTGGCGTCATCGCAGTGTTGCAAGAAGTAGCGCAGCCGCTTCCCCTTCGACCCGCCGTTCGCCGAGAATTTGGGATCGTCGATGTTGACCTTCAGCTCGGACGCGAAAAATTCCGCGAAGCTCGTGTCAGAAAAGTCGAGCACGAAGCCAGAGCCTCGGACGAAGTCAACGAGATCATCGACAAGGCGCAGATCTATGGAACGTATCGCGCTAATAAATTGTCCTCCCCAGCCCCTTTGTCCATCTATCTATTGATGACTTCCTGAAGTGCCGCAATCCTCTCCAGTATGTCGTCGAACGACGGCGGGGATTCGTCAAACATCATCGGCGCCATTGCTCGATAGTCGGTGCGCAAGTCCTTCACACGCGATTCTTCCGGCATGAGCCGCAACGTCCCCGGTCGAGCAGTATCGTAGCTGGCCCAGCCCGACCGAAAGAAGGTCGCCTTGTGCTTCGCGACCTGCGCCAGCAGGTCGAAGTCGACGACGGCTTCCTTGCCCTCGACCGTGTCGAGCAGCATGGCGAGATCGTAATAGTGACGGGAGAAATATTGCGGCATCGCCGAATCCGGCGGGCGATGCGCTTCTGCATGGAGCGCCGTGGCCTTTTCCCAGAAGGTGCGGCGGGCGGACAGGACGGTGACGGCGACATCCGGCGCGTCAAAGAAATCGGGAAAATCCTCCGCCGAATATGGGTGGATTGTCTTTTCTTCGGTCGGCCAGGGATCTCCGCGCGCGCCCATCTCCAGCTTCACGCGCGGCGTGATGTAGCCGATGCTTTCATATTCGGTCGCAGGAAGCGCGGTGGGATAGTGGAAGTTCACCGTCTGCGCGTCGTTGGGGTCGATTTCCAGCGACCATGCTCCGGCGGCAGGTTCGCCAAGATGCTCCACGATCGCGGCGTGGAGCGCTGGAAGCAGCTTGTCGGCGATATGCCGTTCGACATCGCTCACGAGGTCGTCGATAAGTTGGCTGGTCTTCTTCTTGCTGAGCCCATCCTTCTCGGGATCGCGGTCCCCGGTGTAGCCGAGATCCGCGCGATCGAAGGAGAGATCAATATCCTCGGAGAAGCGGCGGATGGCGTTGAAGGCTTTCGACAGCGACGTGCCGCCCTTGAAGACCAGCGAGGCGGTATCCTTGCCCTGCACCGTGAACAGCCGTTTCAGCGTCCAGCAGACCCAGAAGTCCTTTTCGACGATCGTGTTCGCCATACCGCGGGCCGCGCCCGATTCACCGAAGAGGGCGGCGCGGTCCTCGGTCGGAAGCAAGGCGACCTTATCCATTGCTTCCGACCAAATCTGCGCTGGCGATCGAGGCGAGCGTAGGCCGCATCCAGGCGGGAGCCTGAGTGGCCGAGGCCGCGAGGGTCTTCTTGTCGGACGCCGACAGATGATGCGCCGCGACCTGCGCGACATCGGTGGCGCGCGACGGACCTACATGCCGGAGCGCCTGAACGACAGTGCCCGCCGGACTGCCGGGGGCGATCAGATGCTTGGGGGATGCGTGCCGGAGGTCGACCACGCGCTTGCCCAGCACCACGCGCCGGGACGGCCCGTCGGTCAGGTAGGTGTTCTTCGCCGGCATCTGCGTCGTCAGGCCGAGGGCGTTCGCCGCCCGAGCGCCCGCGATCTGCACCTGCGATCCCGTCTCACGCGCCAACGCCTGCGCGACGTCATCGGGCGTGGGCGAGAGCTGTCCGAGTTTCGGATGGAGCTTGGGATAGTCATACAGGCCACGGGTGAGGCGACGTAGCGCGCCGTTCTTGACCAATCGCGAAAGAGCCTGATCGACCGCTGCGCGCCCGGCAACGTCCAAGAAGTCGCTGGGCGTGAAGACGCCGCCACGTCCGCTAGAGCGGGCGCGCTTCATAATCCGATCGGGAACCGATGTGATCGCCGTTTTCATGTGTCAGAAAATAGCCTATGTTTTTCTGACATTCAAGGTCTGCAAATTTTGCTAGGGGTTGTCGGTCTCCAGCAAAGGGGGCGTTGCGGGGCCTCCCCGCAGAAGGGGTCGGCCGAGACCTTGGCTCGGCCGCAGGGGAAGGCTTTCCCCTCATACCGGACTGTTTCCTTTGAGCGCTTCCCGAATCTCCCAAGTAGGATGGAAAATGGAACCGCGAGTCGGTATGATGTAGTTCTTGCGAGGACATTCGCCGTCTGTTCCGCGAACTGAAGCGGCGACCGTCACCGGCGATAGGTGGCGAAATTTTTTACGAGCCGATCAGCCGAAAAAACCCAATGATTTCAAGAGGGATAGCTTTTTGACGGTGGGTGCGGCGGCATATGGCTCCCAAGAAATATTTTTTCGCTTTGTTTTTCAATAGGTTAGACCACAAGGCGAACAATTGAGTGGGAATAGGACTATACTCGACACGGTCCGATAAATATGACGCCGCGACTAGTTCGCGGCGTTTCTGTTTTGTCGTGTGAGATGGATCATCTGAGCCGTCAGGCCCACGACGAGGATCGCCAGCAACCCGGCCTGAACGCCAAGAAGCAGCGGCGATTTCAGGTCCGTAACCAGCGGGTGACCGTCCGGAACACGACGCAGGATTTCGCTCACCGTCGGGACCATCAAAAGAAATGCACTGATGCTGAGACAGATGGTTTCAATATATCTGGCGATGCGCGTTGAACCCAGAACGCGCTCGATGCCGTAACCGGCAAGCAGGAACAGGATGGTCAGGACGCCAACACCGTAGCTGATCGGCTGATGTGCCACGAGGAAGACCGTGGCAGCGCCGATCAGCATGGAAACAAGATAGACGGCGCCCGGCGCTGATCGGGGAACAATTCGACCGTGGCGGGCAAACATGTAGATGGCGGCGGGAATGGCCGGCAGGCTTCCAAGCGTGTGGATCCAGCCAAGCGGAGAAATTCCGAACATGAGAGATTACCTTTCTCGTCCAGAGGACGGGTTGGTCCGGGAAGCAGACCGTCATCGACAAATCTACCAGCTTGATGCCGTCTAATTTTTTCGGTGGCATGCCGCTCGGGCCACGCGTCCATCTGTCTCGCGAAGCTCCGATTTCAAGCGGTCATGCGCTCCAGCATGGGACGGGTTATTGCGCCAAAAGTCGTCGCATCACCGTGGGCACGGGCGGAGAGCATCGCGCCGTGAACGGTGGCCATGAAGATTTCAGCATTGGTTCTGGCGGTCCCGCTCAGCATGAGGCGCCCCTGTGCAACACCACGTTCCAGAACGGCGGTGAGCCAGTCGGAGAGGCTTTGAAAATGCGCGCGCACTTCAAGAGCGACCGTTTCAGGAAGAACCGGGATTTCACTGGCGAGCAGAGCACAGACGCAGAAGGGATGCGTAGCCTCGGCGATGCAGCCCTCCCAATAGCCGATATAGGCGCGGAGCTGTTCGAGCGGGTCGGAGATGTTTCGTTCCAGTTCGGCAATACCGGCTTCCGCCTCCTGCCTGTATTGCGCAACCAGTTTTTGGACCAGATCGGACTTGCTGGGAAAATGGTGGTGAATGCTTGCATTGCGAATGCCGACCACGGCGGAAATGTCGGCATAGCTGAAGCTGTTATAGCCACCCTTTATGATCAGGGCGCGTGCGCAGCGAAGAATTTCATCAGCCTTGGTCTGGGGATTTTTCATAGGCATTACCTACCAACTAGTAGGTAGAATGTCAACACCAGGCGGTTTTGCCTATGACCACTGACAGGAGCTTCCCGGAAACCGCCCGCGCGTGGCTGATATGGCGGGACCCATCGACGACCGATGGCGGTTGACCGATGCCCCCGAACAGCGGCCGAACCATCCCGGTCCGGACGCTAATGTCCTACGGTTGACAAGACCGGACGCCGCTTGCACGTTTGACTTTCTGCCCTTTTTCGCCAGTATTTCGACCGTCCTTCGCAGAGTATCCTCGGTCCGGCACGGCTTCAGGCCGCTGCAACGCAGTCCGTTAGGAGAGGCTACGTTCGCCTGCAAAGGACAATGGGAGGAGCCGATGACACACGATGCCGATCCGAAGCCAATGTCACGCTCCGCGGCGATCCTCTACGCCATTATTTCACCGCTCAGCCTGATGGCCCTGATTTTTCTGCCTGCAGGCCAGATTGGCTGGTGTCCGGGCTGGGTTTTCGTCGCGGTCGTCGTCGCCGCCTTTGGCCTTTCGGCGCTGGTATTGGCGCGTGTGAACCCGGTCATTTTCCGCGCGCGCAGCCAGTTCCAGCCGGGCACCAAGAAATGGGACCTGTTCCTCGTCACCGGTATCCTTCTTGCTTTTTCCGCCGAAATCCCGGTCGCGGCACTCGATGCCGGCCGGATGGGGTGGTCCATCGTGCCGATCTCGGCCGTCCTGCTTGGGTATATCCTGCTTGTCGGCGGCATTGCGGTTACGGCCTGGGCCCAGGCCGTCAATCCATTCTTCGAGCCGGGTGTCCGCATCCAAAGCGAGCGCGGGCAACGGGTGATCACGTCGGGGCCATACCGTATCGTGCGCCACCCCGGCTACACGGCCGCAATCGCCATGTTCACGGGCATACCGCTCGCATTGGGTTCCTGGGTAGCTTTGCTCCCCGCCGCTTTGGCCATCGCCCTGCTGATCCTGCGCACCGGCTGGGAAGATCGTCTACTTCAGGCAGAATTGTCCGGTTATGCTGACTATGCCCGTGAAAGGCGCCATCGCCTGTTTCCCGGCATCTGGTGAGCGCCACTTGGCTATTGTTCTCTTTTTGTTCTTTTAATTCTTAGCGGTGATGATAATATCGCGGCCCTGGCATAGGCCGTGGAGCATCGTCATGGGTTTCGAGTTGGCAGATGAAGGAGGTTCAAGGCAGCTTTTCTTCGAAGGGTATGAGCCGGAGAAAATACGACGTTTCAATCCGCGATTTAGCAGCAAACTCTTGATCACGATGAAACCACCGGCAGCTCTCGCGGAGCGAATTTTTGCCGATGCGTCACGTCATGCCGCAGGGCGGACAAAGCGTGAGGCCTATCCGCAGGAACTTCTGCATATAACCCTGCTCTGTATCGGATCTTTCGAGACCGTGCCTCAAGGGCTGGTAAATCGGCTGCGAGCGGTACTGGGGGAGATCAAGGCGCGACCCGTTCCGATCACCTTCGATGGATCGTCGCTTTTCGGCAATCGCAACAGTCTGGTGCTGCGAAGCAACCGCGAAATGCAGGAACTTAAGGCCCTGGCGAAGATGGTGCAACGCGCCCTTTGGCGGGCAAACCTGCCCTATGTCGTCGCGCCGTCGCTTACGCCGCATCTCACCGTGATCTATGGCTGCGGGAAAATTGAGCTGATGCCGGCGGAAAAGCCCTATAGCTGGCTGGCGGGGAGCTTCGAGCTGGTTTTCAGCCACAATGGCGAAACACGACATGAGTCGCTTGGGCGCTTCGCACTTTCGCCGAAAGCGGACTGTTATGAGCGGCCTGAAAGCCAGTTACAATTGCCGGAAAAAGTAATCGGACGCTCGAAACGGCAGACGCAAAGGCTGGCGGTACGATAATCTGCACCCGAAGCGGCATAGCACTTCCACGCCGGGAATTATTTCCGAATTCAATAATGAAAACGACACGGGGCCTTGTTGTGCAAGTCCGGCGCGTTTTTTTTGCGCCATTCGCACATCCACCGCGCCCGTCGAAAACCGAACCCGTTGTCGATCCTTGAGCGCAAGCGAGGCGATATCGCCTCGCAACGGATAATGACCAGCTTAGAGCTGTACCTTGTCGAAAGCCTTGCCGTCGATGCCGAGGGCTTCGAGATCGGCGCGGGCGGGCTTGCGATGTGCGCGAACAGCGGCCGAAACCGAGAGCGCTGCACCGAGAACGGCGAAAGTTTCACCGAAGAAGTTACGCGATGTCTTTGCAACCTGACGCATTTTTCTCTCCATCTTTGATGCCCAGATAATGGGCATTTCCGGCCCGTTCTACAACTCATGATGTAGCAGGGAAGCCATGCAGCTTTGCTCGCGCTCGTTTGGATATCAGCCAATGCGATTTTGCATGGCTTAACCACCAGGACCGGGTAAGTGCGCTGGGCGTTTCAGCAGGCGGGTTGAATAAGACGGATATTTTGTTATGCCGGAAGTGCTTTTAAAGACGAAGGGCAGAAGGCATGACGGTCACGATTTACGGCATCAAGAACTGCGACACGATGAAGAAGGCCAGAAGCTGGCTGGAAGCCAACGGCGTCGACTATTCTTTCCATGACTATAAGGCGGCCGGCATCGACCGTGCCCATCTGGAAACATGGTGCGATGCCGCGGGCTGGGAAACGGTTCTCAACCGGGCCGGCACCACCTTCAAAAAACTCGACGACGGCCAGAAGACCGATCTCACCCGTGAGAAGGCCATCGAGCTGATGCTGGAACAGCCCTCCATGATCAAGCGTCCCGTGCTGGAGGCAAAGGGCAGGATAACCGTCGGTTTCAAGCCTGAAACCTACCAGACCCTTTTTGCGTGAACGCAGCCCGCCATGTCCAAAACGACCCGCGCCACCCAGATGCTGACGAAGGCCGGCGTTGCCTTCAGCACCGTCACCTATGACTACGACCCGAATGCCGATCGGATCGGCCTGCAGGCGGCCGAGGCGATCGGTGAGGCCCCGCATCTGGTGCTGAAGACGCTGATGGCGGAATTGGACGGCAAACCGGTCTGCGTTGTCGTCCCCTCGGACCGCGAGGTCAGCATGAAGAAGCTGGCCGCCGCCTTCGGAGGCAAATCCGCCAGCATGATGAAGCCTGCCGATGCGGAACGGGCCACCGGTTACCATGTCGGCGGCATCAGCCCTTTCGGGCAGAAGAAACAGGTGCCGACGGCCATCGAGGCCGGGGCCATGGCGCATGATTATGTCTACATGAATGGCGGGCAGCGTGGCTTGCAGGTGAGGCTTTCGCCCCGCGATGCCCAAACGGCGCTGAAGGCCATTGCCGCGCCGCTGGTCGCCGATTGAAGCGCAAGGGGCGCGCCTGAAAGCATTTGGCTTTCGGAAGGAATGGGCTATGGTCGGCGCCTCCGATTGAAATAGACGAAGGCAGATCATGACCGCTTCCCCCATCGATCCCGTCAAACTCGAAAAACTGGCCGAAGTCGCCGTCAAGGTCGGCCTGCAATTGCAGAAGGATCAGGATCTGGTGATTACCGCGCCACTGGCAGCCCTGCCGCTGGTGCGATTTTTGACCAAACACGCCTATATGGCGGGTGGCGGACTGGTCACCACCTTCTATTCCGATGAGGAAACCACGTTGGCGCGCTATCGCCATGCCAGCGACGCCAATTTCGACCGGGCTTCCGGCTGGCTTTATGAAGGCATGGCGAAGGCCTATGCCAATGGCGCGGCGCGGCTGGCGATTGCCGGCGACAATCCCATGCTGCTGGCCGAACAGGACCCGGCCAAGGTGGCGCGCGCCAACAAGGCCAACTCCACCGCCTACAAGCCGGCACTGGAGAAGATTTCCAATTTCGACATCAACTGGAACATCATCTCCTATCCGAACCCTTCCTGGGCAAAGCAGGTCTTTCCGGATGTGACGGAAGACGAAGCGGTCCGCAAGCTCGCGGATGCCATCTTCGCCGCATCGCGGGTGGATGTGGCCGATCCGGTGGCGGCCTGGGCGCAGCACAATGCCAACCTTGCCAAGCGCTCCGCATGGCTGAACGGCGAGCGCTTCTCCGCGCTGCATTTCACCGGCCCCGGTACGGATGTGAAGATCGGTCTGGCAGACGGCCATGAATGGCATGGCGGCGCCTCCACCGCCAAGAACGGTGTCACCTGCAACCCGAATATCCCGACGGAAGAAGTGTTCACCACGCCGCATGCGCTGCGGGTTGACGGTTACGTTTCCAGCACCAAGCCGCTCTCACATCAGGGAACGTTGATCGACGATATCCAGGTGAAGTTCGAGGCTGGCCGTATCGTCGAAGCCAAGGCTTCCAGGGGTGAAGCGGTGCTGAACAAGGTGCTCGACACCGATGAGGGAGCGCGGCGTCTTGGCGAAGTGGCGCTGGTGCCGCATTCCTCACCGATTTCGGCAAGCGGCATCCTGTTCTACAACACCCTGTTCGATGAAAACGCCTCCTGCCACATCGCACTTGGCCAATGCTATTCGAAATGCTTCCTCGACGGCGCTTCGCTGTCGCAGGATGAGATCAAGGCGCAGGGCGGTAATTCCAGCCTGATCCATATCGACTGGATGATCGGTTCCGACAAGGTGGATATTGACGGTGTGAAGCCGGATGGCTCCACGGTTCCGGTGATGCGCAAGGGTGAATGGGCCTGACGGCACCTATCGCGGCAACTGGCTGCGCTGACTGAGCCAGATGCTGAAAAGCACCGCAACGAAACCGGCGATCTGCGCTGGCGCGAGGCTTTGGCCAAGCGCCAGCCAGCCAAGCAGGGTTGCAACGACCGGGCTTAGAAAACCGAGCGATGCCGCGGCGGAGGGTTCGATGCGGGCAAGCCCGCGAAACCACAGGAAATAAGTCAAGGCGGCACCGATAAGACCCAGATAGGCCATGCCGAGAATATTGGCCGCTGTCGGCGTCGGAAGGGCAGGCTCCAGGAAACAGGCGACGGGCAGCAGCAGAATGCCGCCCGCCGTCAATTGCCAGGCAGTGAATGTGAGGTTCGACACCGGCGGTCGCCATTTGCGGGTCAGCACCGTTCCAAAAGCCATGGATACGGCGCCGGCAAGACCCGCGGCCACACCGATACCATCCAGCGCAGCACCCGGCGCCAGAACCAGAAGCGCGACGCCGACAATGCCCAGAAAACCGGCCGCGATGGCCAGCGGCCGGACGGGTGCCGCGAGAAACAGCCGGGAAAGGCCAATGACGATGAGCGGCTGGACTGCGCCCACCGTGGCAGCCACGCCGCCCGGCAGCCGATAGGCCGAGACAAAAAGCATCGCCCAGAAGAACGAGAAGTTCAACGCCCCCAGAATGAAGCTGCGCGGCCACCAGATACCTTGCGGCAGCCTTCTCACGAAAAGCAGCAAAAGCACACCGGCCGGCAATGCGCGCAGCATGGCGACATGGAAGGGATAGCCGTGCGGCAAAAATTCGGTCGTGACGAAATAGGTGGTTCCCCAGATGGCGGGGGCAAGGGCGGTCACCAGCACATCGGCGGCATAGGTCGTATTTTTCTTCATTTCAAGAATCTCTATATCAAGATAAATGCAATCTAGCCGATTTTATCTTGACGTCAAGACATCAATTGTTATGCCTTGGTGATGAGCAAAGAACCGCTGGACCACGTCGACCACATTCTGGCGCAATGGCGCAGGGAGCGACCCGATCTCGATGTCGGCCCCATGGGGCTGCTCGGGCGCCTGAACCGTCTCAGCACCCATCTCGGCCGGGAGGTGGAGGCGGTGCTGCTGAAGCACGGGCTTTCCTCTTCCGCTTTCGATGTGCTGGCGACATTGCGGCGCTCCGGCTCACCCTACCGGCTTTCCCCCGGCGATCTTCTGGCCATGACGATGGTGAGCTCCGGCACCATGACCAATCGGATCGACCAGCTCGAAAAAGCCGGGCTGGTGGAGCGCATACATAACCCGAACGACCGGCGCAGCGTCTTGATATCTTTGACGGAACAGGGGTTTGCCATTGTCGAGGAAGCGGCAGGCGCTCACGTCGAAAACCAGCACCGCCTGGTCGCCGGTCTCAGCGAAGAAGAGCGTGCGACGCTGAACCAGCTGCTGAAACGTTTTTTGCGGGATTTCGAAGAATAGGCTTTTTCGGCCGAATAAACACACCAGGGCTTCGTGATGGCGCTTGTTTCGCGCCCAAAAACCCTGTAAGCAATTCTCCATAAACCTGTACTACAGGTTGGAGGAAAAATGTATAACGCCATTTCAAATGAATCCGGTCTCGTCAGCAGCACGATCGGCGCGATCACCCGTCACATCAGGGAAAACGAACTTGCGCCCGGCGCGAAGCTGCCCAGCGAGCTTTCGCTCTCGCAGCAGCTCGGCGTTTCGCGCACTGTCGTCCGTGAGGCTTTCCGGTCTTTGTCGGCCATGCGGCTGATCGATGTCAGCGCCGGCAAGCGCGCAACGGTGGCGACATTGGATCATGGCGCCATGTCGCTGATGTTCGAGCACGGCATTCATACCGAACAGATCAATATCCAGCAGATCTACGATGTGCGCCGCACGATCGAAGTCAGAACCGTGACGCTCGCGGCCCTCAGGCGGACGGATGCGGAAGCACTCACCATTCTTGACCACGCCAACAACATGGAGCGGGATTTCGGTGACAATGACAAGGTCATGGAACACGACCTTGCCTTTCACCTCGCCGTCGCCAGGGCCTCCAAGAACCCGGTTTTCGAGCTCATTCTCGGCGCTTTCCAGAACGTGACGCGCCAGACATGGCCAATCGGCTGGAAAAGCCGCACATCCGATGCGCAGCGCCATGCCGCAAGCGAGCTTCACATCGCCATAGGGCAGGCCATTGCCGCCGGCGATCCACAAACAGCCTCAACGCTGATGGCGCGGCATTTCGATGAAAGCGTGCACGCGCTTCTGGCCGCCGGCATCGCCTGATTTTTCAAACACCGTTCCATACGGAACACGACCTGCCTCTGGAGGAGGAAACACTTCATGAAAATCACAAAACTCGAGACCGTCCGCGTGGCGGAACGGACGAACCTGCTCTGGGTTCTGGTCCATACCGATGAGGGCATTACCGGGCTTGGCGAAACCTTCTTCGGAGCGGAGACGGTGGAGACCTATGTGCATGAATATATCGCGCCCCGCGTGATCGGTCGCGATCCGCTGCAAATCGACCTTCTGGCGCAAGACCTCGTCGGTTATCTCGGCTTCCGCTCATCGGGCGCGGAAGTGCGTGGCAATTCCGCCTTCGATATCGCGCTGTGGGATATTTTTGGCAAGGCCACCAACCAGCCGATCGCCCAGCTTCTCGGCGGCTTCAGCCGCAAGGAAATCCGCACCTACAATACCTGCGCGGGCACCGAATACATCAAGAAGGCAACCGGGCAGCAGACGGCCAATTACGGCCTTTCCAGCGGCAAGGACTATGACGACCTCAACGGCTTCCTTCACCGCGCTGACGAACTGGCCCATTCGCTGCTGGAAGACGGCATCACGGCTATGAAAATCTGGCCCTTCGATGCGGCGGCGGAAAAGACGCGCGGCCAATATATTTCGATGCCGGACCTCAAAAGCGCGCTTGAGCCGTTCGAAAAAATCCGCAAGGCAGTGGGCGACAAGATGGATATCATGGTGGAGTTTCACTCCATGTGGCAGCTTCTGCCCGCCATGCAGATCGCCAAGGCCCTCACCCCCTACCAGACCTTCTGGCATGAAGACCCGATCAAGATGGACAGCCTTTCCAGCCTGACGCGTTATGCCACCGTTTCGCCCGCGCCGATTTCCGCATCGGAGACGCTCGGTTCCCGCTGGGCTTTCCGCGATCTCCTGGAAACGGGTGCGGCCGGTGTGGTGATGCTTGACATCAGCTGGTGCGGCGGGCTTTCGGAGGCACGCAAGATCGCTTCCATGGCGGAAGCCTGGCATCTGCCGGTCGCCCCGCATGATTGCACCGGGCCAGTGGTGCTCTGCGCCTCCACCCATCTGTCGCTCAATGCGCCAAACGCGCTGGTGCAGGAAAGCGTGCGCGCCTTCTACAAGACCTGGTATCGCGATCTCGTCACCGCATTGCCGGAAGTGAAAAACGGCATGATCACCGTGCCGCCTGGGGCCGGCCTTGGCATGGAGCTGCATCCAGACATCGAAAAGACCTTCACCGTCAGCCGGCGTTTTTCAGATGCTGCATCGATCTGATCAGAACAGGCTGCCCTGATTGCCAGGGCCGGAAGAAGCCGGTTTCGCCGGCTTCTTTTTTGACACTGCGGGAGTGTCAGGGGATGGCGCGCCCTCTCCCGTTGTAATGGCCGAGACGCGGCCATCGGCAAATTCCATCGATACCACCGCACCGGAGGCAATGGCCGCTGCACGGGTCAGCGGCCGGTTTTCCTCATCGCGGATCACGGCATAACCACGCTTCAACACGTTTTTATAAGATAGCGATTGCAGGATGCGATCATGGGCGGCAAGGCCCGCACGGTTCTGCGTCATGCGGTGCAGCACGGCTGTGTCGGCACGGCGTGCGGCGGTGATGGTGCGTTCCTTCTGCCGCTCCAGCTGGCCGAGCAGACGGGCGGGAAGCGAACGCAGCGCGGAATCGAAGGCATCGACACGGCCTTTTCCCTGCAGCAGACGGCGCTCCACCAGGGCCTCTGCCCGGTGCATGCGCTCGGTAATTCGTTGCCTGTGCTGTTTGAGACCGTTCAGCAGCGTTTCAGGCCTGAGACCCGAGGCGGAGCGTTCGAAGGCGCGGCGCTTGTTGAGGGTTGTCATTTCCAACCCGCGGCCGAGACCGCTCGCGGCCTCGTCGAAACGGCGGCGCGGCAGGGCCAGAAGCTGATCGAGAGACGGCAGCGCGCGCACCAGCGCCCGCACGCCCTGACGGCGATTGTCCATCTGCCGCGATACCGAGCCTGAAAGACGCGCGGCAAGTCCGGAGAGCTGCGCTTCGAGTTCCGCCCGCACCGGCACCGCCATTTCGGCAGCGCCCGTCGGTGTAGGCGCACGTACATCGGCGGCGTAGTCGATCAAGGTCGTATCGGTCTCATGCCCGACGGCGGAAATCAGCGGGATTTCGCTTTCGGCAGCCGCACGCACGACGATTTCGTCGTTGAAACTCCAGAGGTCTTCCAGACTGCCGCCGCCACGCGCGACGATCAGCACATCCGGCCGCGCAATTTCGCCACCTGGCTTCAGCGCGTTGAAACCGCGAATGGCATTCGCCACCTCCTCGCCCGAGCCTTCGCCCTGCACCTTGACCGGCCAGACGACGACATGCACGGGAAAACGATCCGAGATACGGTGAAGAATATCGCGAATGACCGCGCCGGTGGGCGAGGTGACGACACCGATGACATGCGGCATGAACGGCAGGCGACGCTTGCGGGCCGGATCGAACAGCCCTTCCGCCGCCAGACGCCGGCGGCGGTCTTCGAGCAGCGCCATCAGTGCGCCGGCACCGGCCGGTTCAAGGCTTTCTATGACGATCTGATATTTCGACGATCCGGGAAAGGTGGTTACCTTGCCGGTGGCAATCACTTCCATACCCTCTTCCGGGCGGAATTTCAGCCGCGAGAACGTGCCTTTCCAGATCACCGCATCGATGCGGGCGCGATCGTCCTTCAGCGAAAAATAGGCGTGTCCCGAAGAATGCGGCCCTCGATAGCCGGAAATCTCGCCGCGCACCCGCACCTGCTCGAAAGCCGTCTCCACCGTTCGCTTGATGGAACCCGACAGTTCGGAGACCGAGAATTCGGCAAGATTGCTCAATGCTGCGTGGGAGAAGATATCGCTCATGCCCGTTTGTAACCAAAACCCGTCGATTCGGAAATGCCGGCGCCGGCACGCCCCATTTTAACGACGATGAAACCATATCCTCAACTAACGAGTTAGGAAAATGGGGATTGGAGGAGAAAACAAGGGTTCATTAGGGAAGACGGCGTTACGTCTTGCCCCAGGCCCGACAACCAAAGAGGAGGCGGCATCATGATTTTTCTTACCGCCACAGTGCTCGGCGTAACCGCAGTTGCGCTCCGTTCGGTTTTCAGCATCGTTTTTATCTGCATGATGATTATCGCCGCCTATGGCGTAGCGATCGCACTTTCTTCGGCGGCAGTGTCCTTGATGTCGCTGCTTCTGGCACTCGCCGGTTACAATTTCGGCGTCGTGGGTGTCGTTATCAGCCTTCTGGTGCTGCAGCGCCCGCGTTCCACCCAGCCTACGCTTTAAAAGCTTACGGCCTTGAGGCTTCCGCATTTTGCGCTAACCGAGATTTGCGGACTGGCCGCTGACCTTGCCGTTACCTGCCTGCTTATTTTCAATCTCGGCGTCGAGCCGTTGGCCGCCCGTTTGCCGGGCGCAGCAGCAGGGCTTGCAACAAGCTGGCGGCTGAACCGTGCAAATGGTGAGGCATCGGCCAGGCTGAACAGCTTTCTGACGAATGCCGTCACACTCACCTCACGCATCGTCAGCGTCGGGCTGTTTGCCCTGCTGCAGTGGCGTAACCCGCTGGTGCAGCCACTCGTCCCGCTTGCCTTTTCAGCGCTCGCGGCACTGGTGCTGGCGCTTTACGGTTATTGGCGGCTTCAAAAGCAACGGCAAGATCAGGATTAAACCGCTTCCCAGCCATCCTTTTCCGCCGCCCGATAGATAGCGTCGATGAAAAGCTGGTTCTTCCTCGAGCTTTCCAGCGTGACGACGTCACCCTCACCCTTCGCCGCCCGGGCAAAGGCCTCCGCCTCCAGCTTATATTGACGGCTATCCTGAAATCGGAAGATCTGCGACTGGTTATGGGCCTGATTGGTCAGCTCGATCTCTTCCGAACCCCAGCGATTGGCGTTAAAGGGCGACTTGACCTCGATGTAGCCGTCCGTGCCATGGAAAACCATCAGTTGGCGAGCGGCAAGCTGGGTCGCCAGATAAAAGCTCAGTTCGAAATCACCGAAATCGGCCCTGACGCTGGAATAGATATCGGTGCCGAATTCCTTATCGCGCTCGACGGTAGCCTGCACGCGTTTCGGCTCCGCATTCGTGGCAAAGCGGGTGACGATGGTCGGATAGACGCCGATATCGGGCAAGGCACCGCCACCCAGTTCGGGAATATTGCGCATATTGCCGGGGTCACGATTAAAATAGCTGAAAGCACCCTGCACATGCTTCAGTGTCCCGATCGCGCCCGAGGCCAGCAATTCCTTCACCTTCGCCCAGACGGGCGCATAGGTGACCATGAAGGCTTCCGAGATGACAACGCGGTTGCGGTCGCGCGCGGTAATGAGGGTGTCGATCTCCCCTGCCTTCAAAGCAATCGGCTTTTCGCACAGAACATGTTTGCCGGCATCGGCCGCCTTGATGGTCCATTCCACGTGCTGCGATGTGGGAAGCGGAATGTAAACCGCGTCGATGACATCGGATGCCAGCATTTCCTCATAGGAGCCGAAAGCATGAGGCACGGAAAAACGGTCCGCAACCGCGCGCGCCTTGACGATATCCCGGCTGGCGATGGCGCTGACCACGCAGTTCTGTGCATCCTGTATCGCCGGAATGACGTGATCCTGAGCGATTTTCGCCGTTGAGATTATTCCGAAGCGCAGCATTCCATTCTCCCGCTCTGCCATCCATCGGAAACTTACCACCGTCACGCCTCCTGACAAGCCGCAGGGCATGATAGAATTATAGATGGCTTAATTTGTCCTCTCTTTGTCGGGATATCTGCTTTTCTCCTGACCTTATAGGGGGAATTATGCTATGTATGAACCCAATGGAGAAACATGAAATGTCCTCTTCCCATACAGCACTGCTTGTTATCGACGTTCAGGAATCCTTTCGGCACGCCCCCTATTTCGAAGAAAGCGAGCTTGCCACCTATCTGGAGAAGCAGCAGGCGCTGATCGACGGCGCCAAAACTGCGGGCATTCCCGTCGTGCAAATCTTCCATGTCGATGGCGACAAGGCCTTCTCGAAAGACAGCGGCTATATCCGTGCACTGGACGGGGTGCGGATTACCCCTGATGTCACCTTTCACAAGAACCGCCATTCGGCCTTTGCCGGCACCGGCCTCGAAATCTGGCTGACGCAGAAGGGTATCAACCGGCTGATCGTCTCCGGCATCCGCACCGAGCAATGCTGCGAAACCACCACCCGGCACGCTTCCGATCTTGGCTACAGCGTCGACTACGTTACCGAAGCAACACTGACTTTCCCGATGACACATGCCTCCGGCACCGTCTTCAGCCCGGACGATATCCGCAAACGGACCGAACTCGTGCTTGCCGGTCGCTTCGCGCGCATCGCCACCGTCAACGATGCGCTTGCCACGGTAAAAGAGGCAGCCTGATGGACAAAGGCGGCACGCGCACCATTCCCTTTTATACGCTTGTGCCGCCACATGCGCTGTTGCTAGACATTGCCGGTCCGCTCGAAGTGATCCGTTATGCCAACGGCGAACAGCGGGACATCAATTTTATCTGCCATTACATTGCCGCGAGCGGCGAACAACAGTCCTCAATCGGCCTTGGGCTCTCCGGGCTGGAGAGCTTGCCCGCGAGCCTGCCGGAAAATGCTTTCCTGCTGATCTCTGGCAGCACGTCACGCTTCGACAACGATCCGGAGACCCGGCGAGAGCGGCAGGCACTGGCGGCATGGCTGCGCCGTGCAGTGCGCCCCGACACAACGGTCATTTCCATCTGCTCCGGCGCCCTGCTGGCGGGCGAAGCGGGACTTTTTGACGGGCGAAACTGCACGACCCATGCCGATTGCGTTGAAGGGCTGCGTCGCATCGCGCCGCTGTCCCAGGTGGCAGAGAACCGCCTTTTCGTCGAGGATGGCAACCGCTTCTCAAGCGCCGGTATTTCCACCGGCATCGACCTGATGTTGCATGTGGTGTCCCGGCTGACATCCCCGGCCGTCGCGGCCCGTATTGCCAAAACCATGGTCGTTTATCTCAGGCGCAGCGGCAGCGATCCGCAAATCTCCCCCTGGCTCACTGGCCGCAATCATATCCATCCAGCCATTCATCGGGTTCAGGACCGTGTGATGGCGGAGCCGGCGCAGGACTGGTCGCTGGAGCGGCTGGCCGATATTGCCGCGCTCAGCGAAAGGCATCTGTCGCGCCTGTTTCGCGAGCATACCGGCATCAGCGTCATCGACTACGTCAACCTGATGCGGGTCAATCTCGCCCGTGACATTCTCACCAACAGCCGTCTCGATATGGAAACCATTGCCGAACGGGCGGGCTTTGCATCGGCCCGCCACCTGCGGCGGGTCTGGCAGCAGCACAATCGTTACCCTCCCAGCCACTATCGCGGTTTTCAGGCCTGATTGTCGTAGTCCTCCCGCCGCCTGATGAATGCCATCAAAGGAATTGAATGGTTATGTCGGCAGGCAGTTGCTAACCTTGCCACCAAGACAGCAACAGGAGCATTCCCCGTGGAAAAACGAAGCCTTGGCCGCACCGGCCTCTCCATCGCCCCGATCGTCTTCGGTGGCAACGTGTTCGGCTGGACAGCGGATGAGAAGACTTCCTTTGCCCTGCTCGACGCCTTTTTCGATGCCGGGTTCAACGCCATCGACACGGCGGATGTCTATTCCGCCTGGGTAGACGGCCATGTGGGCGGAGAATCCGAGGCGATCATCGGCAAATGGCTGAAGCAGTCGAGCGTCAGGCGTGAGGATGCGGTGATCGTCACCAAGGTCGGTTTCGACAATCGCGGCGAGAAGACCGGCCTCAGCGCTAAATGGATCGCGGAAGCCGTCGAGGCTTCGCTGAAGCGGCTGCAAACCGACTATATCGACCTCTACCTCGCCCATAAACCGGATACGGAGGTGCGGCTGGAAGAGACGCTTGCCGCCTTCGCAAAGCTGAAGGAGCAGGGAAAAATCCGCGCCATCGGCTGCTCCAACTACTCTGCGAGCCAGCTTCAGGACGCGCTGGACACGGCTGCGAAGAACGATCTTCCCCGCTACGACGTGCTGCAGCCGGAATATAATCTCTATAACCGCGCGGATTTCGAAGGTCCGCTTGCCGATCTTTGTGTGAAAGAAGAGATTGGCGTCATCAATTACTACAGCCTCGCTGCCGGCTTCCTGACCGGGAAATACCGCGCCAAGGCCGATACGGAGGGTGTCGCCCGCAGCTATCGGGTCGGCGAATATGTCAACACGCGCGGCCTTGCCGTTCTGGGGGCGATGGACGCGGTGGCGGTGGAGACCGGCGCCAAACTTGCCGATATCGCGCTCGCCTGGCTTTTGCGGAAAAAGGCGATAACCGCGCCGATTGCCAGCGCTACCAGCCTGTCCCAGCTTGAAAGCTTCAAACGTGCCGTCGACCTGAAACTGACCGATGAGATGATGACGCTTCTCGACAAGGCGGGCGCATAAGATGGAACTTACAATTCGTGACGCTGAACCGGCTGACCGGGCGGAATGGCTGCGCCTCTGGAACGACTATCTCGCCTTTTACGATGTCGATCTTGCCGATGATGTCACCGACCATACCTGGGCGCGGATTCTCGACCCCACATCCCGCGTCGCCATGCGTGTGGCGCTGCTCGGCGATCGCATGGCCGGTTTCGCCATTCACCACTTCCATGATTCCACCTGGGTGAAGACGCCCGACTGCTATCTGGAAGATCTTTTCGTTGATGGTGAAATCCGCGGCAAAGGGACAGGCCGGGCGCTGATGGACGATCTTATCGCCATCTGCAAGGATAAGGGCTGGTCGCGGCTTTACTGGAACACCGGCGAAGACAACCACCGCGCCCAGAAGCTTTACGACAGCTATGTGAAGAGCGACGGCCATATCCGCTATCGCATCACCTTCTGATCATCCCCGGAAACGGAAGAAATCCACAAAAGCCCTCAGCGCCGGGCGCATCTGCCGGCGCGAGGGATAATAGATATAGAAGCCGTCGAAGGGCGCACACCAGTCCTCCAGTACGCGGATGAGCCTGCCATCCCTGATATCGTCTTCGACGCGCTGCTCGAAAACGAAGGCCAGCCCTGCCCCATCGATTGCTGCCCGACGAATGAGGCTCTGGTCCGACAGGATCAAAGGCCCCTGGACATCGACCACCAGCGGCTTGCCACTCTTCTCCAGTTCCCAGCGATAGATAAGGCCACTGGCGAAACGACGGCGGATGCAACGGTGCCGGATGAGATCCCTGGGATCGCGCGGCGGGGGATTTTCCGCGAAATAGGATGGAGCACCAACAATGGCGCCTCGCCAGGCGCCGCTGGCTTTCACCGCAATCATATCCGCATCGAGGTGCTCTCCGAGCCGCAGACCGGCATCGAAACCCTTCGCGACAATATCTTCGAAACGATCATCCGTTGAGATTTCGAGTGAAATATCGGGATAAAGCCGCAGGAATTCTCCCAACCGGGGCACGATGATATCCTCGGCGGCCAGTCTCGGCAAGGTGATGCGCAGGGGGCCGGCCGGCCTTCCGCCCTGTTCCGCCAGCGTCTCGATGACCGCGCCGATATCGGCGAGCGCCGGACCCAACGTTTCCAGAAGCCGCCTGCCCTCCTCCGTCGGCGAGACGCTGCGGGTGGTGCGGTGAAGCAGGCGCAGGCCAAGGCTTGCCTCCAGCGACGATACCGCATGGCTGACGGCCGACGGCGCAATGGCGAGTTCAGCCGCGGCCTTGCGGAAGCTGCGGCCTTCGGCAACGGCGGCGAGAACGGCCAGCTGGGAGAGTTGCACACGGTTCATTGTTCTAAATGATAGAACAAGCCGAGCGGGTTTGCAGCGATTATCTTTGCCACCACCAGGCGTTATATTTTGCCCGCACCCACTCCCAGGGGTATATTCAGCGTCTTGGACACATGCTCGGCCCAAACCACGGGACGGTTTTCAAGGCGCGCTCTGACAAAGGACAGGCAGATGAAACACAGAATTCTCGGAAAAGACCTCTCCGTTTCCGCACTCGGACTTGGCTGCATGGGCATGAGCCACGCCTATGGCCCTTCGAATGATGAAAGCGGCTCCATCGCGACTCTGCATCGCGCCGTCGAGCTTGGCGTCACATTGTTCGATACGGCGGAAGTTTATGGCCCGTTCAAGAATGAGACCCTCGTAGGCAAGGCTTTGAAGCCCTATCGCGACCAGGTGACCATCGCCACCAAATTCGGTTTCCGCATCGATGGCAGCAAACCTTCGGCGGAGATGATCCAGGGGGTCGACGGTTCGCCGGCAAATGTTCGTGCCGTTGCCGAAGCCTCGCTGAAGAGGCTGGGTGTCGATGTCATCGACCTCTATTACCAGCATCGTGTCGATCCGGATGTGGCGATTGAAGAGACGGTCGGCGCCATGGCTGATCTGGTGCGGGAAGGCAAGGTGAAGGCCCTCGGTCTTTCGGAAGCGAGCGCGGCGACCCTTCGCAGGGCGCATGCGGTTCACCCGATCGCGGCCATTCAGAGCGAATATTCGCTATGGACGCGCGATCCCGAAGAAAATGGCGTGCTGGAAACCTGCCGTGAACTCGGCATCGGTTTTGTGCCCTTCAGCCCGCTCGGCCGCGGCGCCTTGACGGGTGCGCTGAAATCCCTCGATGGGCTTGCGTCCGACGATTTCCGCCGCAGCCTGCCGCGCTTCCAAAGTGAAAACTTCGATGCCAATCTGGCGCTTATCCAGCTGCTGGAGGACATGGCAGCCGAAAAAGGCGTTACCGCCGGCCAGCTTGCACTCGCCTGGGTTCTGGCGCAGGGCGATTTTATCGTACCGATCCCCGGCACCACAAAAATCGCCAATCTGGAGAAAAACGTGGCGGCGGCGGACGTGTCGCTGACGGCCGACGAAGTCGCCAGCCTCGGCGCATTGCTCTCTCCGACGAAGGTTGCGGGGGAACGTTATCCGGAACGCATGACCCGATTGGCCAACCGCTAAAAAACAAAAAGCCGCGGCAGTTGCCGCGGCTTTTTTCGTTCCGTAAGTTGCCGTCAGGCGCGCAGAACGCCGCCCGTCGATTTCTCGACATTGCCGACAATCTTGGCCGTCAGCGCTTCGAAATCCTCATCGGTCAGCGTCTTGTCGACCGGCTGGATCTGGACTTCGATGGCGACCGACTTGCGATTTTCGCCGAGCGATGCGCCTTCGAAGATATCGAAGACATTAACGCCGGTGATCAGCTTGCGATCGGCGCTCGTCGCGGCCTTGATGATGGCGCCCGCCTCAACCGACTTGTCGACAACGAAGGCGAAGTCGCGCTTGACCGCCTGGAAAGGCGAAAGCTCAAGCGCCGGCTTGGTGCGGGTCGCCTTTTTCTTCGGCTCCTGCATGGCATCGAGATAAATCTCGAAACCGCAATAGGCGCCGGAAACATCCAGTTCGGACAGTGTTTTCGGATGGAATTCACCGAAATAACCGAGCACGACCTTCGGACCCATCTTGATGGTGCCGGAGCGGCCGGGGTGATACCAGGAAGGTGCCCCCGCTTCGATCTGCACATTGGCCATGGGCAGGCCGCAGGCTTCGAGTACCGAAAGCGCATCGGCCTTGGCGTCATAGACATCCACCGGCTTGCCGCCGCCCTTGGCCGCATTCGACCACATGCGACCGCTGCCTGCGAGCGAGGCCGTGCCACGGCGGACACCGCCGGCAACGCGGCGCTGCTTCTCAGGCGTATCGCCCTCATAGGTGCCGGAAACCTCGAAGATCGAGACGTCACCATAGCCCTTGTCGGCATTGCGCTGCGCGGCGGTCAAAAGGCCGGGCAGCAACGAGGGCCGCATGTCCGACATATCGGCCGCAATCGGATTGGCGAGTTTCAGGGCCGGCGAACCGCCACCGAAGAGCTTCGCCTGCGCTTCCGGAATGAAGGACCATGTGACAGCCTCCAGCATGCCACGGCTCGCCAGGGCACGGCGCGCGGTGCGGGTGCGGATCTGCAGCGTGGTCAGAATACGGCCGTTGACGGCGCCGAAGCTTTCCAGTGGTTCCGGCTTGATATTGTCAACGCCGTGGATGCGCATAACTTCTTCCACCAGATCGGCCTTGCCATCGACGTCTGGTCGCCAGGACGGCACGGTGACGGACACGCGTTCGCCCGTTCCCTCGACGCCAAAACCAAGCCCCTTGAGAATGGCGAGGCTTTCTTCCGCCGACACTTCCAGACCTGTCAGGCGCTTCACTTCCGCCAGCGGAAAATCCACGACCTTCGGCTGATGGCCCTTGTAACCGACAACCCTGGCTTCGCCGGCAACGCCGCCACACAGTTCCAGAACCAGTTCCGTGGTGCGTTCCAGACCCGGAACCATATAGTCCGGATCGACGCCGCGCTCGAAACGATAACGCGCATCGGTGATGATGCCGAGCGAACGCCCGGTCTTGGCGATGTTGATCGGATCCCAGAGAGCAGCCTCGATCAGCACGTCGACAGTGTTTTCATCACAGCCGGAATGCTCGCCGCCCATGATGCCGCCGATGGACTCAAGGCCCTTTTCATCGGCGATGACGACATTGTTCGGGCCAAGCTTGTATTCGCGCTGGTCGAGCGCGAGGATGGTCTCACCCTCTTTCGCGCGGCGAACCGTGAGATCGCCCTTGACCTTGGCGGCGTCGAAGACGTGCATCGGCCGGCCCTGATCGAAGGTCATGTAGTTGGTGATGTCGACAAGCGCGTTGATGGGGCGCAGGCCAATCGCCATCAGGCGCTGTTGCATCCATTTCGGGCTCGGGCCGTTCTTGACGCCGCGCACGATGCGCAGCGAAAAGCCGGGGCAGAGCGCCGCGTCGTCCAGCTCCAGCTTCACCGTAACCGGGGTTGCGCCTTCAATCTTGAAGGACGGCGCAGGCTTCGTCTTCAGCTTACCGAGACCGGACGCGGCGAGATCGCGGGCGATGCCGTAGATCGACGTGCAATCCGGACGGTTCGGCGTGAGGTTGATCTCGATGACCGGATCGTCGAGGCCGGCATAGGTGGCGAAAGACGTGCCGACAGGGGCATCCTGCGGCAAGTCGATGATGCCGTCGTGATCGTCGGAAATGTTGAGCTCCTTTTCGGAGCACATCATGCCGTGGCTTTCGACGCCACGAATCTTGCCGATGGCAAGCGTGACATCAATGCCGGGCACATACATGCCGGGACGTGCGAGCGCGCCGACAAGGCCGGCGCGTGCATTGGGCGCACCGCAGACGATCTGCACCGGCTTGCCGTCACCGGCATCGACCATCAGCACCTTGAGGCGGTCGGCCTCAGGATGTTTTTCAGCGGAAACCACCTTGGCGATGACGAAGGGCTTGTATGCCGCCTTGTCGTCAACATCCTCGACCTCAAGGCCAATCGCCGTCAGCCGCTCGCAAATCTCATCCAGCGTCGCATCGGTATCCAGATGCTCTTTCAGCCAGGAAAGAGTGAATTTCATGTCTTTGCTCCTTGGCTAACCGGATTAAACGCTCAAACCGCCGAACAGCGTCGGCATGTCGAGCGGGCGGAAGCCGTAATGGTTCATCCAGCGGACATCGGCGTTGAAGAAATCGCGCAGATCAGGCATGCCGTATTTCAGCATGGCGATGCGGTCGAGGCCCATGCCCCAGGCAAAGCCCTGATATTCGTCCGGGTCCAGCCCGCCGGCGCGCAGCACGTTCGGATGCACCATGCCGCAGCCGAGGATTTCCATCCAGTCCTTGCCCTCGCCGAACTTGACGATCGGGCCGGAACGGTCGCACTGGATATCCACCTCGAAGCTTGGCTCCGTGAAGGGGAAGAAGGACGGGCGGAAGCGCATGACGACGCTGTCGACCTCAAAGAAAGTCTTGCAGAACTCTTCCAGCACCCAGCGCAGATTGCCGACATGCGCCTTCTTGTCGATGACAAGGCCTTCGACCTGATGGAACATCGGCGAATGGGTGGCGTCGGAATCCTGACGGTAGGTCTTGCCGGGAATGACGATGCGGATCGGCGGCTTCTGGCTTTCCATGGTGCGGATCTGCACCGGCGAGGTGTGCGTGCGCAGCACCTTGCGCTCACCCTTTTCGTCTGGCTGGAAGAAGAAGGTGTCGTGCATTTCGCGGGCTGGATGGCCTTCAGGGAAATTCAGCGCCGTGAAGTTGTAATAATCGGTCTCGATATCGGGACCTTCGGCGATCGAGAAACCCATATCCGCGAAGATGGCGGTGATTTCATCGACGATCTGGCTGATGGGATGAATGCGGCCACGCTCGGCCGGGGACTGGCGAACCGGCAAGCTGACATCCACCGTTTCCGCCTTCAACCGGGCGGCGATGGCAGCATCCTTCAGGGCGTTCTTGCGTTCGCCGATGAGATCGGTGATCTCAGTCTTGAGTTGGTTGATGGCAGCACCACGGGTCTGGCGCTCTTCCGGGGTCATGCTGCCCAGCGTCTTCAGAAGCTCCGAAACCGAGCCCTTCTTGCCCAGCGCGGAAACGCGCACGGCTTCGATGGCCGGCTCATCGGCAGCGGCGGCGATCTCCGACATCAATTGCGATTTCAAGGTATCAAGTTCAGTCATCTTTTCCTGCCTTGCCGGTTTTTTTGAGAGCGGCTTCGGGGTTCACAGCATTCATCAGATAGTCGGTCGCCATGATAAAGCGTCGCAGATCACTACCCATCCGCACGCGCCCGATCAACCGGGCAAGCGGTAAAAATCGCCCGAGAATGCCGGTCAGGCGGCTTAATTCTTCAAGTGCCCGGAGCGGGGCGTTTTCGCGCCAGCGGGCGAAGGCCGCATCGCAGGTTTTCGGCGCATCGCAGGCGCGTGTCGCGACCTGCAGAAACAGCAGCCAGATATCGCGGGCCTGCGCCGTCTCAAGCGGCATGACCTCCTGCGGTCGCTCCTCGAAATCCATGAAACCAACGCGGCCGTCCTGGAGAAAGAAGTCGCGCACATGTGGGCGCCCGTGGCAAAGGCCTGCCGCGTGCAATTCGCCGAGCGCCTCGGCGGATTTTACCAGCAGGGCATCATGGTCCGCAGGCTTCGCGGCCTTTATCGCGTCCATGCGCTCCATGATGGTGGGCCCGACATCACCCAGGACAACGGCCGTCAACGAAGAATAGATGATGGGCGGAACGGGAAACCCGCGGGCCTTGAAGACCTGCAGCGTTTCGAGTTCACGGCGCATCAAGCCTGCACCGTCAAGCGGCGGCGATGGGCGCATGAAGGTATAGGGAAGCAGCTTTGCGAGAAAGGTCTGCAGCTTTATCCACCAGGACGGCGTTTCCGTGCCCTGGCGCTTGATCCAGACGGTTGTTGCGGAAAGTTCGAGTTTCTGCACGCGGCGCTCGCTTTTAAGCAGAGCCCGCATCAAGGCTGCGATATCGCCATCTTCGAGATGGACGTGGAAACCCTTCGCCTTTTCCGCCTCGCTTGCGGCAACCAGCATTTTCCGCCCCCAATGGAGCCTGCCGACCGAAAGCCGGATGCCCCACCCTTTTGGCAAACTCGGATCAAAAGCGTTCCACGCCTTTGCCGAATCTGCCCTGAATTGCAAAAAACGAAAACCCGCGCCGGAGAACCGGCGCGGGTTTCAAATGAACAACAGATTGTCCGCGCCGTAATTACTTTACAGCGGTTTCAAACTCGTTGGCCGTACCAGCATCCTTGAGGTACTCAAGCGCCTTCTTCGCTGCTTCGACGAGCGCGCCGAATGCTGCCGGCTCATGGATAGCCATGTCGGACAGAACCTTGCGGTCAACTTCGATGCCAGCCTTGTTCAGGCCGTCGATGAAGCGGCCGTAGGTCAGGCCGAATTCGCGAACAGCAGCGTTGATACGCTGGATCCACAGAGCGCGGAAGTTGCGCTTGTTGACCTTGCGGTCGCGGTAAGCGTACTGCTTGGAACGATCCACGGCAGCCTTTGCTGCGCGGATGGTGTTCTTGCGGCGGCCGTAGAAGCCCTTGGCTGCCTTGAGTGTCTTGGTGTGCTTGGCGCGGGAAGTTACGCCACGTTTTACGCGTGCCATGTCATGATCTCCTTAAAGTGTCCAAATGTGCGGAAAAGTCTCAGAGACCGTTCGGCAGGTAGTTCTTGACGACCTTCTTGCCGTCAGCTTCGGCGAGAACCATGGTTCCACGCGCGTCGCGAATGAACTTGTTGGTACGCTTGATCATGCCGTGGCGCTTGCCGGCGGCGGCTGCAACGACCTTGCCGGTCGCAGTGATCTTGAACCGCTTCTTTGCAGCGGACTTCGTCTTCATCTTGGGCATTTTGCTACTCCGTTTTTGTATCGAAACAGGCAGACGAGGCCTATTTCAAGCTATTCAGGAACGGCCACGGCATGCCCTGCCGGACCGTTCGGACGCGCGCTTATAACCGCAGTCGGCTAAAAGCGCAACGGGGAAAGCAAACTTCCCCTTGCGATGGTGATTATGCGGCCGTAAATGCCGGCGCAAATTATTTCGGGGCGAGAACCATCATCATCTGACGGCCTTCCAGCTTCGGCTCGGCCTCCACCTTGGCAATCGCCTGGGTGTCTTCCTTCACCTGGAGGAGAAGCTTCATGCCGAGTTCCTGGTGGGCCATTTCGCGGCCGCGGAACTTCAGCGTTACCTTCACCTTGTCGCCATCATCAAAGAAACGGCCCATAGCCTTCATCTTCACGTCATAGTCATGCGTGTCGATGTTGGGGCGCATCTTGATTTCTTTAACTTCGACGATCTTCTGTTTCTTGCGCGCTTCAGCGGCCTTTTTCTGGGTCGAGTACTTCAGCTTGCCGAGATCGAGGATCTTGCACACCGGCGGTTCAGCGTTCGGCGAAATCTCAACGAGATCGAGACCGGCCTCCTCCGCCAGTTTCAAAGCCTGATCCGTCGGCATGCTACCGAGGTTCTGGCCCTCTTCATCAATAAGCTGAACTCTGGGAACCCGAATTTCCCGGTTGGAGCGCGGCCCCTCCTTGACGGGGGCATCGGCTTTGAAAGGTCTGCGAATGGTCGTATTCTCCTGATCTGTTTCTGGATCACGTCAGCAAAAAACAGCTTGTTTGGTACAAGCGGCGGAAATGTCGTTATTGCCGTGGCGAAGTCAATAGCATATCTGCCCGAAAAGATCACCTGTTGTCACGGTTTTTGCAAATACGCCGCCGTTGTTGCACCAAAATCAGGAGAATTGCATATACATGACCGAACAAGCTGCTGAATTCCTGCGTGTAGGCCCCGACAACGACACCCGCGACATCGCTTTCCTCCATCGCCCGGCGGCTTCGGACGAGAATACGCCGATGCTGGTATGGCTTGGAGGCTATCGCTCCGACATGACCGGAACCAAGGCGGTTGAACTCGATCGCTTCGCGGCAGAAAACGGCCTTGCCTGCCTGCGGCTCGACTATTCCGGCCACGGGGCTTCCGGCGGCGACTTCAAGAAAGGCACGATCTCCCGCTGGCTGGAAGAGGCGCTTGCCGTGGTGCGCGCAAAAGCGCCGTCGCGTGTCGTTCTCATCGGCTCCTCCATGGGTGGATGGATAGCGCTACGCATGGTCGAGGAGCTGCGCAAGGCGGGGGGGGCGCCGTCCGTCGCCGGTCTGGTCCTCATTGCGCCAGCGCCGGATTTCACACAGGAACTGATAGAGCCCAGCCTTTCGGCTGCGGAAAAAACCTCTCTCGCGGAAAAGGGTTATTTCGAGGAACATTCGGAATATAGCCCCGAGCCCAACATCTTCACCCGCGCGCTGATGGAGGACGGGAAGCAGAACCGCGTGTTGCAGGGTATCATCACCACCGGTTGCCCCGTCCACATCCTGCAGGGCATGCGCGACCCCGATGTTCCCTATCAGCATGCGCTGAAGCTTCTCGAACATCTTCCGTCCGACGACGTCGTGCTGACGCTGATCCGCGATGGCGACCATCGGCTTTCCCGGCCACAGGATATCGAGCGCATGCTCGCCGCGATCAAAGCCCTTGCAATATAGGCATTTGCGCAACGCTCTTAACCATATTCGACGAGTCTTGCGCGCCGCCGATTGCTAGCGATTGACTCAAGCCCCCTATCCCTCTTAACTTTTCGTTAAGAATTAAGGGACGGGTTTCATGATGAACGCACCGCTGGCGCGTGCGCTGCTGTTTGCAGTTGCCGCCGGGCTAATGACTGCTGCCTCCGCCACGGCGGAAACCAAGGGAAGCCCTTCCATGGTGACGGGCGGGATCACATCCCAGCCGATCGGCCATTATGAGTTCTGTCAGAAATATGCCGATGAGTGCAATATTCGCAGCAAAACGACGCCGCCGCCGCGTGTCACGGACTATGGCTGGAGTGTCATTCGCGAGGTCAATACGTCCGTCAACACCACCATCGTGGCAATGACCGACCAGGAAATCTACGGCAAGGACGAAGTCTGGGAATATCCGACGACTGCCGGCGATTGCGAAGATTTCGTGCTGCTGAAGCGCAAGAAGCTGGTTGAACGTGGCTTCTCCGTGGCCGATCTGCTGATAACCGTCGTGCGCAAGCCGGATGGCGAGGGCCATGCCGTGCTGACGCTTCGCACCACCGACGGCGATTATATTCTCGACAATCTCACTGACGACGTGAAGCTCTGGACCGACACCAACTATACCTATCTGAAACGGCAGGCGTCCTTCAATACGGGCCGTTGGGTCTCCATCGAAGATGGCCGTGACGTTCTGGTTGGCGCATTGCGCTGACGCTTAGTTCCACGTCTGATAAATCAAGGGCCCGCTATTGCGGGCTCTTTCTTTTTTCACCCGTTACCAATGATAATGCCGGCCGCGAGCACCAGTGAGCCACCAAGGACCACCTGAAACACGGCGCGCAGGAACGGCGTTTCCATGAAACGGTTCTGAATGAAGGCGATGGCCCAGAGTTCCACGAAAACGACGACGGCGGCAATCGCCGTTGCTGTCCAGAAATGCGGAATGAGATAGGGCAAGGCGTGGCCAAGACCGCCTATCGCCGTCATGATACCCGAGGCCAGGCCGCGCTTTACCGGAGAACCACGGCCCGAAAGCTTGCCGTCATCATGGGCGGCCTCGGTGAAACCCATGGAAATACCCGCGCCGACGGATGCCGAAAGGCCGATGAGGAAAGTCTGCCAGGTATCCTGTGTTGCGAAGGCGGCCGCAAAGATCGGGGCGAGCGTCGAGACGGAGCCATCCATCAGACCGGCAAGACCGGGTTGCACATAGGTCAGAAGAAATTGCCGCCTGGCGGTTTCCGCCTCTTCGGTCCTGCCATCTTCATCGAGATGTTTTTCTTCCAGCATTTGCGCGATCTCTTCGTGACCCCGCTCCGCTTCGGCCAGATCGCCCAGCAGCTTGCGCGTCGAGGCATCGCTGGTGCGCTTGACGGCCTCATCGTAAAAACGGATCGCCTGCGCTTCCATCAATTCGGCCTGGGCGCGGATTTTCTCGAGCGACAGGTTCTTCACCAGCCAGTCCGGGGTGCGCTCGTAAAAACCACGCACATGTTCGCGGCGGATCAGCGGGATCGTCTCTCCGAAACGGCGGCGATGCATGTCGATCAGGATATTTCGATGCTGCTGTTCGACATCAGCCATATCGTCGAAGACTTTTGCAGATTGTGGATATTGCGCGCGCAGATGATCGGCATAGGAGCGATAGATGCGGGAATCGTCCTCTTCGGACGAAATGGCGAGCGCGAGGATTTCCTGCTCACCGAGAGAGGAAAAAGGGCGTTTGGACAGGGAAAAAAGACTGCGGAACATGGCTGAAACCTTTTTAGAATAATTCTAAATACATCTGCGCCGCGTCAGGATCAAGACATCTTAGAATAATTCTAATATGGCAAAGGGTCGCATTGCGGGCCACGTCGTCGCGGGGTAAATTCGCAGAAAAGGAAACACCATGCAGGATGACATTGCGGCCAGGGCCGCCCATAGCGCGGACATTCAGGACCGGGCGGAAAAAGCCATGGCGGAGATTGGCGTCGATGCCGGTTTCATCGACCTTCTGGTGGAAACATTCTACGGCCGCGTTCTCGAACACCCCACGCTCGGCCCGGTTTTTGATGCGCGGCTTGCCGGGCGCTGGCCGGAGCATATGGCCAGGATGAAACAGTTCTGGGCGGCTGTGGCGCTCAAGAATGGTGGTTATGGCGGCAAGCCTGTGCAGGCACATCTCGGTGTAAAGGGCATGTCGGCGGAGCTTTTCCCGCAATGGCTCGCGCTTTTTTCCGCCACGCTTGACGATATAGCGCCGAGCAGGGAGGCTCATGACTGGTTCATGGAAACGGCGGAACGCATCGCCAGAAGCCTGACGCTTTCGCTGTTTTATAATCCCGCAATGGACGACCCGGCGTTGATGCGCAGCAAGTGACGTGAACAAGACGGGACGAAGCAACAATCGCCAAGCATCACGGACGATCACGCAAGTTTCGAACATTCCCTCTTGATGGCCGCCGGGATAAATGGTTAGTAGCCCTCGGGAGGCGTACCGTGCGGTTCGCCCGTCATATGCAGACATATCAGGGCTTATCGACATGGATCGCAGATCATTTATTCGCAAGGCGGGCGCCGTTGGTGCCGGTGTTACCGCAACGGCGCTTGCCGCTCCGGCGATTGCGCAGGAAAACCCCAAGATCACCTGGCGCATGACGTCGTCCTTCACCAAGGGTCTCGACATTTTGTTCGGCGCAGGCCAGATCGTCGCCGATCATGTCAAGGAAGCTTCCGGCGGCAACTTCGTCATTCAGCACTTTGCCGGCGGCGAAATCGTGCCGGCGCTGCAGGCAGCGGATGCGGTGACGGCCGGAACCGTCGAGATGGCGCATACCTGCTCCTATTATTACGTCGGCAAGGATCCGACCTTCGCGCTCGGAACCTCGGTTCCCTTCGGCCTCAACGCGCGCCAGACGAATGCCTGGTTCAACCAGGCCGGCGGCAACGAACTGCTCAATGAATTCCTTGCCCAGCACAATATCTACTCGATCCTGCTCGGTAATACCGGTGCCCAGATGGGCGGCTGGTTCCGCAAGGAAATCAACACCATCGACGACCTCAAGGGCCTGAAGATGCGCATTGCCGGCCTCACCGGCCAGGTGATGCAGAAGGTCGGCGTAACCCCGCAGCAGATCGCCGGCGGTGACGTTTATGCCGCGCTGGAAAAGGGCACGATCGACGCGACCGAATTCGTCGGTCCCTATGACGACCAGAAGCTCGGCTTCTACAAGGTCGCGAAATATTACTACTACCCGGCATGGTGGGAAGGCGGCCCGGCCGTGCATGCCTTCGTGAACCTGCAGAAGTTCAACGAGCTGCCCGAGAACTACAAGCGCATCCTGAAGGATGCCTGCGCCGCCGGCAGCGCCAGCATGCTGGAACGTTACGATGCGCGCAACCCGAAGGCTCTGAAGGAACTGGTGGCGCAGGGCGCTATCCTGCGCCCCTTCAGCCAGGAAATCCTCGATGTCTGCCACAAGGCGGCGCAGGACACCTATGCGGAGATTTCGGCCAAGAACGAGAACTTCAAGAAAATCTACGAAAGCCAGCAGGCCTTCAAGAAGGACGCCTATCTCTGGGCGCAGATTGCCGAATATACCTATGACACCTACATGATGATCCAGCAGCGCAACGGCACGCTCTGATCCCCATCACTTTCCGACGATCTTCAAACGGTCATCCGGCATTTGCCGGGTGGCCGTTTTGTTTGGCGAGACCAGCTTCCACACTTCACGCTCCCGCCAGTCGACCGGGCTCATGCCGGTGACGCGGCGAAATTCGCGGTTGAAATTGGACTTGGTCTGAAAGCCCGAGGACAGCATGATTGCCGTCACCGATTGCTCGGTCTCCTCAAGCAACCGGCAGGCTTCGCGGATGCGCAGCTGGTTGACATATTGCGAGACATTGACGCCGAGCGAGCGATTGATCGCGCCTGATATCTGCCGGCTCGGCAGGCCGAGGCGTCTTGCAAGCCGCGACAGGTTGAGGTTCTCGTCGCGGTAAAGCGCCTGGGTTTCCATCAACCGGTCGATCCTTACGACGATGTCCCGGTCCTGCTCCGATGGTTCGGGCGGCGGCAATTCCGCGATAGATTCTACGGCTGTTTGTGGCGCTTTGCTCTTGCCGGCCAAAGCGGCCATGAGGCCAATCAACAACAGCCCGAGAAGATTGGCATTGCTGACGAGCGCGGCAACGTTCTGCCCCTGCGCCCATTCGAAATCGAAAAACACCAGAAGATCGAACAGGGCGGAAACACACAAAGCAATGGCAGCGATGATCAGCGCCCGGTGTGCCGAGGCAACGCTGGCGAATTGCGCCTCGTCCAGCCCATCCGGTCCCTTTCGTCCCAGAAGAAGCAGGGCGATGGCGTGCCCGACGAAGATGACGATCAGAGCAAGATCGATGCCGGTCGGGAATGCAAATTCCAGAACGACAATCAAAAGCGGCGACAGAACCAGGCTGGCGAACATCGCTCTCCTGCTCTCCACACCCACTCCCATCAACCCGCGAAAGGCGATGTAGACGAGAGGCGGCAGGCAGGCGGCGAGGATCGGCAGAATATACCGTGTTTCGCTGATGCCATATCCCCAGCGCAGGCCAACAAGGACGGATTGCACGGCGCAAAGGGCGATAGCCACCAGAAAGGCCCTGTTGGTCCGCACATCGTCTCCGCTTCGAAGGAAAACGATGAACATGACAACCAGCAAAAGCGCCACGACGAAAGGCAGCGGAATGAACAGCACGACTAAATATCCCCGGAACAACGGCCTATATTGCCAATTCATGGACCAGATCGCGTTTCGGGACGACCTCTAACGCGATCAAGGACGCGAAAAATATGCGGTGGCGCAGATTGAACCCCGTTCTTTCCAACCGCACGAGGTTTTTCATGCGCCCTGTCACCACCATCGCGACTCTACTGTTTTCCGCCCTCGTCACCCAACCGGTTTTTGCAGGCGAGGCCGTCGGCGTCAGCGAAACCACCATCCATTCGCCAGCACGCGGCAAAGACCTTGCCGTCACCATCTGGTATCCTTCTGACGGCAACGGCGTGCAGACGCTTTCCGGCGAGGACCGGATTTTTAAAGGCACGCCCGCGCTCAAGGATGCCGCTGTTAAGCCGGGTCGCCTGCCGCTTGTGCTTCTGTCCCACGGTTCGGGTTCAAGAGTGTCCGGTATGGCATGGATCGCCGCGAAACTTGCGAGCGAAGGTTTCATTGTCGCCGGAGCCAACCACCCCGGCACGACCAGCGGCGACTCCACACCAGCCGACACACCGAAAATCTGGGAACGGACGGACGATCTTTCCACGATCATGACGGTCCTGACAGCACAGGGCAAATGGTCGAGTGCAATTGATGCGAATAGGATCGGCGTTCTCGGCTTTTCGCTGGGCGGCAGCGCGGCGATGGAGATTGCGGGCGCCCGCGCCGATCTCGATGCCTATGCGCGTTATTGCGAAGACTATGCCACGATGATGGATTGCCAATGGTTTGCCGGCGGCCGCGGTTATCTCAATGGCGAGCCGGTCAGCGTGCCGAAGCTTGGTCTCAAAACCCTCAACAAGGCCCGTTTCGAGCAGCAGAACCGCGATCCCCGCATCCGCTCCGCCGTGCTGATCGATCCCGGCCTGGCGCTCGCTTTCAAACCGGAGAGCCTGAAAGAGATCGATATTCCGCTGACCTTCATCAATCTCGGCAGCAAGGGCAAAATTCCGCCAGCCGTGCTTGCGGATAAACTTGCGGAGGAAGTGCCCGGCGCGACCTATCAGCAGGTGGATGAAGCCAATCATTTCAGCTTCCTGCCGCTTTGCAAACCGGATGCCGATGCGTTCCTCAAATCCATCGGCGAGCGCGATCCGATCTGCGAACCGGCAGGACCACGAGACCGCGCCGACTTTCACGCACAATTGGAGACGATGATCGTTGCCGCCTTCAACCATACGCTGAAGCCGGGTCAGTAAGATGGCAGCCTGAAAGGCCTAGCCGATCCGCTTGTAGAACAGGGTCGTGCCGCAAAAGCGTCCATCCGGAAACAGGGCATAGTCGGGAATAATGCCGACCCGCTCCCAGCCGAGGCGAGGATAAATCGCCTCGGCATCGCTGCCCGTGGCCGTATCCAGAACCAAGAGGGTGCGGCCACGTTTTGCCGCCTCCTCCTCCACTTTTTGCATGAGCTTGCGGGCGAGCCCGAGGCCTCGCGCGGACGGGTGCACGAGGAGTTTCATCAGATCGCCGCGATGCGGCTGATTGGGCTTCGAGGCAAGGCCGACCTGCACGGTGCCCACCACCTTGCCCTCCACTTCCGCCACCGCATGAATGGTCGCACCCTCGCCGGCCGCTTCCGCCACGGATCGCCAGAAGGGCTCAGCATCCTGCGGCGAAAAGGGCAACATGAAACCGACGGATGCGCCGCCATTCACGCAGGCGGCGAGGACTTCGCAGAGTTCAGGCAGTGCCTCGATCGTCTCTTCCCGGTTTAACACGCGGATGGTCGCCATAAAAACTCCTTTGGGGAAATCAGCGCTGTCTTTGATCGAGCACGACGGCATAACGGGCGGGTTTTTCGGAAGGATTGTGGAAGACATGCCCTTCTCCCACGGGCATGAAAAGGCAATCGCCAGGCTCCATCCGGTGGATCTCTCCGCCGCTCGTCATTTCCAGCACACCTTCGAAAAGCCAGACATATTGCGTCATCCCCCGGCTTGCCGCATGCGGCGGAAAACCAACGCGCGCGCCGGCCGGAAATTCGACCTCGACGATATCGACATCGGAACCCACACGCGGCGGGGAAATGGCGCGGCGGACATAGCCGGTTTCGGGATCTTTCCAGAGCTGCTGGTCGCGCTTTTTCACCAGCGGGGAAACAGCCTCTTCGTTTTCGGCGAAGAAGCCGGAGAGCGACAGGCCAAGTGCCGCACAGATGCGGGCCAGCAGCGAGGCGGTGGGGCTCGCCTCGCCACGTTCTATGCGGGAAATCATGGCGCGGCTGACGCCGGATTCGGACGCAAGCCCGTCCAGCGTCAGGCCGTTTTCAGCCCGCAATGTTTTGATCCGCTCGCCGATCGAGCGTTCGAGAACATGATATTCGTTTTCCATCATATGAGACTAGAATTCCCGTATGATGGAGTCAATATCCACGATAGTGGAAACCATTGTCGATGTCAGGTTACCATTTATCGCGGGAAACAGGAGGGCTCAGGCACCAACCTGTCCAATCCAGTCGTTCAGATTATAGTAGTTCGTTACTCGGCTAACTTTTCCGTCCTTCAGGTCAAAGAAGGCGCCGGCCGGCAGCACATATGTCTGACCGTTTGCCTCGGGCAATCCCTCATCGGTCTTGAGATATTCGCCATTGACGATGAATTCCGCGGAAGCACGCTTACCGTCCTCGCTGGCCATGATCACCATATCGGTGAGGTTTTCCCTATAGCAGCGGTTCATATGATCCATGAAGGAGGCGAAGGCGGCCTTGCCGGTCTGGCGCTCGCCCTGATTGATGTCGTGCACCACCTCGTCGTGAAGAAGCGCCAGAAAGGCATCCATGTCCTGACGGTTGAAGGCATCATAATAGGCGCGGATGGTCTCGGCAGCGGTCATCGTCTTCTCCGTTCAATGCTTGCGCGGGTTTTCCATGACGGTATAACCAGTGCAACCGAAAGTGAAAATGCCCATGACCGTCGAAATCAAGTCTCTTTCCGGCATCAACGCCAAACCCTATTTCGATGACCTTGCGCGCCTGCGGATCGAGGTGTTTCGCGCCTTTCCCTATCTCTATGACGGCTCGCTGGACTATGAGCGGAAATATCTCGCGACCTATGCCAAAACGGACGGCGCCGTCTTCGTGCTGGCGCTCGATGACGGCAGCGTGGTAGGCATGTCCACCGGCATGCCGATGGCGGCGGAAACCGACGAGGTAAAAATGCCGTTCGTCGAAGCGGGTTACGATCCCGAGCGGATATTCTACTTCGGCGAAAGTGTCCTTTTGCCCGGCTATCGCGGCCACGGCACAGGAGTACGCTTCTTCGAGCAGCGGGAGGCGCATGCAAAGAGGCTCGGCTTTAACCGTTGCACCTTCTGCGCGGTCGAACGGCCCGCCGACCATCCGCGCCGGCCGGCGGATTACGTGCCGCTTAATGCCTTCTGGGAAAAGCGCGGGTATCGCCACCATCCCGAATTGCGCACCAGCTTCACATGGCAGGATCTCGACGAGAGCAGCGAAAGCCCGAAATCGCTGTCCTTCTGGGTGAAGACCATTGCCGGAGATGGAAACGAATGACCCGGTTAGCCGCCAGCCAATATGCCATCGAACTGATCGAGACATGGGAGGCCTACGCCGCGCATCTTGCCGCCATCGTGCGCGAGGCGAAGGAAAAGGGCGCTGAGTTGCTGCTGCTGCCGGAATATTCGGCCATGGTGCTGACCGGGCAATTGCCGGCCGATGCCCGCTCCGATCTGCACCGTTCCATCGAAGAGATACAGCCGCTCATCCCCTCCTGGGTGGAGCTTTGCGAAGAGCTGGCGCGGCAACACCAGATTCTGTTCCAGCCGGGCAGCGCGCCTGTTAAGGACCCGGACGGCAAGTTCCGCAACAGGGCGTGGCTCTTTGGCCCTGATGACCTGATCGGTTATCAGGACAAGCAGATCATGACCCGCTTCGAGCGGGAGCAATGGAACATTCATGCCGGCGTGGAGGGTTTGAAGGCCTTCGAGACGAGTATCGGCAGGCTCGGCATCCTCATCTGTTACGACAACGAGTTCCCGATGCTCGGCCGCAGGCTTGCAGAGCTTGGTGTGGAACTGGTTCTCGCCCCGAGTTGCACCGACACTTTGGCCGGCGCTTACCGGGTGCGGATCGGTGCACAGGCCAGGGCGCTGGAAAACCAATATGCCGTTCTCTCTGCCCCGACCGCAGGAGAGGCCCCGTGGTCTCCCGCCGTCGATGAAAATCGCGGCCGCGCGGCGCTTTACGTGCCGTCCGACTACGGCATGCCGGCATCCGGCATCATCGCGGAAAGCGAAAGCGACGCGGTGGTGCGAAGCACGCTTCTGATCGCCGATATCGATCTTGCCGCCGTTGCAAGGCTCCGCACCGAGGGACAGGTCGCCACCCGTCGCGACTGGCCGGAGCAATTTGCGACCTGAAAAGCCCATTTTAAAGGGCTTTTAACCAAATTCCCGCTTTGCGGCATGAGAAGCCCCTGCTATAGCGCGGAACATGAGCACAAATTCGACCCGCACGCCCCTGGACCATATCCGCAACTTCTCGATCGTTGCCCACATCGATCACGGCAAATCGACGCTGGCCGACCGGCTGATCCAGTCGACGGGCGGCCTTGCCGAACGCGACATGTCGGAACAGGTTCTCGATTCGATGGATATCGAGCGCGAGCGCGGCATCACCATCAAGGCCCAGACCGTGCGCCTGCACTACAAGGCGAATAACGGCGAGACCTATGTGCTGAACCTCATCGACACGCCCGGCCACGTCGACTTCGCTTACGAAGTGTCCCGCTCGCTTTCGGCCTGTGAAGGCTCGCTGCTGGTGGTCGATGCATCGCAGGGCGTGGAAGCCCAGACGCTCGCCAATGTCTATCAGGCAATCGACAATAATCACGAGCTGGTCACGGTCTTGAACAAGATCGACCTGCCGGCGGCCGAACCCGACCGCATCAAGGAACAGATCGAGGAAGTGATCGGCATCGACGCCTCCGACGCCGTGATGATCTCGGCCAAGACCGGTCTTGGCATTCCCGATGTGCTGGAAGCCATCGTCAACCGTCTGCCGCCGCCGAAGAGCGAAGTCGGCGAGAACGGACCGCTGAAGGCGCTGCTGGTCGACAGCTGGTACGACACCTATCTCGGCGTCATGGTTCTGGTGCGCGTCATTGACGGCGTGCTGAGCAAGGGCCAGCAGATCCGCATGATGGGTTCGGGCGCGAAATACGGCATCGAACGCGTCGGCGTGCTGACCCCGAAGATGGTTAATGTCGACAGCCTCGGCCCCGGCGAGATCGGCTTCATCACCGCCTCGATCAAGGAAGTTGCCGATACGCGCGTTGGCGATACCATCACCGACGACAAGCGCCCGACGGCGCAGGCCCTGCCCGGCTTCAAGCCCGCGCAGCCGGTGGTGTTCTGCGGCCTCTTCCCGGTCGATGCGGCCGACTTTGAAGATCTGCGCGCAGCGGTGGGCAAGCTTCGCCTCAACGACGCTTCCTTCTCCTTTGAAATGGAATCGTCTGCCGCCCTCGGCTTCGGTTTCCGCTGCGGCTTCCTCGGCCTGCTGCATCTCGAAATCATTCAGGAGCGCCTCGAGCGCGAGTTCAATCTCGATCTCGTCGCCACCGCACCGTCGGTTGTCTATGAAATGACACTGACCGACGGCACGGAGAAGGAACTTCACAACCCGGCCGACATGCCCGACGTTGTCAAGATCAAGGAAATCCGCGAGCCGTGGATCAAGGCGACCATCATGACGCCGGACGAATATCTCGGCGGCATCCTGAAACTGTGTCAGGACCGGCGCGGCCTGCAGACGGAGCTGACCTATGTCGGCAACCGTGCGATGATCACCTATGAACTGCCGCTCAACGAAGTGGTGTTCGATTTCTACGACCGTCTGAAATCCATCTCCAAGGGTTACGCCTCCTTCGATTACAACATCATCGACTATCGCGAAGGCGATCTCGTGAAGATGTCGATCCTCGTCAACGGCGATCCTGTCGACGCTCTCTCCATGCTGGTGCACCGCTCGGCGGCCGACCGGCGCGGGCGCGGCATGTGCGAAAAGCTGAAGGAACTCATTCCGCCGCACATGTTCCAGATCCCGATCCAGGCGGCCATCGGCGGCAAGGTCATCGCCCGCGAAACCGTGCGCGCCCTGCGCAAGGACGTGACGGCGAAGTGCTACGGCGGCGACGCAACGCGCAAACGCAAGCTTCTGGACAAGCAGAAGGAAGGCAAGAAGCGCATGCGCCAGTTCGGCAAGGTGGAAATTCCGCAGGAAGCCTTCATCGCCGCCCTGAAGATGAACGACGAGTGATGCATCTGTCAAGGGCCGCAAAAGCGTGGCGCAACAACAAGCAGCGCGCTACGCTTGTTTAACCTGGCACCTACTAGAAAGTAACCGAAAATCCGCTGCCAACACTAATCAACAATTGCCATAGCGCGTATCACGTTCGCTATCCTTGACGCCTCTGATTGAGTTAGATCGTGGGGTATCCCCTGTACATAGACCGTCAAATCAGCGCGAACTGGTATGGGCAAAATCAACGTGGCAACCGGTGGCGGTGTCTGAGCGATTAATGTCGGCGCAGAAGCGAACGTCGTAGTATTCTCTTTTTGCGCTCTATTGGCTGCTCGAGAACTCTCACGCGTTTTTTTACCGCTGCCTGTGCTTGGCTTAAATGCCATCGGATTTTCAATATAGCTAAGAAAATCATCGATAGCAGACCTCACCCTACTCTTATAGGTGGACAAGCTGTCGCCGGTATATTTCATTCCATTCAGGTTTTGAAAACGATGCATCACATCGTCCAAATCTATCATGGACACATCTTTCGCTTCCTCTATATCCAGAATCCCTAGAACGTTGTTAACAGCCGCCTTTCTTGAGGAAACCGTTGTCTTGTTCATAAGACCCTTACGAGCAAGATAGTCGAGAAAGGCAAGCAACGCGTCTTTAGATTTTTGACCAGTCATCTTCTGACTCCTATTTACTTTATTATTACAGAGCGCCACAAATGCGTCAATAAGCCCTAGCGAGTCACCGTCCATTCTGACGCACTCGCGACTCGGACGCCGACCACCTAAACACAATTTCAAAATGATAGACATTGATTTTGTAACATATTGTAAAATATGAATTTTTCTCTTAAATAAAATATCTATCTGAATTTATAATAAACTCCGGTTGATTTATCTGGAAAATTTATTTGTCTGTCGCATAAAAAATCGCACGCTGATCGTTGCCAAAGGATTGACTCCTCAGAAATATCGTCCGAGTATCTTTGAAAAGGAGAATCGCATGGCGAGAATAACACTAGCCAGCCGCACCAAGGAGCACCGTCGCGGTTGGCAATAACAGAAAGGGCCACAAAACGAACCGAGTACCAGTCGGCGCGAATTGTGACCCATGGTGTCAGCGGACAAGCCCAAATCCGTTGGACGGAGTGACTGGAATTGCCGATATCTGAAGCACGTTACATCTTCAGAATCGCATTTTCCGGTCTCCGTTTCAAGAGGGCTTTCTGGCGTAATAGGAGGTCGCTATGACCAACGACAATATGCCGAGCTACACGCTCACTTTCGATGACGCCGTCCAGATTTGGCTTCGCCACTGGAAGGGTGAATTCCAGAACCGGATTGCAGCGAGTTTCGATGTCAATCCGGGCCGCGTTAATGATGTCCTTAAAGAGCGGAAACATGTCGGCAGCCGTGAAGCGGCGCTCTCCCGGCGTTCCGCGTGACGAAAGGTTCTGAACATGACGAATAAGCGTAATCAGCACGTCGTTCCCCATCCCGATGGCTGGGCCGTAAAAGGTGCCGGCGCAGAACGGGCGACGAGGGTTGTGGAAACTCAACGGGAAGCAATCGATATTGCCCGTGGAATCGCACAAAATCAGGCAACGGAAATGCTGATTCATGGAGAAAACGGTCGTATTCGCGAGCGTAACTCCTATGGCAATGATCCGTTTCCGCCAAAGGGCTAATAGATCTTTTTACTGGTGCTGGTGGCCTCCCAAGGCCACCAGCTTTATTAATTCCTTTTATTCTTATATGTCCGGAAACAGGATCGACCGGTGAGCCGCAGCACCCGCCATGGCGCCGTCTCCCACCGAAAGGGCGACCGAGCCGGCGGGCCTTGCCACGTCACCGCAAGCGAATATGCCGCGGGCGCTGGTCTGTTTCATCGGGTCAGTCACGACGGTCGATCCCATAGGCCCTTCCTCCACGGCGCAGCCAAGCTTTTCCAGCCAGTTCGAGGCGATTCGCAATGTCGGCTGGGTGAAGAGGCCAGCCAATGCGATGCTGCGTCCATCCGCCAGAACGACATCCGCGTGCCCGGTAATTTCCCGGATACGGTCTTTTTCTACCCGCACGCCGCGCTTTGACAAGAGTGCGTGCTGGTCCGCATCCGGCTCGAATATGCCATTGGTGAAAAAGGTCGTCTCGCCCCAGTCCGGAAGCATCAACGCGTGGTGGATAGCCAGCGGTGAAGCCGCGATAACACCGATCTTTCCCTGATTGAGCTCATAACCATGGCAATAGGGGCAATGGAAGACCGAAGAGCCCCAACGGTCTTTCAGCCCGGCAATAGCAGGCAATTCATCGGTGACGCCCATGGCGAGGATGAGCCGGTCCGCAATTTCCTGGCGGTTGCCATCGATCTCGATCACGAAATCGCCAAATGAGCCTTCGGCATCGGTCACCCTGCCTTCGGCCCATTGTATGGTCGGATAACGTTCGATCTGGCGGCGCGCCTCGGCGATAATCTCACCCGGCGCCTTGCCGTCCTGCCCGAGAAAACCGTGCGAATGGCTGGCGAAGCGGTTTCTCCGCTCACCGGCGTCCACCACCAGAATGTTTTTTCTGGCGCGTCCAAGCTGTAGGGCGGCTGAAAGGCCGGCATAGCTGCCACCGATAATGATGACGTCGAATTTCATGATGCACCTATCGTTTCAGGAAGGAGGCGGAAGTGCCCGCTCATTTCACGATACTTATATTGTTACATGACTTCCGGAGTCAATAGTCACGCAACTTATATTGTTACATCACCCTGAAAGTGGTAGCGTCGATGCAAACAGACGGGTTTGGGCAATGAGACACGACACGCGCCTTTCACGGGTGCTGCATATTCTGATCCACATGGAAAATCATAAGTGTGCGGCGACATCCGAGAGCATCGCCGCGATGCTTCAGACCAACCCGGTGGTGGTGCGCAGGACGATGGCCGGCTTGCGCGAGCATGGTTATGTCTCGTCGGAAAAAGGCCATGGCGGCGGGTGGGTGCTGGCACGGCCGCTCAGCGAAATCACGCTGCTCGATATTTACCGGGCGCTTGGCGCACCGGAACTGTTCTCGATCGGGCTGGCGGGCGACAATCCGAACTGCGTTATCGAACAGGCCGTCAATGCGGCGCTTTTCGACGCCATGAAAGAGGCGGAAAGCATTCTCTTGTCCCGCTTCGGAAGCATTGCACTCTCGACGCTGGCGCAAGAATCCATCACCCGCTGGTCCAGCGTTTCCCACCACCCTTCCGCGATGGAGCAGCTTTAAGGTGGCGGATAACGCCGCCCCTCGCAAAGAAAAACCGCCTGCCGGAAGGCAGGCGGTTTTATCATATCAGGAAGCCCGTTACGGCTGGGTCTGCGTGCCGCCCGTATTCGGGCTTGCCGGTGCGGTATTGTTCGCAGGCGGTGTTGCCGGAGCGGTCGGAGCCATGGGCGCCGGTGCCTGATCCGTTGCCGCAGGCGGCGTGGTGGAGGATGTCGTGGCCGGATCGGTGGTCGGGCCGCTCATCTGCGACCATGCGAAAACGCCCACCAATACGACGACGATGATCGCCAGCCACGGCACCCAGGACGAGGAACGGGCGCGCGGTTCATTGCTGATATTCACTTCCGGACGAAGATCGCGGTCCGGGCGCGGGTTGTTGGGATCGAATGTCATGGTGTTTCCTCCTCTTCATTCTGCGGAGAAAACGACGTTCACGGGATTTTGTTCCGATTCGTTCCAGAACGCCTACATTCCACGATGCTCCGCCCCTTGCTGAAGGGCATCCACCAGCACCGTCATGACCTGCGGACCTGCCATTTGCGACACGTTGAAACGCATGAAACCCGAGGCGGTCTGCGAGGAACTGAACACATTGCCGGGGGCCAGCACCACCTGCCGCGAAAGCGCCCGGCGCGCCACATCGGCGGCATCGATCCCGTCAGGCAGGCGGCACCATAAAAACATGCCCGCCTGCGGTTCGATCCACGGCACACATCCGGCCGACCTCAGACGCGCCGCCACCTCCGGCATCGCTGCCGCAAGGCGCTGCCTGAGTGCCTCCACATGCTTGCGGTAACTGCCATCGGTCAAAAGCGAGAGGATCAGTGCGGCCGAAAAATGCGTTCCGCCAAAAGTGGTGGCGATCTTGAGATCGGTCAGGGCCTCCACCCACGCCAGGGGGGCCGCAATGAAACCGCACCGCACGGAGGCCGACAGTGTTTTTGAAAAACTGCCTATCTGGACGACCCGATTCAAACCATCGAAGGCCGCCAGCCGGGGTGCAGCCTGGGTTTCGAAATCGGCAAAAATATCGTCCTCGATGATGGTCAGCCCCACCTGTTCGGCGAGCATCAGCAGGCGATGGGCGGAAACGGCGGAAAGCCTGGCACCTGTCGGATTATGGATTGCGGAATTGGTGATATAAAGCCGCGGCTGATGGTCTTTCAGCGCCTGCTCGAAAAGCAGCAGATCCGGTCCGGTCGGCGTATAGGGAACACCGACGATCTTCACCCGATGCGCCCGCAAGAGGGCGTGGAAATTGAAATAACAGGGATCATCGACAATCACCGTGTCCCCCGGCTGCAGCAGGAAACGGCATAGAAGATCGATCGCCTGCGTGCCGGAATCGGTGAGCATGATCTGGTGCGCACCCGCCTGCACCCCGTGTTCAGCCAGCCTGCGCGACAGAAGCTGGCGCAGCGGCAACAGCCCCATCGGGCTGCCATAATCCGTCAGCAGGGCGGCGTCGGCGCGAGCAAGCCCGCGCATGGCCCGTCTCAAAGCCTCCTGCGGCATCCACGATGCGGGAAGCCAGCCGCAACCGGGCTTGGCGAGAACGGAACCTTCATCCAGCGCCTGCCGCGAGACCCACAAGGGATCCACGGCCCTGTCGAGCTGCGGCTCGATATCGGCGAGCGACAGGGGCGCGAGCGGACCCGAAACGAAAAAACCGGAGCCGGGGCGCGAGCTTATCGTACCATCCGCCACGAGCCGGTCATAGGCCTCGACGATGGTGGAGGTGGAAACCTGCATGGTCTTTGCCAGCGCCCTGACCGACGGCAGGCGAGCGCCCGGCACGAGGCTGCGCGAGGCGATACGTTGCCGCACATTTGCCATTACCTTTTCTATGCGCGTGCCCGCAGCGACCTGACCGTCCACATCTCCCCCCAACCGTACCGCTCATGAAACCATAACAGTTTCTCGAAATTGTATATGATTGTCGCTGTTCCTGCCAGCCATTCCGGTTCAAGAAAGGCAAAACGCAGGAGTTGACAATGGACAAGACGACGAGCGGCTGGCTGAGCGGCCTGACAGGGGTGGTGATATTCAGCGGTTCCCTTCCCGCGACGCGCATTGCGGTAACGGGTTTCGATCCGGTGTTCCTGACCGTCGCCCGCGCCAGCATCGCAGGCCTGCTGGCGCTCGCGTTGCTGTTTCTGTTCAGGCAAAAGCGGCCGGCGCGCGATGACCTGGCATCGCTTTTCATCGTCTCGCTCGGTGTCGTCGTGGGTTTCCCGCTATTGACCGCGCTCGCCCTGCGGCACGTCACCTCGGCGCATTCCATCGTTTTCGTGGGGCTGCTGCCACTCGCAACGGCAATCTTCGCCGTGCTGCGCGGCGGCGAACGCCCGCGCCCGGTGTTCTGGTTCTTTTCCTGTCTGGGCAGTGCACTTGTCGCGGGTTTTTCGCTGTCGAATTCGTTTGCTGCCGGGATCGAGGCCTCACTGGCCGGCGATCTTCTGATGCTCGGCGCAATCGTCGTCTGCGGGCTCGGCTATGCGGAAGGTGCTGCCCTTTCCCGCAAGCTGGGCGGCTGGCAGGTCATTTCCTGGGCGCTGGTTCTTTCCCTGCCGGTCATGTTGCCGCTTGCTTTCTTCACCGGGCCGGAAACGCTTGCCGGCATCGACCCGCAGGCCTGGGCTGGCCTTGCCTATGTCTCGCTGTTCAGCATGCTGATCGGCTTCATCTTCTGGTATCGTGGGCTGGCGCTTGGCGGCATCGCCGCCGTGGGCCAGCTGCAATTGCTTCAGCCCTTTTTCGGGCTCGCGCTTGCCGCCACCCTGCTGCATGAGGAGGTGAGCCCGGCCATGATCGCCGTTACGCTTGTGGTGGTGCTCTGTGTTGCAGGCGCGCGGAAATTCGCACGCTGATGATTGCCATCGTCAGCTCGAACGGCGGTCCACCCAGCGATGCCATGCATCCTCGCTGCCGTTGAAGACATTGAGATCGATACGGCCATCGACGCCATGCGACAGGCCCGAACCGGAATATTGCCAGAACAGCCACTTGCGGCCGGGATAAACCACCGACGGATGCTGCGCGACGGCGCGCAGCCAGAAGGGATAATCCTGGAATTCGCCCTGGAGGTTGTCCTTGTAAAAATCGGGCGCCGTATAAATGATCGGCCGCTGACCATAATGGCGCTCGAGCTTGTCCATGAAGACGCGCATCTTTTCCAGAACGCGTTCGCGGGAATGGCGCATCTTGCAGCTCGATTCGCCGTTATATTCCACGTCGATAACAGGCGGCAGCGCGTCCGGATCGCGCGGTACATTGCGAATGAACCAGTCCGCCTGTTCGCTGGCGTTGCGGCACCAATAAAAGAAGTGGTAGGCGCCACGGCGAATGCCCGCTTCCTTCGCGCGCTGCCAGTTGGTGCGGAACATCGGATCGAGATGATCACCGCCATCCGTCGCCTTGATGAAGGCGAAATTGGCGCCGCGCGTGCGCAACTGCGGCCAGTTTATATTGGCCTGCCAGCGGGATACATCCACCCCATGGACCTGGAAATGACGGGGCTGGACCCTGCCGAAATTGATCGGCTTGGCGTCGCTGAAGCTGGATCGAAAAATCCGCGAGCGTATCTGCGCGCCGGCGCTCGCCGCCGGGGCCGCAGCCATGGCCAATTGTACCGGACGCTCCATCTGGTTGATCGTGGGGCGCTCCGCCGGCCGCACCATGCCAGTCGCCTGTGACGGGACCGGCAAACGGATTTCAGGTGCATTCTGCGTTAACGACGCCTTGGGGGTGACGGCGGAAAAGGCCTTGGGTTCGTCCGGCACCGGCCCTCCCCACGCCAGAACTTCCTGCCTTGGCTGGGCGGCGATCGCCTGGGTGCCGACACCTGCCTGCGGCACCGGTGCGGATGGCGTGACCGAACTCGTCGTTTCCTTCGAAGGCAGGCCGGCCATCAGGCTTTCCGGCCCGGAACTGGACGTGCAGCCTCCAAGCAGGAGGCAACCGAAGAAAAGTGCTGGCACAGCCGATGAACGCATGAGAACCCGTACGCAAAACAAATCGGGGGCACTCTGATGCCGCCCGGAGACCTCGAAATACAAATGCTAACGGAAGATTATCAAAAAAGACTGAATCTTATCTTTACGTCGGCACCTGTCGATGCGCCCGTCATTTCTGGCAGGCGAAACGCTTCGCGTTCTCGAGCGGCGGCGCGGCTCAGGCCGTCATGGCGGTCAGATCGACAGTGTCGGCACCGGGGGAATTTCTCTTGATCGATTCGATCGCGTGGATAGCCGACGCCTTCGCCTGGTATCCTTCCGATGAAAACATGGTTTCGCCGTTGGAAGCCTTGAAGCGGAAACGATATTCGCCGGCCTTGTCCTGATAGATTTCGAATTTGCACATGATCTCTGCGCCTCCTTGCACACGATGGTTCGTCAGCCGCAATTTGTTCGGCCTCGATCAGTTTCGCAACGGAAAATCGCCGAGCTAGATGAGCCGTACCCAGGCCCGGGCAATTTCCAGCCCGGCTGCATCGGCCATTTCTGCCCGCAAGCCGCGATGGTCACGATAATCCTCCAGCCAGCCCGGCGACATTCTTTCCACCGAAGCGGGGAAGGCCTGACACCAGCCATCGACCACGGGAGTGGAGGCCTCGAAATGGAATTGCGTGCCATAGACTGCCCGGCCCATGCGAAAGGCCTGGTTTCGTGTGGCGCCATTGGTCGCAAGCCGCGTGGCGTCCGGCGGGAGCGTGAATGTATCGCAATGCCACTGAAAAATAGGGAATGTCTTTTCAAGCCCAGCCAATAGCGGATCGGACTCACCCTCTTCCGTCAGGGAAACATCCTGCCAGCCGAATTCGGGCGGGCCGGAGAGAATATTCTCGCCCCCATAGGCGCGCGCCAGCAACTGGCTGCCGAGGCACACGCCCATGACCGCCTTGCCGGCATCACCAAAGGCTTTCATGAGATGGGCAAGATCGGCAAGATAGGGATAAAGCGCATCGTCAAGCGCGTTCTGTTCGCCGCCCAGAACGACAAGCGCATCATGGCCGGCGGCATCGGTGGGGAGAGGTTCACCCGCATAAGCGCGGATGACATGGATTTCCGCCGCCGCCTCTTTCAGTGCAACGCCGAGTTGCCCATGCGGCGTACCCGCCATGTTTTCTATGATTGCAACGCGCATAAAACCTCGTGGAGACGACAATGGATTCGACCGGCCAGAAGTGCCGATCGAATCCAGCTTCACCACGAGAAAAATCGATTTTCAAGAGCCGCAGCATCGCCCGTGTGACAATAGGCGGATTCTGACGCGATAAGCCTTAGAATTCACGCGCCAGCTTGGCGTCTGCCGAATGCCGGTTACCGCCGCGAACGGCGAAGAACAGGAAAATCGCGGCCCACAGGATCGATTTTTCCGCGCCGCCCAGACCTTCCGCCTTTACGACGCCGTGAAAATAAACCGTCACCAAAAGGACGATCATGGCCGCGAAGGAGGCCGGCCGTGTGAACAGGCCGATAGCAACCAGAATTCCGCCGAAAAATTCCGTGGCGGCAAGCAGCGGCGACCAGAAGACGCCGGGATAAAAGCCGAGACTTTCCACCATGCCGACTGCGCCAAAAGGATTGACGATCTTGCCGAACCCATGGGTGACGAGAAGAAGTCCAGCCGTGACGCGCAGGATCGTCTCCACCAGATCGTGTGTCGCATTATAAAGCGGTGCGACCGCCGGAACGAACAGACGCTGACGATTATTCTCGAACTGGGCCATAGGATCTCCACGTTTCAGCCTTCGACAGCTTCTCTGTTCGCAAAGCCGCATGATAAGAACAAGCATATGCCCGGTAAAAACATGAGTATTATAGTTGACATTATCGTGAACATTATTGCCGCCGGGCGATGAAGGAGACGTGAGGATGACCGAGACCAAACCCCACATAACCATCCGCTACTGCACGCAATGCAACTGGCTGCTTCGGGCAGGCTGGATGGCGCAGGAAATCCTGCAGACCTTCGCTTCCGATGTCGGTGCAGTCAGCCTCGTTCCCTCGACCGGCGGTCTGTTCGAGATCACCGTGGACGGCACGACCATATGGGAGCGCAAACGCGATGGCGGTTTTCCCGGCCCAAAAGAACTGAAACAGAGAATCCGTGACATCATCGACCCGGAACGCCACCTCGGTCATGTGGACAGAACGAAGCATGAAGGGCTCGACACCTGACCCGGCGACATGTTTCAACAGCCCCAACCAAGTTTTTTCCCTTTAAAATCAATGATCGTCATAAAAGTTCAAAAAGCCTGTTGACACCGGGCGGCTGCCCTCGTACATCGCTTTCCGTCGCCCAGATGGCGGAATTGGTAGACGCGCCAGCTTCAGGTGCTGGTACTCGCAAGGGTGTGGAGGTTCGAGTCCTCTTCTGGGCACCATTCCATTTTTGATCTTAGCCAGATCAAATACTTAGCAAAAAAATAGCAACACACAGCCGACCGGCAAACGCCGGGAAGCATGTTGCTTTTTTGCCTTTTCTACGTTCAGAAAAGCTGCCAACAGGTGGTTTCCGTTTTCTTCGGAAAGCCTGCCATCCTCTCAGAGCTATGATTGAGGCTGCAGCGTTACGGCTGAGCGTCCTTGTCGCCGCTGTTTTGCGAATGCTGCTCGCAATTCGGCGTACAGGACAACACGGTGCGCTCCGTCTGGCGGAAAACGCGAACCGTATTACCCTCGTCGATGGAAACGAGAATGCGTTCATCCACGATCGGATTGCCTTCGCCATCGAGAAGCACAAGGTTGGTCGTGCCGAAACTGCGACCCGTCAGAACAATCGTGGTGGCATCGGCAACCGTGGCATCGGCGACCTTGGAATTGCCGACGATAACCTTGCTCACGGGACGATCGAGGCGAAGGACGCGGGCGTGATTCATTGAAACGCGCAATATATCGTCCTGGGCAAAAACAGGCTGCGCCGCAGTCCCCAGAAAGACGGACAAGCCGACCATGATTTTCGCCAGTTTTCCGGATGACACGCGTTTGGCCCTTGCTCACTATCAGCACAGTTATTGCATTCCACAATGCGCATTTTTAGTGAATGAAGCGTTAAATGGCGGGAATCTGCGACGCGGATGATAACCATGTGTCACAAGTTGATATTTTCGCACCTCCTCTGCTGCCTCAAAACTGAACACATGCGTTTCCCTGAAACAACACTCCGAGGAAAGAGGAAAGCGATCAGGCACAAAATACATTTGTTTATAAGCAAATATAAAAATGCATAAAATACTTTTCACCTTTATTTACCAAAAGAAACTCATCCTGCCGTTTACTTTGAGTTAATCGTTTTTTTTAAGCGGTTGGAAATCGCTCGGCTGTAGTTTGAACGCAACCGAACAACGGAGAACAGTTGTCGGCGTGCTGAACCAAACAAGAGTTAGGAGAGACCTATGACCAAGATTTTCGCTCGTTTCCTCAAGGACGAATCCGGCGCGACTGCAATCGAATACGGCTTGATTGCTGCCCTCATTTCTGTCGCCATCATCGGCGGCGCGACTACAGTCGGAAGTAAGCTTAAGACCCTGTTCGGCGCCATCGGCGAGGAAATGACAAAAGCCAATACAGCGGCTGGCGGCAAATAAGCTCCGAATTTACGTCAATGCGAGCTATGCCGTTTACCGCGGCATAGCTTTAATTTTTTCCATCTTCTTATGTCGTAAAAATGTAGTGGCGGGGCTTACGCGCATGGTGATAGCGACGATATTTTTGGTCCTACCTTTGTGTTTGTGTCTTGCAGCAGCGACAGACCTCTTAAGTATGACCATCCCCAATCGGTTGAGCGTGATTATCTTCGTCGGCTTCTTGGCCGCTGCACCCTTCACAGGGATGGATATGAACTCATTTCTTATGAGCCTTGCAGCAGGCTTAATCGTACTTTTGGCCTCGTTCGCGCTTTTTTCCGCCAACGTCATGGGCGGTGGAGACGCGAAATTGCTCTCTGCATGTGCCGTATGGTTTGGTTTCAATCCCGCGCTTGTCGAATTTTTACTTGCAGTAACGCTAGTTGGCGGTGTGTTGACCGTTGCCATTCTTCTTTTGCGATCGCGCGTGCAAGAGATCACCGCCATCGGCATCCCTATCCCGGACTCTCTTCTTGTGGCAAAAAAAATACCATATGGCGTTGGCATCGCCGTCGCTGGCCTATTGACCTATGGTGAAGCTCCAATTGTAAAAACGGCAATCGCCAGCCTTTTCTAAGAGAACCACCAGGATGAGCGGATCTTAAAGGTTCCGTTAACTAAACATCCAAGTACAATATTAACCATAATTATACCAATCGCGCGCCATCCTGAGGGGAGAAGAATCTGATTCCCTCAAGGATCGAGCATGAAACCGTCGCGTATCGTCATTCTTTCCGTTGCCCTGGTGGCCGCCGGTCTTGCCGGCCTTGTCGCCATGCAGATTTCCGGCGCGAAGCAGGTCATCGAAAAAGCGGAAACGATCATCCAGAAAGAACCGACGGTCAACGTCCTCGTCTCTTCGGTCAATCTGCCCGTCGGCAGCCGTCTGAACGACAGTTCGGTGCGCTGGACACCCTGGCCGCAGGGCAATGTGGTCGACAATTTCATAACGGAGGCGAAAAGGCCTGACGCCATCACCGAACTCGCAGGCGCGGTCGTGCGTTTGCCTTTGTTCGAAGGCGAACCGATACGGCCCGAAAAAGTAGTCGATTCCAGCACCCGTATCATGTCCTCCCTTTTGCCGGCCGGCAAACGCGCCGTCGCTACCGAGATTTCCGTCTCGACCGGTGCGGGCGGCTTCGTGCTGCCGAATGACCGGGTCGATGTCATCATGGTCCGCAAGGGCGACAACGGTAACTTCCTGACCGAAAATGTTTTGAACAATGTTCGTGTTCTGGCGATCGATCAGCAGATCAAGGAAGGCGAGGACGGAACATCGGCGGTGGTCGGCGCAACCGCCACGCTGGAACTGACCCCGGAACAGGCGAAGATCATAACGGTGGCGCAACAAATGGCGGATCGCCTCACGCTCGCCTTGCGCTCCGTCGCCGATGCCCAAGAAAACGACACGCTTTCGGCCGGCTACCTTCTCAATGGAGGTTCGGGACAACCGGAAATTCAGGTGATCAAATCCGGCTCGATCGTGAAAAGCGGTCAAGGAGCGTCACAATGACCGGGGAACTCATGACGAAACGTCTCAAACAGCGCCTGCGTTCATCGATGGCAGGTGGCATCGCATTCTGCCTGGCTTTCTCAGGCCTTCCCGGCCAAAATTCCCCCGAGTTTCTGCGTATCAGCAAAGCCGAGGCGCAAAGCGCAAGCATCGTGCGGATCACCGAAAGCGGGGCAGGCATTCGCAAGCGTCTGAAGCTGGGCCTGAACAAGGCGCTGGTCATCGACCTGCCGGAAGATGCACACGACATCCTCGTTGCCGACCCGAACCTTGCCGATGCCGTGACCCGGACGTCGAAACGCATCTATCTTTTCGGCAAAACGGTTGGGCAAACCAACATCTTCATTTTCGGTGAAGGCGGCCGGGAAATCGTCAGCCTCGATCTCGAGGTAGAGCGCGACATCTCGGGGCTTGAGGCCAATATCCGTCGTTTTATTCCCGACTCGGATATCAAGATAGAAATCGTTTCGGATAACATCGTTCTGACGGGCTCGGTGCGCACACCGCAGGATTCCGCGCGCGCCGTTCAACTTGCCGACGCCTTTCTCAAAGGCGGCGAGGCCACCACCCGCAATATATCGCTGACAGGCGGCGACAATGGCGGCGATGCGGCGATTTTTGCCGAGCGCCGGCAGGTATCGCAGATCGTCAACATGCTGACGATCGAAGGGGAAGACCAGGTGACGCTGAAGGTCACCGTGGCCGAAGTGAGCAGGCAGGTTCTGAAGCAACTCGGCTTCAACGGCTCGATCAGCAGCACGACGAGCGGCAATGGTTTCGAATTCGCAAATCCGTCTAATCTTGGCGCCGCGATCGACGGTGCATCCCGGATTGCCAGTGGTGCGATTGGTTCAGGCTCTCTCAGATTCGCCTCCTACCTCAACGCCATGGAGCAGGCCGGTGTCATGCGCACCCTGGCGGAACCGAGCCTGACGGCAATTTCCGGCGAACAGGCCAAATTTTATGTGGGGGGAGACTTCCGCATTGCCGCGCAACAGGATGTTTCGCTCGACAAGGATACGAATTCCCTGGTCGTCAAACGCGATGTGGAGACGGTCGACTACGGCATTACCCTGAACTTCAAACCGGTGGTGCTTTCACCGGGCAGAATAAGTCTCAAGATCGAGACGAACGTGTCCGAGCCTACCTATGAAGGTAATTTCACAAGCGGAAACTACGGGCGTGGCATTCCGGGATCGACCTACATGTCGGTGCGCAAGCGCGAAACCTCCACAACGGTCGAGCTTCCTTCCGGCGGATCGATCGTGATTGCGGGCCTTGTTCAGGACAATGTGCGCCAAGCCATGTCCGGACTTCCGGGAATTTCGAAAATCCCGATCTTCGGCACGCTTTTCCGCAGCAAGGACTTCCTGCGCAACGAAACGGAACTTGTCATCATCGCGACCCCCTATCTGGTGCGGCCGGTTGCCCGCAACCAGATCGCCCGGCCGGATGATAACTTCAATCCGGAAAACGATGCCGCCATGTATTTCATGAACCGCGTTAACAAGGTTTATGGCCGCAAGGACCAGGTTCAGGCGGCTCCCTATCAGGGGTCAGTGGGGTTCATCTACAAATGACGACACGCACACAAAATCCCCTCTTCGCAGCAAGCCCGGTCAGGGCGGGAAACGTCATGAAGAAAACCCACCCCTCCTTTTCCTCCTCCCGGTCCGGAAGACGGACCGGCCTCGTCGTCGTTGCCGCGCTTGCTGCCGGCCTGTTGCAGGGCTGCGCACGCGATCCGATGACCACCAACGCCATTCCCGACGATTATCGCACACGTCACCCGATTACCCTGTCGGAAGCGGAGCACTCGCTGGATATTCCGGTCTCGGCCAGCGACAGCCGGCTGACCACAGCGATGGCGGATAATGTCCGCGGTTTTGCTCAGAATTATGCGTCGATGTCGACGGGCATCATCAATATTCAGACTCCGTCGGGATCGGCCAATTCGGCAGCCGCATCACGAATGGCAAAACAGATCCGCTCGACGCTTTCCGGTGCAGGCGTGGCACCGGGCAAGATCATGGAGACGCGTTATGCCGCTTCCCCGCGTGGCGATGCCTCCCCGATCCGCCTGAGTTATGTGGCCGTTACCGCCATGACCGGCCAGTGCGGTCAATGGCCGGAGGATCTCTCAGACAATACCTTCGGCAACAAGAACTGGTACAATTTCGGCTGCGCTTCCCAGAGCAATCTCGCGGCGCAGATCGCCAATCCCATGGATCTGGTCGGCCCGCGCGGCATGAGCCCGATCGATGCCGAGCGCCGCGCGGTCGTCATCGACACCTATCGCGGCAAGACTTCGACGGCGGCAACAGATTGATGCGGATCCAACATTTGTCACGGCAGGAAAGACGATGAGCGCTGTAGAATACGATATCAAACCAAGCGGCGGCGCAGAAGCCGAGCCGCCGGTGCGCGCTTCGGATATGGATCGCCTGCGCCCCCTGCCCCGTATTTCCGTTCACGCTTTCTGCGTCAGCGACAATATGCAAGGCGTCATGGATGCATTGTCCAGCGACAGGCGCATGAGCAAGGTCACCCTGCGAGTGACCAAGGGCGACATCAATGCGGCAGCAACGATGTTTTCCGCGTCACCCACGCCCAATCTCATCATTCTCGAAACGTCAAGCTCGCCCGCCTCTCTGCTGGACGATCTCGCGCCTTTGGCAGAGGTTTGTGATCCTTCCACCCGTGTCATCATTATCGGCCGGCACAACGACATCACGCTTTATCGCGATCTCATCCGTAACGGTATTTCCGAATACCTCGTCGCGCCGGTCAACATGGCCGATCTGCTCGCTTCGGTCGCCGCCATCTTTGTCGATCCGGAAGCCGAACCGCTCGGCCGCAACATCGCCTTTATCGGCGCCAAGGGCGGCGTGGGTTCCTCCACCATCGCGCATAATTGCGCCTTCGGCATTTCGAGCCTCTTCTCCACGGAAACCATTCTGGCGGACATGGATCTCGCCTATGGAACGGCCAATATCGATTTCGATCAGGATCCCGCCCAGGGCATGGCTGAAGCCGTCTTTTCACCGGAGCGGCTGGACGAGGTATTCCTCGACCGTCTTCTGACGAAATGCTCCGATCATCTGTCTCTGCTGGCGGCACCATCTCTTCTCGACAGGACCTATGATCTCGATCGTCAGGCCTTTCTGCCGATCCTCGAGGTCTTGCAGCGCAGTGCTCCGGTTGCGGTTCTCGATCTTCCCCACCAATGGTGCGACTGGACCCGGGCCGTTCTTGCGGAAGCCGACGAGGTGGTCATCACCGCGGTTCCCGATCTCGCCAATCTGCGCAATACAAAGAACCTTTTCGACGCGCTTATCAAGATGAGACCCAACGACAAGTTACCGCATCTCATTCTCAATCAGGTCGGCATGCCCAAACGCCCGGAAATCGCGCCTGCGGATTTCCTCGATCCACTGGAAGTCGAGCCGATCGCGATCATACCCTTCGACGCACATTTGTTCGGAAATGCCGCCAATAGCGGCCGCATGATCAGCGAAATGGATGAAAAATCCCAGGCGGCGGAAACCTTCTCGCAGATCGCCCATACCATCACAGGCCGCTCCGTGCTGCGCAAAAGCAGACGCGGCGGTTTGGAAAAACTGAAGAATATTCTCAAGCGCAAGTAGGTCTTCTGCCTGCGTCCCTTAGACGGAAACGCCGATGTTCGGAAAACGCGGGCCTGAAGGCCCAGCCAGAAGCACGAAGCCGGAACCTGTTGCACCTGTCGCCATGCAGATGGCGACGGCGGCTGAGCCTCGCTCTTCTGCAAATGACACGCTCGAGCCCGGCCAGTCACCCATCACGCGTCAGGCGGCGGCGGGCACACCACCCGTGCAGAAAAAACGCGCCCGTACGGAAGACTACTATAATACCAAAAGCCAGGTATTTTCCGCTCTCATCGATACGATCGATCTTTCGCAGCTCGCCAAGCTCGACGCAGAAAGCGCGCGCGAGGAAATCCGTGATATCGTCAACGATATCATCACGATCAAAAATTTCGCCATGTCGATTGCCGAGCAGGAAGAGCTGCTCGAAGATATCTGTAATGACGTTCTGGGTTACGGGCCGCTGGAACCGCTTCTCGCACGCGACGATATTGCCGATATCATGGTCAATGGTTCCGGCCAGACCTTCATAGAAGTCGGCGGCAAGACCATCGAATCCGATATCCGCTTCCGGGACAATGCGCAGTTGCTCTCCATCTGCCAGCGCATCGTCAGCCAGGTCGGCCGCCGCGTGGATGAGTCGAGCCCCATATGCGATGCGCGCCTGCCGGACGGATCGCGCGTCAACGTCATCGCACCGCCGCTCGCCATCGACGGACCGGCGTTGACCATCCGAAAATTCAAGCGGGACAAGCTGACTCTCGACCAGCTCGTGCGTTTCGGAGCGATAACGCCCGAAGGCGCCACGTTGCTCAAGATCATCGGTCGCGTCCGCTGCAATGTCGTCATCTCTGGAGGTACCGGCTCGGGCAAGACCACGCTCCTCAATTGCCTGACGAGCTTCATCGACAGGGATGAACGCGTCATCACCTGCGAAGACACCGCTGAATTGCAGCTCCAGCAGCCGCATGTGGTGCGGCTTGAAACGCGTCCGCCGAATATCGAGGGCGAAGGCGAGATCACCATGCGCGATCTCGTCAAGAACTGCCTCCGCATGCGGCCCGAGCGCATCATCGTCGGCGAAGTACGCGGACCGGAAGTTTTTGACCTGCTTCAGGCCATGAACACCGGCCATGACGGCTCGATGGGAACGCTGCACGCCAATACGCCGCGCGAATGCCTCAGCCGTATCGAATCGATGATCGCCATGGGCGGGTTCACGTTGCCGGCCAAGACCGTGCGCGAAATCATCTCAGGCTCGATCGATGTCGTCATTCAGGCAGCGCGCCTGCGCGACGGCTCGCGACGGATAACGCAGATCACCGAAGTGATCGGCATGGAAGGCGATGTCATCGTCACCCAGGATCTGATGCGATACGAGATCGAAGGCGAAGATGCGCAGGGCAAGTTGATCGGCAGGCATGTGTCGACCGGGATCAGCAAGCCGCATTTCTGGGATCGTGCACGTTATTACGGCGAAGAAAAACGTCTGGCGGCCGCGCTCGATGAGATGGAAAAGACATCCTAAGGGAAAGCGACCGCCATGGACCCGACAATAGTGTTACTGGCCGTACTCGTCGCCATCTCGGCAGGAGCGCTCGCCTATGCCTTTCTTTTCCAGCAGATAGAGGTCGAAAAAAAGACCACCAGCCGCTTCAAGCGGGTGCAGGCAGCAGAGACGGATCATGCCAATATCAAGGCCGCGCGCGACCGGGTCCAGGAACTCAGCAAGCGCCGCAAATCCATGCAGGACAACCTGCGGGATATGGAAAAGAAACAGAATGAAAAGGCGAAAAAAGCAAAGAATGTCAGCCTGCGCGATAAACTCGTGCAGGCAGGGCTGGCAATTTCCGTTCGGCAGTTCCACCTTCTGAGCGCCGGCGCGGCGGCTTGTGCCGCTTTTATCGCCCTTATCTATGGTCTGTCGTTATTGACCACTCTTCTCATAGCCGTCGTCGCGGCCTTGGGACTGCCGCGCTGGGTCCTGGCATTTCTCCTCAAACGCCGGCAGAAAAAATTTCTCGAGGAGTTTCCCAATGCGCTTGATGTCATGTGCCGCTCGATCAAATCAGGTTTGCCGCTGAACGACGCGGTACGACTGATCGCCTCGGACGGTCAGGAACCGGTGAAAACGGAGTTTCAGCGGGTTGTCGATGCGCAGCAGGTCGGGATAGGCATCCCACAGGGGATAGAGCGCATGATGCTGACCATGCCGCTTTTCGAAGTCAGCTTCTTCAGCACCGTTATCAACATCCAGGCGCAGGCAGGCGGTAACCTTTCGGAGGCCTTGTCCAACCTGTCCAAGGTGTTGCGTGACCGTAAAAAGATGCGCGCCAAGGTGAATGCCCTGTCGATGGAGGCGAAAGCATCCGCTGTCATCATCGGCGCATTGCCTTTCATCGTTATGACGCTGGTACACTTCACCTCGCCCGACTACCTCTCGATCCTTTTCACGGATATGCGCGGACACATCATTTTGGGGGCATCCGCCTTGTGGATGCTCATCGGGATTTTCATCATGCGTCAAATGATCAATTTCGATATCTGAGGGGAGACCATGACAGGAAATCTCTTTTCCCGCCTGACGGATCCGCAGACGATCATCGCCATTCTCGTGACGCTGGCGGTCTTCGCGACCCTCTATACGCTGATCATGCCCTTCCTGGAGCGAAAAGATCTCGCCAAGCGCATGAAAGCCGTCTCGTCGGAACGCGAACTCATTCGCAACCGTGAGCGCGAGCGCCTGGCGACCGCGACCCGCGACGGCAGAACATCCCTTCGCGGCAACAATAATAAATCCGCGCTGCGCATCGTCGAAAAATTCAATCTTCGGGAAGCGCTTGCCGACCAGAACACGATGAACAAGCTGCGTGCCGCCGGTTTCCGTTCACAGAACGCTTTCAATACGTTTCTTGCCGCCCGGTTCGTCCTGCCGTTCATTTTCCTGGCGGTGGCATTTGCCTGGGTTTTCGTTCTCGGAAATCTGGCTGACAAATCCTTTGTCGTTCGGCTGATGGCAGTACTTCTTTTCGGCTATATCGGCTTTTACGCCCCCAATATCTATGTTTCGAACCGCATGACCAAACGGCAGACCTCGATCAAGCGGGCATGGCCGGATGCACTCGACCTGATGCTGATCTGCGTCGAATCAGGTGTGTCGATGGAATCGGCCATGCGCCGAGTGGCAGAGGAAATGGGTGAGCAGTCGCCCGAACTGGCAGAGGAAATGATCCTCACGACAGCGGAATTGTCCTTCCTTCAGGATAGACGCGTGGCGCTTGAGAATTTCGGTATGCGTACCCAGCTGGATGGCGTCAAAAGCGTGGTGCAAGCTCTTATTCAGGCGGAACGATACGGCACACCGCTCGCACAGGCACTACGCGTCCTCGCCCAGGAAGGACGTGACGAGCGTATGAATGAAGCCGAGAAAAAGGCCGCAGCATTGCCGCCAAAACTGACTGTGCCGATGATCGTATTTTTCCTGCCGGTTCTGATCGCCGTCATTCTTGGACCAGCTGGCATCCGGGTTGCCGACACGTTCTGATGTAGCAGGCCCGCAGAGATCGCGCATGGCACAACAATCATCGTCCAACGGACGGGCTATCAACCGCCCGAAAGCGCATCAACCAGCCGGCTTGCTATCTTTCTTCGCCAGCTGCTGCCAGGAATTCTGCTGCGAAAGCATTGCCCGCAGATATGTGAGGTTAGCCTGTGCCTGCTGCGCAGAGAGCTCCTGAACCGCAATGCGTTCGGCTTCGGCAAAGCGGCCCTGCAGACCGACCACGAGCGCAAGGTTCTGGCGGACGCGGCTATCGGCGCCCGGCTGGGAAATGGCCGATTGCAGATAGGTTTCGGCGGTACGCGGATCGCTCGACAGGACATAGGACATGCCAAGATTGGACAGGACGCTCGGATCGTTCGGCTTCAGGTCAAGCGCCTGACGATATCTGGAACGTGCCTCGTTCGAGCGTCCAAGCTGATCGAGCACGGCACCTTCGGCGGAGTAGAGCCGCCAGTCGGGACGATCAGGTGTCTGCGCCCGCTGGATTGTCGAAAGCGCCTGTTCCAGCTGGCCGGCAGCCGCCTGCGACTTGCCATAGGCTGCAAGCACTTCACGGTCGGCGGGATTGGCAATGGCGATCTGCTGCATGACGGCGAGAGCCTGCGTATTCTTGCCGGTCATCATCAGCACGCTGGCATAATTCATGCCAACGGACTTGTCCTTGGGGTTGCGTTCATAGGCTTTGCCCGAGGTCTCTTCCGCCTGCCGAAGCTGCTCCATGTTCAAATGGTCATAAGAACGCGTGGCGGCGGGAATGGAGCCGGTGGACATGCGATCCGGCTTATTGGTGCTCGCACATCCGGAAACGGCCAAAACCAGCGCTGCAAGACAAGCGCCCCGCAGCAGCCCCGTCCGGCCTGTCTCACCCAAAGAAAATGCAGTCATGGCAGCGCCCCCGCCCGAGAATGATCGATCTTGCGCCCGACACACGACAGACTCACATGACGCAACTTTCGCTTAAGCAATAATCTGTTAACCCTAACAGAGCGTTAATCGCACCGATTCTCGACATTTACGGAAGCATACCATGGCGCCCTATCAGTTCATCGAACGCCCCACCCCTTTCAGCTCGAAGGCCGGCAGCACATTGCCGGTTTTTGCCGTCACGCCGGCCCATATCGAACAGGGTGCCATAGACCCGGTCGCTCTGGACTGGGCGAAAAAGGCGGGGTTCAAGGCGGAAGCCGGCGCCGTCCTGCTCGTTCCTTCCGCCGATGGATCGCTGGGCGGTGTACTGCTCGGCCTTGGTGGCAATCCTTCCGAAATTCCCTTCATCACCGGCAAACTCGCCCGTGAGCTGCCGGAGGGTGAATGGCACATCGAAACCGCGCCCCTGACAGCCAATCGCCTCGCGCTCGGTTTCGGCCTCGGCAGCTATCGCTTCGACAAATACAAGACCACCAAGACGAACGGAGCAAAGCTCCTTATTCCGCAGGACGCGGAAGACGGCGAGATCAAGCGCATACTGGCCGGCGTTTTCCTTGCGCGCGACCTCATCAACGTCCCGGCCAATGACATGGGGCCGGACGAGCTCGAAATCGCTTTCCGAGCACTTGCCGCCCACTACAAGGCCAAGGTGAATGTCACGACCGGCGATGATCTGCTCAAGGAAAACTTCCCGCTGATCCATGCCGTTGGCCGGGCCAGCGAAAGCGCGCCGCGGCTTCTGGAGATGAACTGGGGCAAGAAGGGCAATCCGCGGCTGACACTGGTGGGCAAGGGTGTGTGCTTCGATACAGGCGGTCTCGATATCAAACCCGCCGCTTCCATGGCGTTGATGAAAAAGGATATGGGAGGTGCGGCCAATGTGCTCGGCCTTGCGCTGATGATCATGGATGCGAAGCTGCCGGTCGATCTGCGCGTTCTCGTGCCGGCGGTCGAAAACTCCATTTCCGCCAATGCCTTCCGCCCCGGCGATATCTATAGGAGCCGCAAGGGGCTGACGGTCCAGATCGACAATACCGATGCGGAGGGTCGTCTTGTTCTGGCGGATGCGCTGGCCTATGCGGACGAAGATGCGCCGGACCTGATGATCGACATGGCGACGCTGACGGGCGCTGCGCGCGTCGCGCTCGGCCCGGATCTGCCGCCCTTCTACACCGATGATGAGGATCTGGCGCATGATATCGCGGAAGCCAGCATCGATACGGACGATCCGCTATGGCGCATGCCGCTCTATATGGGCTACGACAAGGATATCCGCTCGCGCGCGGCCGATATCACCAACGCGCCTTCGGGCGGCATGGGCGGATCGATCACCGCCGCCCTGTTCCTGAAACGCTTCGTCACCAATACCAGGCGCTGGGCGCATTTCGATATTTACGGCTGGTCTCTGAGCGAGCGTCACCATTCATCGATCGGCGGGGAAGCACAGGGTATCCGCGCACTCTTCCATTACATCGCACATCAATTCGCGAAGTAATCCGCTGAAATCGGGTCGGGTTTGAAGGGCGCTTCCTCGACGGAGCGCCCGATTGCCTTAAACCAGAACCTTCTGTTCCTTGTGGTCTTCCTCGCCGAAGAACTTCAGATACCGTTCCACTTCGGCCGGGTCGCCGGTGGCCTTTTGCGGATTGTCCGAGAGCTTCACCGCCGGGCGGCCATTGGCGTCGCTCACCTTGCAGACAATGGAAATCGGCTTGAGGCTGGCAATGGTCTTCGGCGCGCAACCGGCGAAATCATTGGTGAGATTGGTGCCCCAACCGAAGCTCATGCGAACGCGGCCTTCGAAATGCCGGTAGGTGTCGATGATGGCGTCGACATCGAGACCATCGGAAAAGATCAGCATCTTCTTGCGCGGGTCGCGGCCCATCTTCTGCCACCACTCGATAATCTTTTCGCCGCCTTCGATCGGCGGTGCGCTGTCGGGACGAAAACCCGTCCAGTCAGCCACCCATTCCGGCGCATTGCGCAGAAACGCCGCCGTGCCGAAAGCATCCGGCAGCACGATCAGCAGGTTACCACCATAAAGCCGGTTCCAGTCCTTCAGAACCTGATAGGGAGCGGCCGCCAGTTCCTCGTTCGTCTGCGCCAGCGCCGCGACCACCATGGGCAGTTCATGCGCGTTCGTGCCGACAGCTTCGAGATCGGAATCCATGGCGAGAAGGACATTGCTCGTGCCGGTAAAGGCAGGACCGATGCCTTCCTTCAAGGCCTCGACGCACCAGCGCTGCCAAAGGAAGCTGTGGCGGCGACGGGTGCCGAAATCGGAAATGCGAAGGCCCGGCAGTTCCCGCAATCGCTCGACCTTCTCCCACATCTTCGCCTTGGCGCGGGCGTAGAGCACATCCAGCGTGAAATAACCGAGCGAACGCATGGCACTGCGCGAGCGGAGTTCGTTGATGATGGCCAGCGCCGGGATTTCCCAGAGTGTCGTATCCATCCAGCGGCCATGGAAATTCAGCTCATATTGCCCGTCGCGCTTGAAAAGCTCGTATTCCGGCAATTGATAGCTCGAAAGCCAGGAGAGAAACTCCGGCTCGAAAATCTGCGAGCGGCCGTAAAACGTGTTACCCGCAAGCCAGATATTTTCCTTCTTGGAGAGACGCAGGGTGCGCGCATGATCGAGCTGTTCGCGCAGCTCCATCTCGTCGATCTCTTCCGCCAGCCGCACAGTCTTGGTGCGGTTGATCAGCGAAAACGTCGCGTCGACTTCCGGATAGAGTTTCCAGATCATCTGCAACATCAACAGCTTGTAGAAATCCGTATCGATCAGGCTGCGGACGATCGGGTCTAGCTTCCAGGTATGATTGTGGACACGGGTGGCAATATCGGTCTTCGTCATACTTGCATTCCCCAATATCGGCCAAAGGTCAAAAAACAGCCGATCTCACTCCGCACCCAGGCAGGTATCAACCTGCCACGGGGAAGATTTATCTGAAAAAGCGACAACAAGTCCAGAGCACTGGCCCGGCAAATGCCCGCCGCCACCGCTCGCGCATCGATTTTCCGAAGACCGCAATGGGGTTTTCGGTCCGGTGCTGGAGCGATGCCGCTTCAGAAGGTCGGGTCTACGGGGTTTATGCCGGGATACCAGTCTTTGGAAACCGGATTTCTGCCGCCGAAGCTGGAAATTCCGTTTTCGTCGGTACAACGATAACCCTGAACGGGAAGTCCACGGCTGCCGAAAACATTCCTGTAGGAACCGCGGGAATATCCGGTCCTGCCGAGTTCGCTATGGCAGTTGTAGCGGACCTTTGGCTGCAGCGTGCGCGGGTCCTTGACGCCGGGCAGGTTTGCATAGGCATCCGGCGCGGGGGCAAAGCCGTTCTGGAAAACAGTCTGCGCCTGCGCCGACGCGCTCAGCAAAGCCGCCGCGAGGATCGCTGCCAATCGTGTTGCCGTTCTTGTCTTCATCGATGCCGGTCCCGAACCATCATCCAACCGATGTAGGCTGTCGGTGGCTCTCGCACAAAGGGGTGGGCAGGCACAATTTCGTGAAAGCCGCCGCCTCAGCCTTCAACGCGGCGGAAAGCCGTCGGCTTTTCATAAAGCCAGCCAATGCGCTCGATAGCCGCATCGAGATTTTCGCGTGCGACATTCATCGTGTGGCCATTGGCATGCAGCAGCGTTTCCTCGTTTTCCATGAGGCCGACATGGCCCTTCCAGAAGACCAGATCGCCGCGGCGCAATTCATCACGCTCGATTTCCACGCCGAGCGACTTTACCTGCATGTCGGTATCGCGCAGAACCCGCCGGCCCGTCATGGCCATGGAAAGCTGCACGAGGCCGGAACAATCGATACCGAAGCCGGAGCGTCCGCCCCAGAGATAGGGCGTTTCGATAAAACGCAGCGCCACCGCCACATAATCCTCCTCAAGCGCCGCATCAACGGCCCGACAATGGGCGGCGATGATGCCTTCGCCTTTTTCAGTCAGCAGATAACGGGTGCCGCGCGTCTCCGCCTCGCCGACGATGCGGATCAGGCTACCCATGGAAAGCGCTGCGACCGGCGGTTTGCGCAGTTCGGCGGCTGGATAGAGAAAAGTGCGCGGTGCAATCACCCGATGGGTGGCGGCAACAACATCGCCGATCGTCGTTTCCGGCACATAACCGGCATAACCATCCACATCCGCCTGCACCCAGGCCCAGCCATTCGCCCTGTCGAACACACGGACAGTTTCGCCAGACAGCAGCTCGGTATCGATACCGGCGGCAAGATCGGGCGTTGGCCGCAGGCCAATAACCGGCACCGCGATCTGGGCGGCCGTACCGCTGACAAAACGTTCGGCCTGAACCACGCCCTGCAGCTTTTCATCGGCTAGATCGGAGCGGAAGACATTCAGGCGGCGGTCGAGCATCATGGGTTTCACATCCAAGGGTTAGATCTTGCGTGCCTGATCAATAATCAGATCGCCGAATTTTTCCAGATAAAGCGCACCGGCCACGGTGCGTTTTATCACGACATTGCGCCTGTCCCGCTCATCCCGAACCCGGTCGACCAATCCGAGCGCGCCGAGGCTGTCGAGCGCGCGGGTAATGACGGGCTTGGTCACGCCCAGCATGGCGGCGAGACCCCGAACGGTGTGCGGCGGCGGCACGAGATAAATCTGCAGCAGGATGGCCGTCTGACGCAAGGTCAAATCCGGCTGATCGTCAATGACCTGCGCCGTGGATACACGATGCCAGAGCCCCAGGGCCTCCGTTGGCGACAATTGTGCAGGCAAGCCGGTGACCCTTCCAGTCGTTGTCCTACCGTTTTCATTCAACAGAACGGAAAACTCAAGAACCATCCCGCACAAACAGAACCGCCGCACGGCACAGATCCGAAGATCGCGCGGCGCGGCGGTATTTGTTGACCCGTTTTCAGGCCATAATGTCCCCTCTGGACTTGCGGAATGAGATGCAGGAAGCGTGCCAGTTTTGCTGCGACGCACAAGTGTTTTTTAAAACAGGGACTTAAGGTGAATACTCCGCCTTGTGGCGAAATTTTTCGCAAAGGGCAAACGGCAACAAAAACAGGCATAAAATAATTCAATGCTTAAAAACTGCCTTCCGCCGCGACAGCGGAAGGCAATGATATCGCGGATCAGATTTCCGCGCCGCGTGCGGCATCGACCGCATCGGCATTCTGCCGCCGGTTATAGCGGATCGACGACCAGAGCGAGATGCCGATCAGGCCCGCACCGCCAAGACCCGTGATGACTTCCGGTATATGTACCATGGTCTGCACATACATGATGACGGACAGGATGAGGATCGCATAAAAGGCGCCGTGCTCCAGATAGCGATATTCGGCCAGCGTTCCCTTCTCGACCAGCATGATGGTCATCGAACGCACATACATGGCGCCGATGCCGAGGCCGATGGCGATGATGAAGAGGTTCTGCGTCAGCGCGAAAGCGCCGATAACGCCGTCGAAGGAGAAGCTGGCATCCAGCACTTCGAGGTAAAGAAACGCACCGAAGCCGCCTTTTGCGGCGCCTTCCAGCATTTCCTGGCTGCGGTCGAGAATACCGCCGACAACTTCCACAAGCAGGAAGGTCAGAAGACCCCAGATCGCCGAATGGAAGAAGGTGTTGGCCGCAACCGGACCCAGTTCCGGATTGTCGCTTGCGCCGATGATGCGGGAAAAGATCAGCATGACGACCAGCACGAAGGCGATCTCGATGCCCTTGACGGAGGAATAGATCGCAGCCTTTTCCTCGATCCAGCGCACCCAGTGCACGTCCTTTTCATGGTCGAAGAAGAAGTTGAGACCGACCATCATCAGGAAGGTGCCGCCGAAAGCCGCAATCGGCAGATGGGCGTCACGCATGATTTCCGCATAACGTTCCGGTTGCGTGGCCGCCATGACGATCGCCGTCCACGGGCCGACATTGGCCGCGACGACCACGATGAGCAGCGGGAAGACGATACGCATGCCGAAAACGGCGATCAGGATACCCCAGGTCAGGAAGCGATGCTGCCAGACCGGTGTCATATCCTTCAGTTTGTTGGCGTTGACGATGGCGTTGTCGAAGGAGAGCGAGATTTCCAGCACCGCCAGAACGACGCAGATGAAGAAAATCGTCGCCGTGCCGCCCACCGTTCCGGTCATTTCCCAACCGAGATAACCGCCGAGAATCAGGCCGACGATGGTGACGATAAAAGCCCACTTGAAGTAGGTAAGCGTGTTTTTCTGGGCGGCGCTCATGTCCGGTCTCCTCCGATGACGAGGATGTTCACGGACCGACGCAGGGCGTCAGGCCGCACGCAGAAAGCACGCGCGCGAAGCACATTCAGGTTTTTCATAGTTTTCAATCCGCCGGCCAATTTTTGCAGGCGGTACCGACATCGCGAGAGCGCCGTAAAACTCTCGCCAGAGGGGCCCGGCACCTTTGTTTCCTCTGCCGTTGCGAGACAAATCATCGCAGGGCCCCTTCTTACTCCCCGAAGATCACGCCTTCGTCAAGTCCCGTGATCGTGATCGAGGCTGTGAGAAAGATCAAACCTGCTCCGCAGCCAGTCCTTCGGCGGTTTCGCGACGGCGTTTAAGCGTATTTTCGCGAAAGAAGATGTAAAGGCCGGAAAGAACAATCAGGCCGGCGCCGAGAACGATACTCGTCTGCGGCACGTCGCCGAAGAACAGCCAGCCGAAAATCACCGCCCAGAGCAGCAGCGTATATTGCAGCGGGGCGACGGTGGCGGCATCGGCCAGTTTCAGGGCCCGGTTAACCAGCACATGCGCCGCCATGGCGACCACGCCGAGCAGGCCAAGGAAGGCCAGATCGAAACCGGACTGAACCGGCAGCCATCCCGATGGCGTGAGGAATACCGCGACAATGCCCGCAAGCGCCGCACCGATGATCTGCCAGAAGGCAAGCACCGTATCCGGCGTATTGCGCAGTTGCCGGCCGGACAACATCATGAAGGCGAAAGCGGCGCTGCCGAGGATCGAAAACAATGCTGCCGAGGTGAGGCTTGCCGAGCTGGGTTTGAGCGCGATGAGAACGCCGACAAAACCGATGGCGATGGCCGTCCAGCGACGCCAGCCGACCTTTTCCCCCAGCAAAAACGGCGAAAGCGCCGCCACGTAGATGGGAGCGGCCAGCCAATAGGTCATGACATCGGCCAGCGGCAGGGCCGCAACCGCGAAATAGAAACAGAAAAGCTCTGCGGTGGAGAAAAAGACGCGCGCCACCTGAAGAACCGGTCGCTCGATTTTCACCAAGCCGGAAGGGCCGGCTCTCCAGACGATCGGAACAAGAATGACAAGCGCTGCGGCGCTGCGGATAAGGATCACCTGGCCCTGGCTGTAGGTCGCGACAAGCCATTTACCCATGGCATCGTTCAACGCAAAAAGCAGCATTCCAAGCAGCATGACGGCCACGCCGAAGCCGGTCGGCGAAAGCTTTTTTATCATAGTCGACATGTCAATTCCGATCTCCCAATGGTTGCATTGGTCGTCCAGCCGGTAGCCCTTTGTCAAGCCCGGAAGCGGCAGTTCAACGCAAATAATAGTACTAATAACTTGGGCAGCCGAGGTCAGATGAAGATTCGCCGTTCTTCGGCCACGAGTTCCTGGAGAAAATCGACCACCGTGCGGACCCGGACCAGTTGACGGGCGGATTCGTGATAGGCCGTCCAGTAGGATCGGCTGATGGTAAGGTGCGGCATGATCCGCAGAAGTTCGGGATATTGCCCGGCGATGTAATTATGCAGGATGCCGATACCCGCGCCGGAGCGCACCGCCTCGGTCTGGCCGGTGGCGCTCGATATTTCAAAGGCGGCGTCCCAGTCGCGCATGATCTCACCGGTAAAGTTCAGGGAAGGCGAAAAGATCAGGTCCTCCACATAACCGATCCGCCGATGGCGCTTCAGCGCCTCGACATCGCCAGGCGTTCCATAGTCGGCCAGATAATTCGCGGAGGCATAGAGGCCCAGCGAATAATCGGTGAGCTTCGAAAACATCAGCCGGCCCTGCTCCGGCCTTTCGATGGTGATGGCGATATCGGCCTCACGCTGCGACAGCGAGAAGGAACGCGGCACCGGTACGAGCTGGATTTTCAGGTCGGGGTAACGCGCCGTCAGCCGGCCGAGCCGTGGCGCGAGGAAGGAAACGCCGAGACCATCCGGCGCGCCGATGCGCACCGTTCCCGCCACCGCCGTATCCACGCGGCCGAGATTGGCCTGGGCGTTGAGCATTTCGGTTTCCATGCGCTCGGCCCCGGCAAGAAGACGCTGGCCCTCCTCCGTCAACTCGCAGCCATTGGTGCTTCGCAGGAAAAGCTGTGTGCCGATGGCCGCTTCCAGCGCGGAAATACGCCTGCTGAGGGTGGCATGGTTGACGCCAAGCTTTCTGGCCGCCGAAAGAAACTGGCCGCTTCGCGCCACGCTTAGAAACAAACGCACATCATCCCAGTTCACGGCACCCTCCTTATGTCTATTTTTGCACAATTGATGCTTATTTCAGGCGATTGATTTGTGCAAATCGAAAGGTAATGCTGCGCCATCACATTCTGGAGGAACACCCATGAAGGAAATCGGTCATTTCATTAACGGCAAGCATGTGCCGGGCACCAGCGGCCGCACATCGAATGTCTATAACCCGGCCACGGGCGAAGTGCAGGCGACGGTCGCGCTTGCAAGCGATGCCGAGCTGCGCGCCGCCGTGGAAAGCGCAAAAGCGGCACAGCCGAAATGGGCCGCCACCAACCCGCAGCGCCGCGCCCGCGTCTTCTTCAAATTCGTCGAGCTTCTGAACCGCGACATCAACGAGCTTGCGGTCCTTCTCTCCAGCGAACACGGCAAGACCGTCGAAGATTCCAAGGGCGATATCATTCGCGGCCTCGAAGTCTGCGAATTCGTCTGCGGCATTCCGCATCTGCAGAAGGGTGAATTCACCGAGGGCGCAGGCCCGGCCATCGACATGTATTCGATCCGCCAGCCGGTCGGCATCGGTGCGGGGATTACCCCGTTCAACTTCCCCGGCATGATTCCGATGTGGATGTTCGCGCCGGCGATTGCCTGCGGCAACGCCTTCATCCTCAAGCCTTCCGAGCGCGATCCGTCGCTGCCGATCCGTCTTGCCGAACTGATGATCGAAGCCGGTCTTCCGGCCGGCATCCTGAACGTCGTCAATGGCGACAAGGGCGCGGTCGACGCCATCCTGACCGATCCCGATATCGGCGCGGTCTCCTTTGTCGGCTCGACGCCGATTGCCCGCTACGTCTATGGCACCGCTGCCATGAACGGCAAGCGCGCACAGTGCTTCGGCGGCGCGAAGAACCACATGATCATCATGCCGGATGCCGATCTCGACCAGGCGGTGAACGCATTGATGGGCGCAGGTTACGGTTCGGCCGGCGAACGCTGCATGGCCGTTTCCGTTGCGGTTCCGGTCGGTGAGGAGACGGCCAACCGTCTCGTTGAGAAGCTCATTCCGCAGATCGAAAGCCTGAGAATCGGCCCCTATACCGACGACAAAGCCGATATGGGCCCGCTCGTCACCAAGGAAGCGCAGACGCGCGTCAAGGGTCTGATCGACAGCGGCGTCGCACAGGGTGCGAAGCTTCTGGTCGATGGCCGCGACTTCAAGCTGCAGGGCTATGAAGACGGCTATTTCGTCGGCGGTTGCCTGTTCGACCACGTCACCCCCGATATGGACATCTACAAGACGGAAATCTTCGGACCGGTACTGTCGGTCGTTCGCGCCAAGAACTACGAAGACGCGCTCGAACTGCCGATGAAGCATGAATACGGCAACGGCGTCGCGATCTACACCCGTGACGGCGACGCCGCCCGCGACTTCGCAAGCCGCGTCAACATCGGCATGATCGGCGTCAACGTTCCGATCCCGGTTCCGCTTGCCTATCACTCCTTCGGCGGCTGGAAGGCTTCGAGCTTCGGCGACCTCAACCAGCACGGGACGGATTCGATCAAGTTCTGGACAAAGACCAAGACGATCACCTCGCGCTGGCCGTCGGGCATCAAGTCGGGTGCCGAATTCGTGATGCCGACAATGAAGTAAGCCGGGAAGCTGGCAACTGGAAAAAGCCCCGCTGTTCGCGCAGCGGGGCTTTTTTGATTAAAAGATAACTTTAAAAATCAAGTTTTTTCTTCAAAATATTTCCACTTAAAGCTGTTATGACGTAAGAGAGCATCTGCGGCGTGGGGACGCTGCCAAACCGACGATAACGGGGAAGCCTGCAAACTCAATCTGCCCGGAGAGGGGCATGTCATGAGGGACTATTATGAGTGATATCTCTGTGAGCGCGGATCAGCGCGCGCTTGAACGCGGCTCGTTCAGCGGAAATGCCAAGGAATATTTCGGAATCTGGATCGTCAATATTCTGCTGACGATCATCACCATCGGCATCTATTCCGCCTGGGCAAAGGTGCGCCGCAAACGTTATTTCAATGGCAACACCATGCTGGCCGGCCGCGCCTTCGGTTATCACGCCACCGGCGGGCAAATCTTCAAGGGCCGGCTGATCGCCTTTGCCTTTATCGTCGTCTCCCAGCTCGTCGGCCTCATCCATCCGTTCCTGGTTTTCGTGCCGGCAATCCTGCTGATGATCTTCTTTCCATGGCTGATCACGCGCAGCATTCGTTTCAATGCGCGGGTGACGAGCTATCGCAATGTGCGTTTTGATTTTGTCGGAACGGCTTGGGGCGCTTTTGTCTCCATCCTGCTTGGCAGCCTCGTTGCGTTCTTCTCCTTCGGCATTCTGGCGCCGCTGTCCAGCCGCTGGGCAAACCGCTATATTTTCAGCAACCTGCGTTACGGCGACCGGCCCTTCAGCGCCGACCCGAGGATCGGCAAACTCTACCGGGTCTGGATCATTCCCGCGATCATGGTGGTGATCGGCGGTATCGTGGTCGGCTTTTTCGGCATTGCCGCCTTTGCGGCCAATAGCGCGATGATTGAAGACGAGACGGCAGCCATGGCCACGGCGCTGGCTTCCCTTTATGTGGGAATTTTCGGCGCGTTTCTGGTCTATGGTCTTGCGGGTGTCGTCTATCGCACCGGCGTTCGCAATGTCGTCATCTCCTCCATGCTGTTGGACGGAAAGCACGACCTGCACAGCGATCTTCATCGCGGCCGCTACCTGTGGATCGTCATCTCCAACCTGATTGTCACCGTCTTCACGCTTGGCCTGATGCGGCCATGGGCGGCGGTGCGGGAAGCACGTTATACCGTTGAACGCACGGCAATCCGTTTCAATGGCGATGTCGGCGAGGTTCTTTCCTCGATGGAGGCAACGGGGGCTGCCGTCAGCGCCGAATATATGGATATGGAAGGTTTCGAATTTGGTTTCTGATACCGGCGAAACCGTTGCGGGCGAGTGGCATGCCGCTCGCTCCAACCTTTCCAGCGCCGCCAGGCTGAAGCTTGGCGGCACGGTCCTTCTCGTGCTCGACGCGAAGGACAATCACGTCAGAACCCAGGCCGAGATAAAAACGGTCGAGATCAGCCACCGGGTCGGCACCATCCCCCGGGAGTTGCATTTTCCCGACGGGTCGCTGTTCGAAACCCGTGACAATGACGGCGTGGACCGGCTGCTTGGCCAACACATTACCAAGCGCTCCGGTTTCGTGCACTGGCTGGAACAGTTCCGCCCGCGACTGATCGGCATCGCCGCCGCAGCCGTTCTTCTGGCTTACGGCACCTACAAGCTGGCGCTTCCGGCGCTGGTGGAACTGGCAGTCGCCGTAACACCGCCCATCGTTCCGCAGGTCATGTCGGCCAGCACCATGCAGGCCCTGGACCAGGCGGTGTTTTCTCCAAGCGAACTGCCGCAGGAAGAGCAGGATGCCATCCGTGCGGAATTTGCCCGGATCGCCGCCCATGCGGAAGGTTCGCCCGAGGACTACAAGCTGAATTTCCGCAAGGGCGGTTATATCGGCCCCAATGCCTTTGCGCTGCCGGATGGCACGCTGGTCTTGACGGACGAGCTGGTGGAACTCGCAGGCGATGACAGGCAGATGATCACCGGAGTTCTGGCGCATGAAATCGGCCATGTGGAATATGAACACAGCCTGCGGCAGCTTTATCGTGCCGCCGGTGTCGCCGGTCTCGTCATGCTGATTGCCGGCGACGTCGGTTCAGCGATGGAGGATATTCTCACCCAGGGTGGCGGCCTTCTGGCGCTGTCGCATTCGCGCGATGCCGAACGGCAGGCGGATCAGCGCTCCGTCGAACTGATGCGCGAGGCCGGGCTCGACCCCACCGCCATCGAACGCTTCTTCGCGCTGCTTGAGGAAAAACTGGGCGACAAGGGTGGCACCAGTATCGTGTCAACCCATCCCGGAACACCGGAAAGGCGTAAGGCCATACTCGACTACAACGCTTCCCTGGACAACAAACCGGCGGGTAACTGACCCGCCGGTATCGCAACTCTCAGAGTTCGATCAAGAGCCAGCTCAGTTGGTCGGGCCGTCGTTGAAACCCACTTCATCCACCAGTTCGGATGCCTGTTTGCGATGGGCGGCTATGTCCGTCAGCGGCAGCCTGTCCGGATTGATGGGGCCGAAACCCTTTACCACATCGGAGGGCTCCGCGCCGGGCAGGACCGGATATTCGAAGACCTGCTTGGCGTAGATTTCCTGCGCCTCGCGCGAGGCCAGGAATTCCATCAGCTTCAGCGCATTGTCTTTGTTGGGTGCGTATTTCGTCAGCGCCATGCCGGAAATATTCACATGTGTGCCGCGATCGCCCGCGTTGGGGAAGATCACCCGCACCGATCCGGCCCATTCCTTTTCTTCCGGCTCGCGATCATTGGTCAGCATCAGGCCGACATAATAGGTGTTGCCGAGCGCAATGTCGCATTCACCGGAAAAGATCGATTTCGCCTGGCTGCGGTCAGTTCCGTCAGGCTTGCGGGCGAGATTGTTCTTCAGGCCGGTCAGCCATGTGCGGGTATAATCGACGCCGTGATGGGCGATCATCGAGGCAATCAGCGCGATATTATAGGAATGCTGGCCGTCGCGAATGCAGATCTTGCCCTTCCATTTCGGATCGGCAAGCTCCTCATAGGTGATGTCCTTCTGGGTCACCCTTTCCTTCGACGCATAGACAACCCGGCCTCGCGTGGTGAGCCCAAACCATTCGCCCTCGGGATCACGCAGATTGGCGGGAATATCCTTTTCGATGACGGGATCGTTGAGGACCGGCTGGGTGACCTTGCCTTCCTTCGCCTCGACGAGACGGGCGATATCGACCGTCAGCAGCACATCGGCGGGCGAATTGACACCCTCGGCCTGAATGCGTTCCACCAGCCCCTTGTCGAGAAAAAGCACGTTCGCCTCTATCCCGGTTTCCTTCGTGAAGGCGTCGAGCAGCGGCTGGATCAATTCAGGCTGGCGATAGGAATAGACGTTAACCTCTCCTTCTGCCAGAGCGGCGGGCGCGGCCGAAAGCATCGCCAGCCCTGAAAAAACGGCAGCGGAAAAGTATGATTTCAAGCTTGCCATTATGAATGCCTCCATTACATTCCGATTCTTGACTTGTTTGTTCATGAATCATCCGGACGGTCAACAAGGCTGCTTGAGAAATATCGGATGGGTGCCAGTTTTTTCAGTTTCTGGAATTGTTCTAAACTGAAAAAGAGACTATATAACTCCACATTGAGAGTTAGGAGACCAGCATGCGCTTGACCAAACAGACCAACTATGCCGTTCGCATGTTGATGTATTGCGCCGCCAATGAAGGCCATCTGAGCCGCATTCCTGAGATCGCCAAGGCCTATGGCGTTTCGGAGCTGTTCCTGTTCAAAATCCTGCAGCCGCTCAACAAGGCAGGCCTTGTAGAAACGGTGCGTGGCCGCAACGGTGGCGTGCGTCTTGGCAAACCCGCCGAAAAGATCAGCCTGTTCGACGTGGTGAAGGTGACGGAAGACAGCTTCGCCATGGCCGAATGCTTCGAGGATGGCGCTGTGGAATGTCCGCTTGTGGACAGCTGCGGCCTCAACTCGGCGCTTCGCAAGGCGCTCAATGCCTTTTTCGACGTTCTGGCGGAATATTCGATCGACGATCTCGTCAAGGCGCGGCCGCAGATCAACTTCCTGCTTGGCCTGGACACGGAAATGCCGAAGATCGCTGCCCTTCCGGCCGCCTGATCATCCCGTTACCCTGGCGGCAATTGCCATAGCCCGTGTCCTTGAGGTCACGGGCTTTTCTTTTATCGAAGATGCAGGAAATGTAATATTTTTGATCCTGCGTGTTGACGTCGCGAATGGAAGCGGCGCATTTGGTCGCGAGCTTTTTCAAGCAACCAATCAGCGTCGCAATGATCATCAAGCCTGAATTCCATACATTTGCTCTTACCGCGCTCATCGGCAGCATAGGGGCGCTGCTCGCCAGCCTCATCGATATTCCGGCGCCTTTTCTTTCCGGCCCGGCGCTCGCCGTGACGATGACGGGGCTGGCCGGCATAAGGCTTGGCGTTCCCGCCTTCATCCGCAATGCCTGTTTCGTCGTCGTCGGCATTTCGATGGGAACGAGCGTGACACCCTCCGTGATCGACGCCGCAAAGACATGGCCCCTGAGCTTCGTCGTTGTGCTCGTCGCTGTCGTCATCATGCTCTATGTCGCCTACTGGATCCTGCATTACGGCTTCGGTTACGATCGGACAACGGCGATGCTTGGCGCCTCTCCCGGTCATCTCAGCTATATCATCAGCCTTGGTGCCGAGACGAAAAGCGACCTTGCGACCGTCAGCATCGTGCAGAGCGTGCGGGTGCTGGCGCTCACACTTTCCGTGCCGCTGATCGTCGAATATTTCGATCTCGTCAGCACGGAACCGCTTGTGGCTAACCCGCCAATGGGCCTGTTCACGCTGGCGCTGACCATCGGCGCATCGCTTCTGACCGGCTGGCTTTTCCTGCGCTGGAAGTTTCCGGCCGCGCTGCTGCTTGGCGGCGTCGCCATTTCCATCGGCACCCACATTACCGGTCTTACCGAAGGCGGCGTTCCCACCTGGCTCAGCCTGCCCGTCTATGTGCTGATCGGCTGTCTTATCGGCACACGTTTTTCGAATGTCTCACTGATGGACGTGCGGAAAGGCTTTCTGGCGGGCCTCGTCGTCACCATCGCCGTGATGCTGATTGCCGGCAGCATTGCCTGGATGATATCGGGCGTGACCGGCGTGCCGCTCAATGCCGTCATGATCGCCTATTCGCCGGGCGGACTGGAAACCATGGCGGCGATGGCGGTGATGATGCATGCCGATACGGCCTATGTCGGCTCCCACCACGTCATCAGGCTCCTGTTTCTTTCCGTTCTCATGCCGCTCGTCATGGGCAAGGATGCACGCAAGCGCGACGGCGAAACCTGACCATCGGCGTGTAGCCGGCGCCATCAGCGCGAAAATGCAGATGGCATGCAACCATTTTTCCTCCCGGCCGTTTATATTCCGCCGCAATTGCGGCGGCGATCTTTCGCCTGTTCGGCAGGCTGACCCACCGGAGGAACATTCATGAACCGCTTGATGACGTTGACGGGCGCCGGACTTGCGCTTGCCTTTTCTGTTTCCATCGCTCAGGCGCAGGTGGTCGTGTCGTCGAAGATCGACACGGAAGGCGGCGTTCTCGGCAACATCATCCTCGCCGTTCTCAACCAGAACAAGATCGAAACGACGGATCGCATCCAGCTTGGCGCCACACCGGTTGTCCGGAAGGCGATCACCGCGGGCGAGATCGACATCTATCCGGAATATACCGGCAACGCCGCGTTCTTTTTCTCCAAGGCGGACGATCCGCTCTGGAAAGATGCAGCCAAGGGCTATGAAGAAGCCAAAACACTCGATTTCGACGCCAACAAGATCGTCTGGCTGACACCATCGCCGGCCAACAACACCTGGGCAATTGCCCTGCGCAAGGATGTCGCCGACAAGAACAATCTGAAGACGCTTTCCGATTTCGGCAAATATGTTGCCGATGGTGGTGAGGTGGTCCTTGCCGCCTCCTCCGAATTCGTCAACTCCGCCGCTGCGCTCCCTGCATTTCAGACAACCTATGGCTTCACCATGAAACCTGACCAGCTGATCACGCTGTCCGGCGGCGACACCGCGGCCACGATCGCCGCCGCCGCCAACCAGACGAACAATGCCAATGCAGCCATGGTCTATGGTACGGATGGCGGCATCGCCCCTTCGGGTCTTGTGGTTCTTGAAGACGACAAGCATGTGCAGCCGGTCTATCAACCAGCACCGATCATTCGCGAAGAGGTTCTGAAAAAGCATCCGAATATCGAAGAATTGCTGAAACCCGTATTCGAGAAGCTCGATCTGGCAACCCTGCAGGAACTGAATGCCCGCGTGCAGGTAGGCGGCGAACAGGCCAAGACCGTAGCCATCGACTTCCTGACAAAGAACGGCTTCGTCAAGTAACCGCTCGCGGCGCCGGCGCGGGGTGCGGGAACGGGTGCGTTCCCATGATCCCGCCCTAAACCAGAGTTCAGGGCCAGGGCACAGGGGAACAGGATTTGACGAAATGGCCTGACAAGGTGGGCGTGCTGATTTCGTGCCTGCTTCTTTATGCGCTTTTTGCATCGCCATTCATGACGTTTCGCGCCAACCGGATCGTTCAGGGGGAAACACGGACAATCTTCGAGGCGCTCCCACCGGCGGCCGCGATAATCCTTGCGGTCATCATTCTTCTCTCGGCCTTCATTGCCTTTTTCCGCTTTCCCGCTCGACTGAAACTCGCAGTAGCGCTGGTTGGTCTTGCGGCTCTGGCGGTTTTCGTCGGGCAGGCGGCTTCTTTCCTCACACCGGAGGGTAACAGTGTTGCCCGCGTTTCGCCCGCCAGCGGCTTTTGGCTGATATTCGCTGGCCTGGCTCTGCTCACCACGGATTGTATTGCCCGTCTCCAGCCGAAACCCACCATCCGGATCTTGCTGTTGCTGATGGCGATGGCTGCGCTTGCGGCATTGCTGACTAGCGGTCTCTGGAACGATCTCTCCATCATCAAGGAATATACCGGCCGGGCCGATATTTTCTGGACCGAGGCCCTGCGGCACGTGGAGCTAGCCATTGGCTCGCTCATCGCGGCAACCGTCGTGGGCATTCCGCTGGGCATCCTCTGTTACAAGGTCGAGCGGTTGCGGGCGGGGGTACTGAACAGTCTCAATATCGTCCAGACGATTCCCTCCATCGCTCTTTTCGGCCTGCTGATCGCGCCGCTCGGCTGGATCGCCGCCACTGTGCCGGGCGCGGCGAAAATCGGCATTGCCGGCATCGGCATGGCACCCGCCTTCGTGGCGCTGTTTCTCTATTCGCTGTTGCCGGTGGTTTCCAACACGGTGGTCGGCCTTTCCGGCGTTTCGCAGGCTGTCCGGGAAGCGGCGCGCGGGCTGGGCATGACGCCGTTACAACGGCTGTTGCAGGTGGAGTTTCCGCTGGCCATGCCGGTCATCCTCACCGGTATCCGCATCGTGCTGGTGCAGAATATCGGCCTGGCGACGATCGCCGCCCTGATCGGCGGCGGTGGCTTCGGCGTTTTCGTGTTTCAGGGCATCGGGCAGACGGCGATGGACCTTGTACTGCTTGGCACCGTGCCGACGGTTCTTCTCGGCTTTGCCGCCGCAATAACACTCGACGCTCTCATAGACAGCAATCTCTTCAGCGCAGGCGGAAGGCAAAAGGCATGATCGAGATCGACACCATCACGAAACGATATGGCGATACGACCGTGGTGGATCAGGTATCGCTAACGGTAGCGCCGCGCACCGTCACCGTCATCGTCGGCACGTCCGGGTCGGGAAAAACCACCCTGCTGCGCATGATCAACAGGCTGGTGGAGCCGACCTCCGGCACGATCCGGATCGACGGAGAGGATGTCAGCGCGATACCCGGCTTCAAGCTGCGCCGTCAGATCGGTTACGCCATTCAGGGCCATGGCCTGTTTCCGCACCGGACGGTGGCCGAAAATATTGCGACCGTTCCCCAGCTGATTGGCTGGGATCGCAAGCGCATTGAGGCGAAGATCGACGCGCTGATGCAGCTCTTCCAGCTTGACCCGGCACTTTATGCTGACCGTTTCCCGCATGAGCTGTCCGGTGGCCAGCAGCAGCGTGTCGGCGTAGCGCGTGCGCTCGCCGCCGAGCCGAACATTCTCCTGATGGACGAGCCTTTCGGCGCGCTGGACCCGGTGATCCGCGCCAAGGCCCAGAATGATCTTCTCGATATCCAGAAAAAGCTCGGCGTGACGGTCGTCCTCGTGACACACGATATGGACGAGGCTTTCCGTCTGGCGGATCGTATCGCCGTGATGGACAAGGGCCGCATCGTGCAGGACTGCCCGCCGGCCGAACTAGTGCTGAAACCGGCGACGGATTTCGTGCGCACCATGATCGGCGAAAACGAACGTGCACTGAAACTGCTTTCTGTTCTCTCCGTTGCCGACATCGTGGAGCCGGGGAACGCCGAAGGCGAGCCGCTCGGCGAGCATACAAGCCAGCGCGACGCCCTGTCGGCGATGTTATGGGCGGGTTGCGATGCCTTGCCGGTGGTCAAAGACAATGGGCAACCCGCCGGCCGGGTGCGGCGCGATGTTCTCCTCCAGCGTGCCACTGGCACCCCATGAAAAACGCCTCGTCCTTCTTTGCCCTCGGTTTCCTGACGCTGGCGCTGCTCATCTTCCTTGCCGTGCCGCAGGTCTTTGCGCCGGTGTTCCGCCCTCTTGTGCAGGCCAATGCGCCGGCGATCTACACGCAGGCCAATCTATTTTCCCTGACGCTGTCGCATCTTGCCACCGTTGCGATAGCGACCGGGCTGGCCACGCTCACGGCGGGCGCGCTCGCGGTTCTCGTCACCCGGCCATTCGGGGCGGATTTCCTGCCGCTCTCGCGCAGCATCGTCAATATCGGCCAGACCTTTCCGCCGGTGGCGGTGCTGGCGCTGGCCGTTCCGATGATCGGTTTTGGTGAAAAACCGACGCTTATCGCGCTGTTTCTCTATGCACTGCTGCCGGTTTTCGAAAACACACTGACGGGCCTGACCACCCTGCCGACCACGGTGATGGATGCCGCCAGAGGCAGCGGCATGACCGGCTGGCAACGCCTTGTCAAAGTGGAATTGCCGCTTGCCCTTCCGGCCATTCTCGCCGGCATCCGGCTTTCTGCGGTCATCAGCCTTTCCACCGCGACCATCGGCTCGACAGTGGCGGCGCGTACCCTCGGCGAAGTGATCATCGCCGGCCTGCAATCCAACAATCTCGCCTTCATTCTGCAGGGTGGGCTGATCGTTGCGGCCCTGGCGATCCTGATCCATACCGGCTTCTCCGCTCTGGAAAAGGCGGCGGCGCGCAAAACCGGGCACTGACAGGGGCAAGCACCGCATTTTTATATTCCCGATACCTGCCACACATGGTAGGGCCTGACCGTCGAAACAGAAACATCAGAGGTTCGGGTGACACAGGCAATTGTCGTGATGGGAGTGAGCGGCTCCGGCAAGTCCACGGTCGCGGAGGAGCTGGCGGAGAAACTGGGAATTGCCTTCATAGAGGGCGACAAGCTTCACCCGAAATCCAATGTCGATAAAATGTCCGAGGGCATTCCGCTGACGGACGAAGACCGCTGGCCCTGGCTCGATCTGATCGGCGCGGAACTGCGCAAGGGCAGCGAAAACAACGGTGTCGTGGTTTCCTGTTCGGCGCTCAAGAAGATCTATCGCGACCGGCTTCGCAAGGCCACCGGCGGCCCGCTGGCTTTCGTTTATCTGGATGGCAGTCTGGAACTTCTCAGCCGGCGTATGGGCGAACGCAAGGGCCATTTCATGCCGCTTTCGCTGCTTCAGACCCAGCTTGCCACGCTGGAAGTACCAACCGGCGAGCCGGGCGTCGTGACCGTCAGCATCGATGCCACGCCGGAGGATATTGCGAAAAACGCACTTTCCGGCTTGAAGACGGTGGCGTTCTAAAATCCGAGCCTGTCCCGCATGCCGTACCACCACGCGCCGAGCACGGTCAGCGGCACGCGGAAGGTCTTGCCGCCCGGGAACGGATAGTTCGGCAGCGAACTCCAGATATCGAAACGTTCGGCGTGGCCGGCAACGGCCTCGCCCAGTATCTTGCCGAGCAGATGCGTGGTGGTGACGCCATGGCCGCTGTCGCCATGCGAAAAATAGACATTGTCCGACAGCCGGCCCATATGCGGGATGCGCGTCAGGGTCAGCGCGAAATTGCCGCTCCAGGCGAAATCGATCTTGGTCTTTTCCAGCTGCGGGAAGGTCTTCAGCATGTTGGGCCGGATCACACCCGTCAGGTCAGCGGGATCGCTGCCACCATAACCGATGCCGCCGCCATAAAGCAGGCGGTTGTCAGAGGTCCGGCGGTAATAATCGAGAATGTAATTGGCATCCTCGACGCAATAATTTGCAGGCAGAAGGGCCTCGATGAGATCGGCATCGAGCGGCTCCGTCGCCATGACCTGGCTTGAGACCGGCATCATCCGGTCACCGATTTCCGGCAACAGCTTGCCGAGATAGGCGTTGCCGCAGACGAGGACATATTTCGCCTTCACGCTACCTGTCGCGGTTCGCACGACGGGGTTTTCGCCCTGCTCTACGGAAATGACGCGCGAATTTTCAAATATGCGCGCACCGAGGCTTTCGGCCGCCGCCGCTTCGCCCTGCACCAGATTGAGCGGGTGGATATGGCCGCCGAACCGGTCGATCATGCCGCCGGCATAACGGTCGGTCTTCACATATCGGCCGACATCCGCCTTCGAGACCATTTCGAGCCCGCCATGGCCGTGTTTCTCCCAATGGGCCTTATGGGCCTCCATCTCGCGGATCTGTTTCGGGGTGAAGGCGGCGAAAAAGCCGCCATCGAACAGATCGCAATCGATGGCGTATTTCGCGATACGCTCGCGGATGATTGCGCCGCCTTCCAGCGACATTTCTCCGAGTTTCACCGCCTTGTCGTGACCATAGCGGCCGGCGATGGTTTCGAGATCGCGGCTATAGCCGTTGACGATCTGGCCGCCATTGCGACCGGAAGCGCCGAAGCCGACTCGGACGCCTTCCAAAACGATGACGGAATAGCCGCGCTCGCTGAGTTCCAGCGCGGCGGAAATGCCGGTGAAGCCGCCACCGATGATGCAGACATCGGCGTCCAGCGCGCCTTCAAGCGTCGGCCGCACGGTTTTGACATTGGCGGAGGCCGCATACCATGATGATGTGTGGCCGGGATTGGGAATGTTCGTTACCTCAGCCATCTCACACCGTCCTGATATAGGCGTCATATTCGACGTCGGTTACACGCAGGGAAAATTCGGAAAGCTCCTGCTGTTTGCAGGCGGAAAACAGCGTGCGGTACTTCTGGCCGAGCGTCGCATAGGCAAAGCTCGATCGCGTGAAGCGCTGCAGCGCATAATCCCAGTTGGTGGGCAGCGGTTCGTGATTGATCGCGTGGCTGTCGCCGGCAATCGCACCGCCGGGCTGGCGCTTCTCCTTCATGCCGGCCAATGCGGCGCTCAGGATCATCGCGACAACGAGATAGGGATTGGTATCGGCGCCCGCAACCCGATGTTCGATACGCGTCGCCGCCTTGCTGGCAACGATGACACGCACCGCCGCCGAGCGGTTGTCGATGCCCCAGGAGGCATAGGTCGGCGCATGTTCGCTGGGTGTCAGGCGGCGATAGGAATTGGCATGGGGGGCGAAGATCGCCATGCTTTCCCCCATGTTTTCCAAGAGACCACCAACCGAATGCATCAAAGCATCCGATGGGCCGTTCTCCCCCGCGTAGATATTCCTGCCGTCCCTGTCGAGAACGGAAAAATGCACATGCATGCCGTTGCCGGCCTGCAGGCCGTAAGGCTTGGCCATGAAGGTAGCGTCGAGCTCATGCCGCCGCGCCACGCCCTTGACGATGCGTTTCAGGAAGACGGCGAAGTCGGCCGCCTGCAAGGCATCCGGGACGTGATTGAGGTTGATCTCATATTGCCCGGGACCGTTTTCCCGCAGCGTGGTATCGGCAAGAACGCCCTGCGCCCGGCAGGCTGTGGCGATATCGTGGAAAACATCCTCGAAATCCTGCAATTCGGAAATCGACAGAACCTGTGTCTGGCCCGTATGCCACCGGCCCTCACGGCTGTGCGGCGGACGGACGGGATCGAGCGCGGAGCGCACGGGATCGATCAGGTAAAATTCGAGTTCGGTGGCCACGACCGGCGTGAGGCCAGCCTTTTTATAGGCGTTCAGAACCTGCGCCAGAACATGGCGCGGATCGCCATAAAAGCCTGTCCCATCCGGGTTTTTCATCGCCAGCAGAACCTGTGCCGTCGGGCGGCCAAGCCATGTCACGCGCGACAACGTGCCGGGAACGGGGAAACAAAAGCCATCCGGATCGCCCGTGCCTTCCGCAAGGCCCGCGGCATGCACATCCCGGCCCCAGATATCCAGCGCATAGACCGAACGGGGAATGGCCATCCCCTTTTCCAGCACGTCGATTGCCCTTTCGCGCGGAATCCACTTGCCGCGCGGCACGCCGTTTGCGTCTATGACGAAAGCTTCGAGAATTTCGATATCGGGGTTATCGGCGAAAAATTTCTTTGCTTTTTCAATATCATCCATCATGCACCAGCAAGCCGTTTCATCTCGTTTCATGCGCAGCGAGTTTCGCTAACGAAAGTCGTCCTGCTGCTGATAGATGAGAAACCTCGCCACCATGATGACGTTTGCCCCTTTTCCCCTTTAGATCATCACATGATCTAAATTATATGGTTAGAATGGGATTTCAGGCGAAAACCGCTCACACTTTTCGCCATCCCGCTCCAGCATGTGACCATGTTACGTGGCCTGTCACAGGAAGGCCAGCGGATTTAGCTATCAGGGATTGAACCTTTCCGGACGATAGGCATCGATGGCGATAACCGACGTTTCTCCCAGCATGGTTTCCGCAAGCACACGGCCGGTGATTGGCCCAAGTGTAAGGCCGTGATGGGCGTGTCCGAAAGCAAACCACAATGTTTTATGACGCGGCGCTTTACCAATGATCGGCATCATATCCGGCGTGCAGGGCCGCGCACCCATCCAGGGTTCCGCATCCAGCCGGCCACCAAGAGGAAAGACGGTGCGCGCCACACGCTCCGCCCGTTCGATCTGCACCGGAGATTTTGGCGCATCGCGTTCGGCAAATTCCGCCCCCGTCGTCAGGCGGATGCCCTTGCGCATCGGCGCCAGAAAATAACCGCGTTCGGCATCGATCAGCCAGTTGTTGAGCTTCGTACCCTCCTGCGGCGCATAATGCATGTGATAGCCCCGCTTCACGCCGAGCGGGAAGCGGTAACCCAGCCGTTCCGTGACGGTATCGGCCCAGGGGCCAAGCGCCACGACGGCTTGTTCGGCCTCGACCGCGCCGGTTTCGGTGCGTACCGTCCATCCGGTCACCGTCTGGCTGATGGTGGATGCATCCCCCCGGACCAAGCTTCCGCCAAGGCTCTCGAACAGCCGGACATAAGCAAGCGTCAGCGCATGCGGATCGCGCACCGACCAGGGATCGTTCCATTTCAGGCCGCCGACGAAATCATGGCTCAGATGCGGCTCGGCTGCAGCAAGCTCATCAGCATCGAGCTTCGTATGGGAAATGCCGTGGTCGCGCGCCAGACGCTCGGCGAAAGCAAAATCGGCGTCCCGCCTTACAGCGGTCCTGTAGGCCTGCATCCAGCCGTTCTTGACGACCAGATCGCCGGCTTTCGCCTCCTCGATCAGGATGTTGTGTTCCGAAACCGAATGCTCGATCAGCGGCGCATACACGCGGGCAATTGCCGCGTGGCGCGTGGCTGCGGAATTATACCAGTAGCGGCCGAGAAAAGGCGCGATCTTCGGCAAAGCGGAGAGGTGATAGCGGGCGTCGATGCTGTTGTTCAGGGAATAGCGCAGCAGCAAAGCGAGATCCTGCGGAAAGGCATAAGGCACCACGCCTTCTCTCTGGATCAGGCCGGCATTGCCGAAAGAGGTCTCCTCGCCCGGTCCGCGCCGGTCGACCAGCACCACCGATTTACCCCTGCGGGCCAGTTGCAAGGCGACGGAGACCCCGATAATCCCCGCCCCCAAAACGATCACATCCGCTGCCATGGCAATCAATCCGTTTCCGCGTCACATGCCCCCGCAACATGGGTCGGCATTTTCCGCGAAGCAACAGAAAAATCATTGCCTTAACAGAAACAGCAATGCGGCCTACTGGCTGACCGCTTTCGTTTTCACCGCCTCGATGTTGAAGGCGGCCGCCAGCAGCGCCTTGGTATAGTCCTGCTGCGGATCGGCGAAGATTTCCGCCGCCGGGCCGCTCTCCACCACCTTGCCGTGGCGCATGACGATCAGATCGTTGGCAAGCGCCTTCACCACCTTCAGATCGTGGCTGATGAAGAGATAGGCGAGTTCATGCTTGGCCTGGAGATCGCGTAGCAAGTCCACCACCTGCGCCTGTACGCTCATGTCGAGTGCGGATGTCGGCTCGTCCAGCATGACGAAACGGGGTTTAAGCACCATGGCGCGGGCAATGGCGATGCGCTGGCGCTGGCCGCCGGAAAATTCATGCGGATACCGCCAGCGGGTGGCCGGATCGAGGCCGACCTCTTCCAGCGCGGTGGCGACACGCGTATCACGCTCGTCGGCGGACAGCGACCGCTCATGCACCTTCAGGCCCTCGGCGACGATTTCGCCAACCGACATGCGCGGGCTGAGTGATCCATAGGGATCCTGAAACACCACCTGCAGCCGGTTTCTCAGCGGCTTCATCATTTCATAGGAATAGTGGTCGATCGACTGGCCGATAAAGCTGATACGCCCTTGTGAGGCAATCAACCGCGAGAGCGCAAGGCCGAGCGTCGTCTTGCCGGAGCCGGATTCGCCCACCACGCCGACCGTCTGGCCGGCACGCAGGGTAATATCGATGCCGTCCACCGCCTTCACATGATCGACTACCCGGCGCATCAGCCCCGCCTTGATGGGGAACCAGACCTTGATATCGTCGCCCTGCATGACCACCGGTTTGGTCGCGTCGGAATGCGGCGGTTCGCCTTTCGGCTCTGCCGCCAGAAGGTGGCGCGTATAGGCGTGTTGCGGATCGTTGAACACCTGCTCCACCGTGCCGGTCTCGACGATCTTGCCCTTGGTCATGACACAGACGCGATCGGCGAATTTGCGCACGATGCCGAGATCGTGGGTAATGAACAGCATGGACATGCCGTGCTGTCTTTTCAGATCGCCAAGCAGCTCGAGAATCTGCGCCTGAACCGTCACGTCGAGCGCCGTCGTCGGCTCGTCGGCGATCAGCAGCTTCGGCCGGTTGGCAAGCGCCATGGCGATCATCACGCGCTGCCGCTGGCCGCCGGACAATTCGTGCGGATAGGCCTTCAGGCGCTTTTCCGGTTCACGGATGCCAACCTGCAGCAGCAGTTCCAGCGTGCGCGCCCGCGCCTCCGCCCCGGTGATTGCCTGATGCAGTTCCAGAATCTCGCCGATCTGCCGCTCGATGGTGTGAAGCGGGTTGAGGGAGGTCATCGGCTCTTGGAAAATCATGGTGACGTCATTGCCGCGGACCGCGCGCAGGGAACGTTCCGGCAAAGTCAGCATGTCCTTGCCATCGAACAGGATTTTGCCCGAGGGGTGGCTTGCTGCCGGATAGGGCAGCAATTTGAGGATGGAATTCGCCGTGACCGATTTGCCGGAACCGGATTCCCCGACGAGGGCGACGACCTCACCCGGCATCAGATCGAAGGAGACATGATCGACAGCAACACTGGTTGCGCCGCCCTGATGGAAGGCAACGGAGAGATCACGTACGGAGAGGAGTGGTTGAATATTTGTTTCCGTCATGGCGATCACCGGAACGTCTTGCGTGGATCGAAGGCGTCGCGCACCGCCTCGCCGACGAAGATCAATAGCGAGAGCATGATGGACATGGTGAAGAAGGCGGTGAGGCCGAGCCAGGGAGCCTGAAGGTTGTTCTTGCCCTGCGCGATCATCTCACCCAGCGACGGCGATCCCGGCGGCATGCCGAAACCGAGGAAATCGAGCGAGGTGAGTGTCGTGATCGAACCGGAGAGGATGAAAGGCAGGAAGGTCAGCGTCGCCACCATGGCATTGGGCAGAAGATGCCGGAACATGATCGTCCAGTTGCCGACACCGAGTGCGCGGGCGGCGCGGACATATTCGAAATTTCTCGCCCGCAGGAATTCGGCGCGCACGATGCCGACGAAACCGACCCATGAAAAGAGCAGCATGATGCCGAGCAGCACAAAGAAGCCCGGCGGCAGGATGGCCGCGATAATGAGCAGGATATAGAGCACCGGCATTGACGACCAGATTTCGATGAAACGCTGCAACAGAAGGTCCGTCCAGCCGCCGAAATAACCCTGTATCGCACCGGCCGTGACGCCGACGAGGGCCGACGCGATGGTCAGCGTCAGACCGAAAAGCACCGAGATGCGGAATCCATAGATCATACGCGCGGTGACGTCGCGGGCCTGATTGTCGGTTCCGAGCCAATTCAGATTGCCAAGGGTACAGCCGGGATCGGCATCGCCCTGCGGATAAGCCGAGCAGCGATCCTTTTTATCCATCAGCCAGAAGGGCGCAGTGGGCGCCGAATGGGGAATATTGGAATTGACCGTCTGATAGGAATAACGGATCGGCGGCCAGATCATCCAGCCATTGGCGTTGATCTCATCCTGAATGAAGGAGGATTTGTAGTCGGTCTGGGCCAGGAAGCCGCCGAATTTCTCCTCCGGATAATCGACCATGACCGGCACCAGAATCTCGCCCTTGTAGGAAGCGAGAATGGGTTTGTCATTGGCGATGAATTCCGCGATCAGGCTCAGGAAAAACAGGATCAGGAACAGCCAGAAGGACCAGTAGCCACGGCGATTTGCCTTGAAATTCTGCCAGCGACGCTTGGTTGTCGGCGAGAACCACGGGCGCTTGGGCTTTACCAGCGTTTCCGTTTCGGCGGTACGGGCAAGCGTCATCACACGTCCCTCCGCTCGAAATCGATGCGCGGATCGATCCATGTATAGATCAGGTCGGAAATCAGGCCGACGACGAGGCCCATCAGCGAGAAGATGAAGAGCGTGCCGAAGACGATCGGGTAATCGCGGTTGACGACCGAGAGATAACCGAGGCGACCGAGGCCATCGAGCGAAAAGATATTCTCGATCAGCAACGATCCGGTAAAGAAGGCCGAGATGAAGGCGCCCGGAAAACCGGCGATCACGATCAGCATCGCATTGCGGAAGACATGGCCATAGAGAACCCTGCGTTCGGTGAGACCCTTGGCGCGGGCGGTGATGACATATTGCTTCTTGATCTCGTCGATGAAGGAGTTCTTGGTCAGCAGCGTCGTCGTCGCGAAGGCCGAAAGGGAGAGCGCAATCAGCGGCAGGGTCAGGTGCCAGAAATAGTCGATGATCTTCTGCCACCAGGTGAGCTGGTCGAAATTATCCGAAACCAGACCGCGCAGCGGGAACCAGTCGAAGAAGGATCCGCCGGCGAAGAGGACGATGAGAAGAATGCCGAACAGGAAGCTCGGCACGGCATAACCGATGATGATGATGCCCGACGTCCAGACATCGAAGGTCGAGCCGTCGGAAACGGCCTTCTTGATGCCGAGCGGAATGGAAATGATGTAGGAAATGATCAGAATCCAGAAGCCGAGCGAGGCAGAGACCGGCAGCTTGTCGATGATGAGATCGATCACCGACGAGTTGCGGAAGAAGCTGTCACCGAAATCGAATCGTATGTAATTCCACATCATCTCGAGAAAACGGGTGAGCGGCGGCTTGTCGAAGCCGAACTGTTTTTCGAGCTTCGCGATCAGTTCCGGATCGAGACCCTGCGCGCCGCGATATTTCGAACCGCTGTCATCGAAACCGCCGGATTGGCCCATGAGATCGCCGCCGCCCGAAAGCCGGTCGGAGGCGCTGTCGCCCTGCCCCGTCAATTGCGCGACGACCTGTTCCACCGGCCCGCCCGGCGCGAACTGGATGACGAGAAACGAAATGCCCATAATGCCGACGATGGTCGGGATCATCAGCGCCAGACGTCTGAGGATATAGGCGCCCATCAGCCTCTGCTCCCGGCCGATACGTCAGCGGTTTTCGTTTCTGTCAAACCCGGTCCTTTCCTGAAAGCGCTGCCTGCGCTCTGAGCGATTCGTCTCGCCCTATGTGAATCAAGCCTTCGCCGCGAAAGCAAGGCCGGCGTCAGTTTCCGGCCTGGCTGGACCACCATGCATCTGGAAAACCGACGCCATATTGAGGCAGGTTTTCCGGACGAATGAGCGTGTTCCAATAGGCGATGAACATCTCACCGCGATAGAATTGCGGGATGACATAGCTGTTTGCCAAAAGCACCCGATCGAGAGCACGGGCCGCCGCCACCTGCTCATCCCGGTTCGGTGCAAAGATGACCTTCCTGACCAAGGCATCAACGGCCGGGTTCTTGATTCCGGCGATATTATTGGAACCCTGCCGGTCGGCGGCGGCCGAGCCCCAGAAATCCGCCTGTTCGTTTCCGGGGTTCGCCGAGGTCGCCCAGAGCTTGACGATCACGTCATAATCGAAGCTGCGGGTGCGGTTGGTATATTGCGATGCGTCAACGGTGCGGATGGTGGCGTTGATGCCGATCTTCTTCAGATTCTGGACATAGGGCAGGATGGTTCTTTCCATGCCGGCGGAATCGATCAGAAACTCCATGTCGAGCGGCTGTCCCGTTGCCGCATTGACCATTCGGTTGCCGCGCAGCTCGTATCCCGCCTCCTTCATCAGCTTGACCGCTTCCCGCAGATTGTCGCGCTGCTTGGTGGGATCGCCGGCCACCGGGTTACGATATTCTGTCGTGAAGACTTCCGGCGGGACCTGATCCTTCAGCTCCTGAAGAATTTCCAGCTCGCGACCGGTCGGCAGCCCGGAAGAGGCCAGTTCGCTGCCCATGAAGAAGCTGTTGATGCGCTGGAACTGGCCGTAAGCCAAGGTGCGGTTCAGCTCCTCGAAATCGAAAGCGTAGTTGAGCGCTCTGCGCAGTTTCGGGTTCTGGAACTTCTCCCTGCGCATGTTCGGCACGAAGGCCTGCATGATGCCGACGGAGCGATAGATGTTCGGCAATTCTTCCTTCTTGACGCGGCCTTCCTTGACGGCCGGAAAATCATAACCCGTGACCCAGCGGCTGGAGGAGGCTTCCTGGCGGAAATCGACGGTGCCGGATTTGAAGGCCTGGAATTCCACATCCTGATCGGCAAAGAAGGTATAAGCGATGGTTTTGAAATTGTTCATCCCCACATTCACATTGATGTCCTTGCCCCAATAGTCGTCGCGGCGTTCATAGGTGATTGTCGAGCCGGGAGAGACTGACGCAATCTTGTAGGGGCCGGAACCCATGACCGGTTCCAGCGTGCCGCGCGATATGTCGCGCGGCTTGCCATCCGGGCCGGCGGCTTCCCACCAGTGCTTGGGAACGATCAGCAATTGCCCGACGATCTGCGGCAATTCACGATTGTTCTTTTCATCGAAAGTGAAGGTAATGTCCCTTTCGCCGCTCACCTCCGCCTTGGTCACATGGGTGTAATAGGTCGCAAGCTGCGGGCTCAGATCCTTCGCTTTTTCGAAACTGAAAACGACGTCTTCAGGCGTCACCGGCTTGCCGTCGGCGAATTTGGCCTCCGCCCGCAGCCGGAAAGTAGCTTTGGAAATATCGTCGGGATAGCTCACGCCCTCTGCCAGCAAGCCGTAGGAGGCCGACAGCTCTTCTTCCGTCGATTTCATCAGCGTATCGAAAACCAGCGAAAGGCCCGTCGCCGCCTCACCCTTGGCGAGCAGCGGATTGAGCGTGTCGAAGGTGCCAGCCGTCGACAGGCGAAGGGTGCCGCCTTTCGGCGCCTTGGTGTTCACATAGTCGAAATGATCGAAGCCATCGGGATGTTTCAGCTCCCCAACCGTTGAAATCCCCTTTCGCCATACATCGGCCGATTGTGCGGAGACGGCCGCCGGTATCAGCAGGGCAGATGCCGCAAGAGCAATGAGGAGACGGGATTTCAGTGGTGCCAATATCATTGGGGGAATGTCCCTGTTTTCGTGTTTGTTGGAGAGAGCATAAAACAAAGATTGGCAAAAAACAGATGCGTCGACTCACAAGCTCTTTATCGGCGCCTTTATCCTTCCGCTTTGCAAGATGCGGGGCGAAACATGGTTTCAACAAATTCCCGTTCCAGTTTATCTTAAGGGGAAGAGAATCATTTGATCGGACGGGCACGACTATATGACGGCGGGATCATCGAGAGTTTTCAAGGCGGCCATGTTGGCGATTTCGGTCGTCTCCGCGCTGCAGTTACAGATGGAAACCGCATCGGCCGAGGACAGGCCGGCGAAAGAAGTGTTCGGGCACATGGCCCTGCCTTCCGCTACCGGCTCGCAGCCAATCGGCTCCTATGCGAAGGGCTGCCAGTCCGGTGCCATCGCCATGCCGACTGATGGTCCCGGCTGGCAGGCCATGCGCCTTTCGCGCAACCGGCGCTGGGGTCAGCCGCAGATGATTTCCTTCCTCGAGCAATTTTCGCAGGACGCCCAGAAGATCGGCTGGCCGGGCCTGCTACTCGGCGATATTTCCCAGCCGCGCGGCGGGCCGATGCTGACAGGCCATGCGTCGCACCAGATCGGTCTCGATGTCGACATCTGGTGGCGGCCGATGCCGACCCCGCGGCTGAGCGCGGAACAGCGCGAAACGGTGCCTTTCATCTCGATGCTGGACAAGAGCAAGTTCCTGACGGTCGATGACCGCAAATGGTCACCGCTGAATGCCCGACTGGTGATGATGGCGGCAAGCTACCCGCAGGTGGAGCGGGTCTTCGTCAACCCGGCGATCAAGCAGAAGCTCTGCCAGACATGGACCGGCGACCGCACCTTTATGGGCAAGATCAGGCCGATCTATGGTCATGACGAACATTTCCACATCCGTCTCGAATGCCCGCCTGGCGCTCCCAACTGCAAACCGCAGGCGGCCGTTGGCAAGGGCGATGGCTGCGACAAGTCGCTCGCCTGGTGGTTCTCCAAGGAGCCGTGGGCGCCACCGAAAAAGGATCCCAATGCCAAACCGGTGAAACCGCGTCCGGTCATGGTTTCCGACCTGCCCTCGGCCTGCGCCGCCGTGGCCGCCGCCCCTTCCGCCAATCCTGAAGGAATTGCAGCCCAGGCATATTCGCCCGCGTCTGCACAGGCCGTGCGGCAACAGAGCGTGGAACAGGTCATCCAGAATGCGCCTGCCATTCAGCCGCCGTCCGATATTCCGCTTCCGACCCAGCGTCCGACATTGAACTGAAACAGAAATGAGGCATTCAACGGCTTCCCTTTTCAAATGGCGGCAAGCTGTTATAGAAAGCTTCAAATCGATTTAATTCTTTGAGGACAGGCTGGGACCATGGAAGGGCAACGCTGTATCGCGCTCATCGCTCACGACGAGAAGAAGGACGATATGGCGGATTTCGCCCGTCACCATCAAAAGGCGCTGGCCGCTTTCAGGATCGTCGCCACCGGCACCACCGGCGGGCGTGTGCAGGAAGCCTGCCCGGGACTTGAGGTCATCCGCCTCAAGAGCGGCCCCCTCGGCGGCGATCAGCAGATCGGCGCGATGATCGCCACCGGCGAAGTGGACATGCTGATCTTTTTCACCGATCCGCTGACGGCCATGCCGCACGATGTGGACGTAAAGGCGCTGACCCGGCTTGCCACGGTCTATGACATTCCCATGGCGCTCAATCGCGCCACCGCAGAAAACCTCATCGACTTCCACCTCGCCAACTGACCCTCCCACCATGGAACAGGCAATGCCGAAGACGTCCGATACCGAATATCTGTCCTTTCCGATCCTTCTTGGCGACATCGGCGGCACCAATGCCCGCTTTTCCATTCTGATCGATTCCTTTGCGGAACCGGCCCACCTCACCACCGTGAAGACGGCGGAATATCCGACGATCGATGACGCCATCCAGCAGGCGGTTCTGGACAAGACCTCGCTTCAGCCGGTCTCGACCATTCTTGCGATTGCCGGCCCGATCGAGGGCGACGAGATTCCGCTCACCAATTGCCACTGGGTCGTCAAGCCGAAGGACATGCTCGCCAATCTCGGCCTGAAGGACGTCATCGTCATCAATGATTTCGAGGCGCAGGCTCTGGCGATTGCGGCCCTTGACGACGATAACCGCGACGCCATCGGCTCCGGCAAAAAAGACGTGCTGGCGTCGAGGGTCGTTCTTGGACCGGGCACGGGGCTCGGCGTTGCAGGGCTGGTCTATGCCCGCCACATGTGGTTCCCGGTGCCGGGCGAAGGCGGGCACATCGATATCGGCCCCAGAAGCGCGCGCGATTATGCGGTTTTCCCGCACATCGAGACCATCGAAGGCCGCGTCGCGGGCGAACAAATCCTGTGCGGGCGCGGACTGGTCAATCTTTACCGCGCCGTCTGCAAGGCCGACGGCATTGACGCCATCTTCTCCGATCCGGCCGATATCACCTCGCAGGGGCTTTCCGGCCAGAACGCGCAGGCGAAAGAAACGCTCTCGCTGTTCAGCACCTATCTCGGCCGTGTGGCGGGCGACCTTGCGCTGATCTTCATGGCCAAGGGCGGCGTTTATCTCGCCGGCGGCATTTCGCAGAAGATCGTTCCGGCGCTGAAGAGCCCGGAATTCCGGGCCGCTTTCGAGGATAAGGCACCGCACAGCGCCCTGATGCGGACCATTCCGACATTCGTCGTCACCCATCCGCAGGCGGCCCTTTCCGGTCTTGCCACCTATGCCAGAACGCCATCCGATTTCGGCCTGTCGCTGGACGGTAGGCGCTGGAGAGCCTGACCGGTTTTTGAAGGATCACCCTTCATATGTGATGCTTGCGAAGCGGGCGGACGGCCTTTAACGTCGCTACAGCAAACATCAAATATCCGATACCGGCGGGTTCCGATCCGCCCGACATGAAAAGTGAGTGACAGCATGGGCAGCAGCGGCATGAAACTGGTGGTGGTCGGCGCGGCGGGCCGCATGGGACAGGCGCTGATCCGCCTCATTCACCAGACGCCCGGCGTTCAGCTGCATGCCGCTGTGGCGCGTGAAGGTTCGGCTTTTGTCGGCCGTGATGCCGGTGAGATCGCCGGTCTCGGCCCGATCGGCGTCGACATCACCAGCGATCCGCTGCAGGCATTTCTGCATGCCGAAGGGGTGATCGATTTCACCTCACCGGCAACCAGCGTCACCTTTGCCGGCCTTGCCGCTCAGGCCCGCATCGTGCACGTCATCGGCACGACCGGCTGCTCGCCGCAAGACGAGGAAAAATTCAAGGCGGCTTCGCGCCATGCCCGCATCGTCAAGTCAGGCAATATGAGCCTCGGCGTCAACCTGCTCAGCGTTCTCACCCAGCAGGCGGCGCAGGCGCTGGATGCACAGAACTGGGATATCGAGATTTTGGAAATGCACCACAAGCACAAGGTGGACGCGCCTTCGGGCACGGCGCTGTTGCTTGGTGAGGCCGCCGCCGCCGGCCGCAAGGTCGATCTCACGGCCTCTTCCGTGCGCGTGCGCGACGGACATACGGGCGCGCGTGAGGCAGGCACCATCGGTTTTGCCACGCTACGTGGCGGCTCGGTCATCGGCGAACATTCGGTGATCTTCGCCGGAGAAGGTGAGCGCGTCGAGCTTTCCCATTATGCCGGCGACCGCTCCATCTTCGCGCGCGGCGCAATCACGGCAGCGGTCTGGGCCTTCGACAAGAAGCCCGGCTTCTACTCCATGCTGGATGTGCTCGGACTTTCGCAGCCGCAGTAAGCCGTACTCTAATTTTCCACCGTGAATTCGACCGTATCGGCAGAAAATCGGCTGACGGCATATTGCACCGGCACGCCGTCCATATCGACATTCAACGCCTGGGTGACAAGCAGGATGGCCCCCGGCGATAGTTCGAGATCGGCCAGATCCTGCGTATCCGCGTGGATAGCGGAAATGACGGTGGAAATGCGCACGTAATCCGCCACGCCAAGCATCTTGAAAGCGGCCGTGATCGATCCGCTTTTCTGATAGGCCTCGCCTATTCCAGCAAAACGATCCGCCGGGAACCATGTGGTCGAACGGGATACAGGGCGGGTATCCGCCTTGCGAAGGGTTTCCAGACGGATGAGCGGCGCACCTGATGGCAGTTGCAGCCGGGCTGCGAGATCGGCGCTTGCCGGTTCGGTCGTGTGGGAAAGAAGCAGCGCCTCCATTTCCTTCACCTGATCGCCGATGCCAGCCGTGAAGCGCGTGCGCAGCGAAATTGGAAAGCTCAGACGCTCCTTGCGGGCGATCATCGTGCCGCGTCCCTGCATCGGCTCGAGAATGCCTTCGCTCGCCAGGGCGGCGATCGCACTCCGGACGGTATGGCGGTTGACGCCAAATTTTTCGGCCAGCGTCATCTCCGGCGGCAACATGCCGGTTTCGTCATGATCACCTGCCGCAATCTCGCCTCTGATCCGGTCGGCGATCTGCCGCCAGAGCGCCACGCCGTTCTTTCTTTTCATCGCTGCTGCAGGGCTCATGTCACACGCTTGTCATTCATCGACGTTAATTGTAGCTTATATTGTATAGTTGTCTATATCAATAGACATTAGAGGTCAAGCGATGAATAACGAAGCTGCGAATATACATGCAGAGAGGAAGCGAGTGGCGGCGCTTCTTGCCCGCGCCACCGTTCAGGAACTTGAAACGGTCTGGAGCCGGCAGGATGCCAGCCCGCAGACGGAAAACGTGCGGGGGCCGGAAACCGGCCTCGTCATGGTCAAGGGCCGTATCGGCGGCGGCGGTGCGCCTTTTAATCTCGGCGAGACCACGGTTACCCGCGCGACCGTCAAGCTGGCCTCGGGAACCGTCGGCCATGCGCATGTTCTCGGCACCGGCCGCAAAAAGGCCTGGTACGCCGCCGTGTTCGACGCGCTCTGGCAGGAAAGCCCGACCCGGGACTTCATCGAGACCGAGCTTCTTTCACCGGTCGAAAAGAGACTGAGCGAAGAGAAGGACCGGAAAACAAAAGAAACCGCGGCCACGCGGGTCGATTTCTTCACCATGGTTCGAGGAGAAGATTGATGGGCGTGAAAGCCGAAGCATTGACGGGCGGCTTTTCCAGCGCCGTCTTCGATTCCCAGCGTATTTTCAAGAAGCTGATGGACGGCATGGCCCGTCCCGGCACGCCGCAGACAATCGAAACGGCGGTCGCCCCGCCGCTGCCGCTTGCCGCTGCCACCGGTGCGGTTCTGCTGGCACTCTGCGACCACGATACACCGGTCTGGCTGAACGGCGCATTGCGCAAGACCGCGGTGCCGGGCTGGATCGGATTTCACACCGGCGCACCGGCGACGGAAGAAAAGGCGGCCGCGCATTTCGCCGTCATCGAAGCGGGCAGCGCCATCGCATCCTTCGGCCTCTTCGCCCAGGGCAGCCAGGAATATCCCGACCGCTCCACGACCCTCATCATCGAATTGCCCGATCTGGACGGTGGGCGGGAATTGCTGCTCTCCGGCCCCGGCATCCGTCACGTCAACGTCATCAGCCCTTCCGGCCTGCCGGATATATTCCCGAGGCTTTGGGCGGAGAACAACGCCATCTTCCCGCGTGGCGTCGATGTCATCCTGACGGCTGGCGATAAATTCGTCTGCCTGCCGCGCACGACGCGCATCAAACCCGTGGAGGCATAAGATGTATGTTGCTGTCAAAGGCGGGGAGACCGCCATCGCCAACGCCCACCGGCTGCTGGCCGACCAGCGGCGCGGAGACCGCGACCTGCCCGCCATGTCCGTGGCGCAGATCGTTTCGCAGCTATCGCTCGCCGTCGACCGCGTAATGGCGGAAGCCTCACTCTACGATCAGTCGCTTGCGGCCCTTGCCGTCAAGCAGGCGCGCGGCGACATGATCGAAGCCATCTTCCTGCTGCGCGCCTATCGCACCACGCTGCCGCGCTTCGGTTATTCGGTTCCGGTGGATACCGCCGACATGGCGGTGCAGCGGCGTGTTTCCGCCACCTACAAGGATCTGCCCGGCGGGCAATTGCTGGGGCCGACTTTCGACTACACCCACCGGCTGCTCGATCCCTCCCTCCTCGAAGACGAGGCCGTCGAAACCGCTACCCAGCGCGAAGGCGAACCGGAATATGTCATGCGCGTTTCCGATATCCTCGCCCAGGAAGGGCTTATCGAAAGCGACGGCGACATGCCGGATGACCATATTGCCGGCGACCTGACACGGGAACCGATGGAGTTTCCGATGCCGCGCGACCTGCGCCTGCAATCTCTGGCACGCGGCGACGAAGGTTTCCTGCTGGCGCTCGCCTATTCGACCCAGCGCGGGTACGGCCGCACCCATCCCTTCGTCGGCGAAATCCGCATCGGTGAGGTGGAAGTCGAGCTGGATGTGCCGGAACTCGGCTTTTCCGTTTCGCTCGGCGATATCAAGGTCACCGAATGCCAGATGGTCAACCAGTTCAAGGGTTCCGCCAAGGCGCCGCCGCAATTCACCCGCGGTTACGGTCTGGTCTTCGGCCAGAGCGAGCGCAAGGCGATGGCAATGTCATTGGTCGACAGGGCCCTACGCGCCGGTGAATTCGGCGAGGATGTCGTCGCTCCCGCCCAGGACGAGGAATTCGTCATCTCACACGCCGACAATGTGCAGGCGACGGGTTTCGTCGAGCATCTGAAACTGCCGCATTACGTGGATTTCCAGGCCGAACTCGGTCTGGTCAGAAAGATGCGCGCCGATTTCGAGGCGATCAATACAAATGGCGCGGAGTGGATGAGCGATGCGGCCGAATAGCTCAGCGGCCGTGCTGCTCGCCGAACCAGTAGGCGCAAAAGACGGTCGATGCTGCAAAGACAGCAAAGAACACGGCTGCAAGAATTCCAATCTCCATGAGCTTGTACTCCTTTTTCCACAAGGCTAACGCGCAATGCTTAAAGAAGTTTCATTTGACGACGGGCTGGCTGCCTACAACTTCGCCTATCTCGACGAACAGACCAAGCGGATGATCCGCCGGGCGATCCTGAAAGCCATCGCCATTCCCGGTTATCAGGTCCCCTTCGCTTCCCGAGAAATGCCCATGCCCTATGGCTGGGGCACCGGTGGCGTGCAGCTGACCGCCTCCATCCTCGGCCCCGACGATGTGCTGAAGGTCATCGACCAGGGTGCCGACGACACGACCAACGCGGTTTCCATCCGTGCCTTTTTCCAGAAGGTGGCAAATGTTGCAGTTACCACCCGCACGAAGGATGCGACGATCATCCAGACACGGCACCGCATTCCGGAAGAGGAGCTGCATTCGGGCCAGGTGCTCGTTTATCAGGTTCCCATCCCCGAACCCTTACGCTTCCTCGAGCCGCGCGAGACCGAGACCCGTGTCATGCACGCGCTCGAAGAATATGGCCTGATGCATGTCAAGCTCTATGAAGATATTGCCCGCAACGGCCGCATCTCCACCACCTATGCCTATCCGGTGAAGGTCGCCGGGCGCTACGTGATGGACCCTTCGCCGACGCCGAAATTCGACAATCCGAAAATGCATCTCTCGGACGCCCTGCAGCTGTTTGGCGCCGGGCGCGAAAAGCGCATCTACGCCGTGCCGCCTTATACGGATGTCGTCAGCCTCGACTTCGAGGATCATCCCTTCGAAATCCAGCGCTTCGACAAGCCCTGCGCGCTCTGCGGCGGGGAAAATGTCTATCTCGACGAGGTGGTGCTGGATGACAAGGGCGGACGCATGTTCGTCTGCTCCGATACCGATCATTGCGAAGACCGCCGTGCCCACGGCCACAAGGGCCACCTGCTGGCGGATGTGAAGGAGGCCGCAGAATGAGCGACGCACCGCTTCTGAAAGTCCGGGACGTTTCCAAATATTATGGCGACCGCGCCGGTTGCCGCAACGTCTCCTTCGAGCTTTATCCGGGCGAAGTGCTGGCAATCGTCGGAGAATCCGGCTCCGGCAAGACGACGCTGCTCAACTGCATTTCCACCCGGCTGATGCCCACCGCCGGCAGCGTGGAATATCGCATGCGCGATGGCTCCATGCGCGATCTCTACCATATGGGCGAGGCCGAGCGGCGTTTCCTGATGCGCACCGACTGGGGGTTCGTGCACCAGAACCCGGCGGATGGACTGCGCATGGCGGTTTCTGCCGGCGCGAATGTCGGCGAGCGGCTGATGGCCGTGGGTAACCGGCATTACGGTAATATCAGGCAATCGGCCAGCGAATGGCTGGAGAGGGTGGAAATCGGCACCGACCGTATCGACGACCAGCCGCGCGCCTTTTCCGGCGGCATGCGCCAGCGCCTGCAGATTGCCCGCAACCTCGTCACCTCGCCGCGCCTCGTCTTCATGGATGAACCGACCGGTGGCCTCGATGTCTCGGTGCAGGCGCGCCTGCTCGATCTCGTACGCGGTCTCGTCAACGATCTCGGTCTTGCGGTCGTCGTCGTCACCCATGATCTCGCGGTGGCGCGGCTGTTATCCCATCGCATGATGGTGATGAAGGGCGGCGACGTCATCGAACATGGCCTCACCGACCGGGTGCTGGACGATCCACGCGAGCCCTACACGCAATTACTTGTTTCCTCCATTCTGCAGGTCTAGCCGCGTCGCTCCGAAAAGTGGTCCCCCGGTTTTCGGATAAATCACGCGCAGGAAGAAAGAACCACCATGACGACGCCACTCATTGTTTCGGAAGTCTTCAAAAGCTTCACCATGCATCTTCGCGACGGCATCGAGCTGCCGGTCGTCCGCGATGTCAACTTCTCCGTTTCCGGCGGCGAATGCGTCGTGCTCGGCGGCCCTTCGGGCATCGGCAAAAGCTCGATCCTGAAAATGCTCTATGGCAATTACGCCATCGACAGCGGACAGATCCTCATCCGACATCAGGGAGAGGTCATCGATATGGGCAATGCCTCGCCGCGCACGATCCTCGACATCCGCCACCGCACCATCGGTTATGTCAGCCAGTTCCTGCGCACGGTGCCGCGTGTCGCGGCCATTGACGTCGTTGCCGAGCCGCTTCTGGCGCGCAAGGTTACCGCCGAAGATGCGCGTGAGCAGGCGGCCATGCTGCTTTCCAAACTCAACCTGCCACGGGAATTGTGGTCGCTGCCGCCCGCGACCTTTTCGGGCGGTGAGCAGCAGCGCGTCAATATCGCCCGCGGTTTCATCACCGATCATGCGATCCTGCTCCTCGACGAGCCGACCGCCTCGCTCGACGCCACCAACCGGCGTGTGGTGGTCGACATGATCAGGGAGAAAAAAGAGAAGGGCACCGCGCTGCTCGGCATCTTCCACGACGAGGAGGTGCGCGAAGCCGTGGCTGATCGCATTCTCGACGTCTCGCAATTCTCGCCCCGGAAGGCAGCGGCATGAGTGTCAAGGTCGGTCTCGAACCCGTCATCCACGAAAGTGCCCGCGTCACCAATTCTTCGATCGGCCGCTATACCGAAATTTCGGAGCGCTGCCGCCTCGAGGAGGTCGAGATGGGCGACTACTCCTACGTCATGCAGGATGGCGCCATCTGGTGCGCCACCATCGGCAAATTCGTCAACATCGCCGCTTCCGTCCGCATCAACGCCACCAATCACCCGATGCAGCGGGCGACATTGCACCATTTCACCTATCGTGCCCGCAACTATTGGGATGATGCGGAAGACGAGACGGACTTCTTCGCCGCCCGCCGTGCCAAACGCGTGGTGATCGGCCACGATGTCTGGATCGGCCATGGTGCGACCATCCTGCCCGGCGTCACGGTCGGCAACGGCGCGGTGATCGGCGCAGGCGCGGTCGTCTCGAAAGATGTGGCGCCCTACACGATTGTCGGGGGCGTGCCCGCCAGGCTCATCCGCGAACGCTTCCCGGCTGAACTGGGCCGGCAAATGGATGATCTGCAATGGTGGGACTGGGACCATGCAGCCCTGCGCGGCGCTCTGGATGACTTCCGCAACCTGGCGGCAGAGGATTTCGTCGCGAAATATGGCGGATGAAATCTCCCTCTTTTGCAACAGTTGAAAATCCCGGAGCAAGACTCCGGGATTTTTGTTTTTACGCCTTTAAGGGACGCGCGGATTTCAGCGCACCGAGATACCTCCTGAAAGCTTTGTCGGCGAACAGGCGTGGGACGCGCCCCCGGGAATATGTAATATTTTATTCATCAAACTGACACTCACGCTTCACGCACCGCTGTTACGTGGAACCCCGTCAAAAGAAGATTGGACGGGGAAATGAGCTTTCACCTGAAGCAAGTCACGCGCCGTTTCGGCAACCACACTGCGGTCGATTCCGTTGATGTCGAGATACCGCAGGGTCAGATGGTCGGCGTGATCGGGCGCTCCGGTGCGGGAAAATCGACGCTGCTGCGCATGATCAACCGCCTCGTCGATCCCTCCTCGGGTTCCATTCATTTCAACGACACGGAAGTATCGTCGCTGAAGGGTGCGGCGCTGCGCAACTGGCAGCGCGACTGCGCCATGATCTTCCAGCAGTTCAATCTGGTGCCCCGCCTCGACGTGCTCACCAATGTCATGCTCGGCCGCCTCAACCACCGTTCGACGGCGCTCAGCCTCTTCAACATCTTCACCCATGAAGAGCGGCTGATGGCGATTGCCGCGCTGGAGCGGCTCGGTATCGAGCATGTGGCCATGCAGGCAGCAGGCACGCTTTCCGGCGGCCAGCAGCAGCGTGTCGCCATTGCGCGTGCGCTGATGCAGTCCCCGAAGATGGTGCTGGCCGATGAGCCGATCGCCTCGCTCGATCCCCTCAATGCCAAGATCGTGATGGACGCGTTGCGCGACATCAACGAGCGCGAAGGCATCACCGTCATCACCAACCTGCACACGCTGGATACGGCACGCAATTATTGCGAACGCATCATCGGCATGTCTCAGGGCCGCGTCGTCTTCGACGGGACGCCTGCGGAGCTGACGGCTGCCGCCGTCACCGAGATTTACGGAACCGATTCTCAAGGCTCCGGCATCGATGAGACCATGACCTCGACCAGCATCAATATTCCCGGCGCGCAGCTTGCCGCGCGTCCGGTGCAACAATCTGCCGGTCCCGAACCGCTCGCTCTCGCCGGGCTCTGAGGAACCGCTCAGCATCGTTTGCGCCCGCGTCAAGGGCCGACACTTCACAACAAACTCCGGCTCGCCGGGAAACAGGAGAAAGTCCATGTTGAAGAAAGTCCTTCTTTCGGCAGTCGCCCTTGGCGTTCTGGCCGGTTCCGCCATGGCTCAGGACGTCAAGGTTCTGCGCATCGGTCTCGACGGTTCCGAAAACGAAGCCGACCAGATCCGCAACACCAAGTGCGTTGCCGATGGCCTCAAGGCTGCAACCGGCGTTTCCGAAGTTCAGGTTTTCCCGTCGCCGGACTATAACGGCGTCATCCAGGGCCTGCTCGGCGGCACCATCGACATCGCTTCCATGGGCGCATCCTCCTACGCCAAGATCGCTCTGGCCGATCCGAAGGCCGTTGACCCGATCCTGACCACGGCTGGCGCCGATGGTTCGACCGGTTATTACACGATCATGGTTGCCCGCAAGGACAGCGGCATCAAGACGCTGGCTGACGCCAAGGGCAAGAAGATCGGCTTCGCCGACCCTGACTCCACCTCCGGCTTCCTCGTTCCGAACGTGGCTATCCCGAAGGAAACCGGCGTTCCGGTCAAGGAATACTTCTCCGAAACCGGCTTCGGCGGCGGCCATGAGAACCTCGTTCTCGCCGTTCTCGACAAGAAGTTCGACGTTGGCACCACCTTCGGTTCGGGCGTTGGCAAGTGGGAAGAAGGCTACACCGCCGGCAACCTCTACCAGATGGTCAAGAAGGGCAACCTCGACATGGACGATATCGTCGAAGTCTGGAAGTCGCCGCTGATCCCGAACGGTCCGCTGATGGTCACCAACAAGCTGGGCGACGCGATGAAGCAGAAGGTCGAAAACTTCTTCATGGAACTGCCGAAGAAGGACCTCGCATGCTTCCAGGGCTTCACCCAGGGCAAGAACACCGCCTACATCAAGGTCGACCCGTCCTTCTACCAGACGATCATCGACGCCCGTAAGTCCGTTATCGGCGGCTGATCCTCAGATCATATCCGGAAGCGGCGGTGCCCCACGGCGCCGCCGCTTTTGCCAATAAAGGAAAAGCGGCATGGCGACCACACTGCACAATGGTACCCTCTCATCCGAGGGGTTGAGCGCATCGTCCCGGACGGTCATGCGCCATTATCAACAGCAGCTTGCGACACGGCGGATCTATACCGTCATTTCGCTCGTGATCTTTCTCGTCATCCTCGCCGCCTCCCTGAATTTCGCCAATGCGGCCAATTCGGGAAAATTCTTCGAGCGCCTGCCCTATTTCTTCGATTTCATGAAGACCTTCGTGCCCGATAGTCCGCTGGAAATCTTCCGGGCGATGTTCGACCTGCCGTCGCCCTATGCGGATGGTTCGCTGAAATATAATTATGTCGCGGATCGCGTTTACATCACCGACGGCTTCTACATCCCGCATTTCATCTACCAGCTGATCATCACACTCAATATCGCGCTGGTCTCGACAATCATCGGCACGAGTTTCGCCTTCGTGCTCTGCTTCTTTGCCTCCACCAATCTCGTCGGCGCTGGCCTCGTGCGCTGGGTGGTGCGCCGGGTGATGGAAGTGCTGCGCGCCTTTCCTGAAATCGTCGTCGCCGGACTGCTGACCGCCATCCTGTCGATCGGTCCGATCGCGGCCATCATTGCGATTTCGGTTCATACGATCGGTGCGCTCGGCAAGCTCTTCTTCGAAGTCGTCGAAAATGCCGACATGAAACCGGATGAAGGCCTGCGCGCCGCTGGTGCCAACTGGCTGGAGCGGGTGCGCTTCGCCATCGTGCCGCAGGTGCTGCCCAATTTCGTGTCCTACGCGCTGCTGCGCGCCGAAATCAACGTGCGCGCCTCCACCATCATCGGCGCTGTGGGCGGCGGCGGCATCGGCGAGGTCTTCCGCCTGTCGATCGGTAACGATCACGCGTCGAAGACCTATGCCATCATCATCCTTCTGCTGATCACCATCATCGCCGTCGACCAGTTTTCCAGCTGGCTGCGCCGTAAGCTGATCGGCCAACAATCCTTCGAATTCGGACGGGGAGCGGCCTGATGTCGTCCAGCTTCATTCTCAACACCGCCGACCGCGAGAGGCTGACGGCTGCATATCCCGGCGTATTCAACCGCAGTTTCATGCAACGGTATGGCCTGCTCGTGGGCCTTCTTGCCGTCACCGCCTATCTCATCGGCTGCTTTTTCTTCTTCAATGTCGGACCGGCTTTCATGCAGGGGCGGTGGGATCGCGCTTCGAGCTATATTCAGGACTGGTATTCCTGGCGCGCCCAGCCGCGCCTGCGTTTTGAAGACGGCAAGGTTGAGCCGCAATGGTCAAGCCGCGGGCAATATCCCGCCGATGCGAAGATCGACTGGCTGCAGCCCCTGCCGGGCGGCGGCTACAGTGTGGTCTATGCCGGTACGCAAAACCGCCTCGATGTGACCCCGACCCGGGTGGATGTCTATGTCGACGGCAAGAACTACCCCGTCATCATCAATGACGATGCGGCGGTCGCTCCGCAGGGCCTGCCCGACGAAATCCAGCAGGACGGCAAGAAGGTTCTCGTGCATTACGGCTTTGCTGGCCAGGCGGAAATCCGCACCAGCCAGGTCTATGTGCAGCGCCGTTTCCTTGGATGGGCCAACTTCCTGTTCGACACCAAATCGGAATTCTGGGGCAAGGGTTATGGCGAACTTGCCGCGCTGGCGCTCTGGGGAGAAAGGCTCGATCCCGAACGCTCCAACATCGGCCATATGGTCGATGATTTCCTCGACAACAGCGTCTGGCAACATGCCGATATTCTTTCCAAGCTGATGCAGACGCTGGTGATGGCATTTGTGGGCACGCTGTTCGGCACGCTCGTTGCCCTGCCGCTCGCCTTCATCGCCGCCCGCAACATCACCGCCAACAAGGCCGCAAACTGGGGCATGAAGCGCCTGTTCGACTTCCTGCGTTCCATCGACATGCTGATCTGGGCGCTGTTCTTCACCCGCAGTTTCGGCCCCGGACCGATCCCCGGCATTGCCGCGATCTTCTTCACCGATACCGGCGCGCTTGGCAAAGTCTACGCCGAGGCACTGGAAAATGTGGACGACAAGCAGCGCGAGGGCGTCAAGTCGGTCGGTGCATCCCCGATTGCGGTCAATCGCTTCGGCGTGTTGCCGCAGGTTCTGCCGGTCTTCATTTCGCAATCGCTCTACTTCTGGGAAAGCAACACCCGTTCCGCCACCATCATCGGTGCGGTGGGTGCCGGCGGCATCGGCCTGAAACTGCTGGAGGCGATGGGTACGAATGCCGACTGGGACAAGGTCGCCTATATGGTTCTGCTCATCCTCTTTGTCGTTTTCCTGTTCGACCACATCTCCAATTCCCTGCGTTCGCGCCTGATCGGTAAAACACAGCACTAAGCCTAAAAAGAGCGGGATGATAAAAGCCACAACGGCATTTGTTGTCCCGCCCCTCGGGCATTTGCAGAGCCCTCACGGACGCCGAACATATCCCCCTCGCCTCGTCCATCTGCCATTGGAGCGCATTCGCGAACTCTGCCGCATTTCGAATGCGCTTTTTTCCCTCGGCATCATCATTCTGTCACGGAAACCAATTACCTCGCACTCCTGACCTTGCGGGAAGCGGGCGAGTCACGCCAAATAGCTTCTCATCCCTGGTTTCCCATGACACTGAAGAGTGCTTGCCGTGCGCTACGCCATCTATTTTTCTCCGGCTAAGGATCATCCGCTGACTGAAGCAGCGTCGCGCTGGCTGGGCCGAAATGCATTTTCCGACACATTGCATGACGACCACGACGACTATGCCGAGATGACGGAAGAACCCCGCCGTTATGGTTTCCACGCCACCCTGAAGGCGCCTTTCGAACTTGCCGAAAAATACAGCGAGGCGGAGCTGCTCGCGGCCTTCGAAGATTTCGCGGCCAGCCAGCCTGCCTTCGAAATTCCCCGCGTCGTCGTCGGTGCGCTCGGGCCTTTTTTCGCACTGGTTCCGGACCGCATTTACCAGCCGCTGCAGGATTTTGCCGCCGAGATCGTCGATCATTTCGACCGGTTTCGCGCACCCCTGTCCGAGACAGATATTGCCCGGCGGCGGCCACAAATGCTGACGGAGAGCCAGCGGCAAAATCTGTCGCTCTGGGGTTATCCGCATGTGATGGATGACTTCCGTTTTCACATGACGCTGACCGGCCGCATCGACGAGAGCGATCAGCCCGCCATGCACGAGGTGCTTTCGGCGCGGTTTTCCGAGTTCGTTGATCAGCCCCTCAGCATTTCCGGCCTCGCTTTGTTCATTGAAGAAACGCGTGGCGCGCCCTTTACCGTTCATAGCTGGCACCCCCTTGGCCAGCCACCAAAGAAAGATGCGAACCCATGACCGAGCACGCCCTTTCCAATGCCCGTATCGTTCTGGAAGACGATATTATTCTGGGCTCCGTCCTGATCCGTGACGGCAAGATCGCCGATATCAGCGAAGGCGCCTCCAAGACCGGAGAAGACCTCGAAGGTGACTTCCTGATCCCCGGCCTGGTGGAACTGCACACCGACCATCTGGAGCAGCATTATTCGCCGCGCCCTGGCGTTATCTGGGACAAGATCGCCGCCATTCAGGCCCATGACGCGCAGGTCGCGGCCTCCGGCATCACCACCGTATTCGACTGCCTGCGGCTCGGCTCGGATGAGGATGGCGGTTTCAAGAAGGGCGAAATGCGCGAAATGGCTGACGCCATCGAGGCGGCGGCGGACCAGAACCGCCTGCGTGCGGACCACCTGCTGCATCTGCGCTGTGAGGTCGCCTCCGCCGATGTGCTGGAGCATTTCGAAGACTTCGAAACCGATCCCCGCGTGCGGCTGATTTCGTTGATGGACCACTCCCCGGGTCAGCGCCAGTTCCAATCGATGGATCAGTACATTTTCTATTACCAGAAGAAGCGCGGTTTGAGCGACGAGGCTTTCGCCGAGTTCGTGCGGCGGCGGCAGGCTGCTTCGGCGGAATTTTCCGCCAAGCACCGCGATTATCTGGCCGCCCGCTGCGCCGAACGCGGCATCACCGTCGCAAGCCATGACGACGCCACCGAAGCGCATGTCGGCGAGGCGATCGGCCACGGCGTGAAACTGGCGGAATTCCCCACCAGCGTCGAGGCTGCAAAGGCCTCGCACAGCGCCGGCATGAGCGTGCTGATGGGTGCGCCGAACATCGTCCGCGGCAAATCCCATTCCGGCAATATCGCCGCCCGCGATTTGGCCGAGATCGGCGTGCTGGATGTTCTTTCTTCCGATTATGTGCCGTTCAGCCTGCTCTTCGCGCCCTTCCTGCTCGCCGATCAGGTGGAAGCCATCTCTCTGCCGGAAGCGCTCCGCATGGTCACTGCCACGCCCGCCCGGACGGTTGGCCTTGTTGACCGTGGTCGTATCGCAACGGGACTGCGGGCCGATCTGGTTCGGGTTCATCGCGAGGATGGTGTGCCGGTCGCCCGTTCGGTCTGGCGGCAGGGCAAGCGCGTGGCATGACCGGCGATGGGCAGGATAGCCGGCGCGAACAATTGCCCGGCACGATGATCGTGATTGTCGGCCCCAGCGGGGCCGGCAAGGACACGCTGATGGACTATGCAGCGACACAGCTTTCCAGCCGGCCGGGTTTTCACTTCACCCGCCGTGTCATTACCCGCAGCGGCGATGCTGGCGGTGAAAATCACGATGCCGTTTCGATACATGAGTTCAATCGGCTGGAAGAGGCGGGCGCCTTCGCGGTCTCCTGGCAGGCACATGGGCTGAAATACGGCATCCCGGCTGCGGTCTATCGTCATCTCGAGGCGGGCGACGTGGTCATCGCCAATGGCTCGCGCTCGGCACTTCCCCATTTCGGCACCGCCTTTTCCCGTCTCAAGGTCGTGAACATCGTCGCGCGGCCGGAGGTGCTGGCAAGGCGGCTGGAGCAACGCGGGCGGGAAAGCCGGGACGATATCCTCCGGCGGCTGGAACGCAGCTCGCTGGCCGTCGTCGGGGACTTCGATGTCATAACCGTCGATAATAGCGGCGCAATCGAAGATGCCGGCCAAACCATCATGCGGGTGCTGGAGCAAAGCGCCGGTGTGGGCCGCGCTTAAAATCCCCCGGCCTGGCTGCTCGACAAACGCCCTTTCAAGGCTTACCATCAGGCGACAATTTCCAAACATGGTACGCCAAGGCGAGGGATGCCCGAAAAAAGGGTCAGTGATGAGATAACTGTGGTCGCCGGTCTGGCTGCCGGCGTCAGCAATTATGCCCGGTCACGGGGCATCGATATCGCTCCCATCTGCAAGGCCTTGAATATTGATCCAGCCACATTCAGCAGCCTGACGGAGCGTATCAGCCTCGATAGATTTTCACGTCTGCTCGAAACCTGCGCACTGATTTCCGGTGACGATGCCTTCGGTCTGCAATGTGCCTCAGCCTTTCCCGCAGGCGCATCCGGCGCATTCGGATATGGCCTGATCAGTGCACCGACGGTAAGGGCGTTCCTGCGCTTTCTTCAGGACCATGTTTATTACGCGACCAATAACAGCAATTTCACCATGGTAACGGATGCCACGCAGGTAACCCTGTCATGGTCCTTCGCACCGGTTATCGCCAAACGCGATCAATATGTGGATTTGTCGCTCGCCGTCCTGGTGCAGCGCCTGCGTGATATTCTCGGAGATCGTATAAACCAGATAGAGATCGGTCTGGAGCGGCCGAAACCGAATAATATTCAACTATTTAGAGAACGAATGACGAGGCGCGTCAGTTTTTCCCAGCCCATCCATACCATGCGTCTGCCAGTATCGCTTCTCGATGTGGTCAATCCGAATGCGGATGAGCGGCTGTTCGAGCTGATGAACCTGCAGTGCCGCATGTTGCGACCGGAAACATCGTCGGATGCGACCCATTTCATCGATCAGGTGAAACGTTACATGCAGATGCGGCTGTCGGATGCCGAGCTGTCGCTCGGGGAGATCGCCCCCTATTTCAACCTGTCGGAACGGAGTTTTCAACGGCGGCTCGCCGAACTCGGCACCAATCTCAACGAGATAAAGGACGCCATCCGCAAAAACGCCGGTTTCAAGCTCCTCGTGGAAAGCGATCTTCCGGTATCCGACATTAGCTACAGGCTGGGCTATTCGACACCCGGCGCGTTTTCGCGTTCCGTTTCCCGCTGGTTCGGGGCAACACCGACCGATATTCGCAAGAAACACGCGCATCATTCCGCCGGATGATCCATGTTGTCGGCATCAATATTTCGGAATGACACATTAAATTTGAGAAATATGTCGGCGCCGATTATGATGTGTGCCGAAACATAACAATAAAACGAAAAACTTGGCGCGAGATGTTATTCTATCGGTGCAGCACATCGCCTATTAGAGCGCCGCATATCCTTCGGGTGTGACGAAAACATTCCAAAGCTTTGAAGCTGCATTACGCGCCAGACCGATTGTGGTCTCTGGCAATATCGATGTCGCAGTTCCTTTCAATGCCCGGAACACAGCGTCCGCCGGAATCGTCTGGCTGCGAAAACGGCCTTTTATTGCATAATTTCCAATGCGAAATGAAACCTATTGGCGAAATTGGCGTTTCCGTTCGCGTGTAGACAGAACGGTTCACGAACCGGTTTTGGGGAATGAACCATTGCCTGATCGTGCCCCCGGCAAGGTCAATCTCTTTTGAGGCTGAAAGAAAATGTCTTCAAATACGCCACATGAACATCGCCAGGCGCGGGAAATCATCCTTTCGGAGCGTGAGCGGCATTATCTTGGGCTCGTGGCGCGGGGCAAGCATCCGTCCCATGTCGCCTTGATCACCGGTGCGGATGAAGCGGATGTGAAAGATACTCTTGAAAGGGTGCGCCACAGGCTGGGTGCGACCAATCTGCTGAATGCCGTCAGCATCGCCCTGCTGCGCGGCCTGATCGAACAGGATGCATAATCGACAAATGATCATCCAGGCTTACGCGAAACGTCCCCTCCCGTAAGCTGAAAACCGAATGAGCGGCTTTCTGCGTCAAATCTCTCCATATCAATGGCGGGATGGCGGACCAAAAGCGGGCTGGACATGATGTCCGGCTCTATCGACGCAAATGCAAAGCGGCCATTTACGGTTTGCCCGGCGGGTCATATTCGATCCGCCGGGTTTTTATTGTCACGTCAAAGCGATTGAATTTCGGCCAGAATATCGCTTTCGATCACGATGCCGCTTTCCAGCGCCTGTTTGCGAATCCCCTGGCTGCGGCGGCCGGGCAGACGCACATTTTCCTGCTTTTCTATCTCGCCGGCGATGAGCGCCAGCCGCTCGGTAAAGGCCGCACCGCCTGACGATACGGGGTCTATGGCGATGATCGTGTGGCCGAGAGAGGGTGGCGCGCCCTTGTCGTCCAGAAGGGAGGAAGCCTCGAATGCGAAGTTTCCGCCGGTAATCGCCGCAGCCATGATCTCAACCATCAATGCCAGCGCGGCACCCTTGGCCTCGCCCGCGGGCACCATGGTTCCCTCTATGGCCTCTTCGGGATCGGTCGTCGGCCGGCCGTTTCTGTCAAGCGCCCAGTCGCCGGGGATCGTTTCACCCTTCTGGCGGGCGGCCATGATCTTTCCGCGCGCGACCTTCGACAGGGCCAGATCGATGACCAGCGGATCGGCGCCGCCGACGGGGGTAGCGAAGGCGATTGGATTGGTTCCATAAAGCGGCTTGCTGCCGCCCCAGGGCGCCATGGATGCCGGCGCGTTGGCGAACATGAGCGCGACAAGACCCATTTCGGCAAGCCGCTCGACGGTCAACGCCATGACACCCGCATGATGGGAGCGGTGGATCGCGGCAAGCGCGATGCCCTGCTGCCGTACCACATCAGGCAATTCCTCAAGGGCGCAATCGATCGCCGGATAGGCATAACCGTGATTGGCGTCGATCGACAGCACGCCCGGCTTCACGCGCGTCGCCAAGGGACGCGCCTTGCCGTCGACCTTGCCAACCCGCGCCTGCCGAACATAAACGGGGATGCGACGAAAACCGTGGCCGCTTTGACCAGCCGCTTCGGAGGCGACGAGCGCCTTTGCGACCGAGCGGGCGTTTTGCGGCAGAACGCCGTTGCGCTCAAAGATAGAGGATACGAGATCCTCCGCCTCTGCGATTGAGAATTTCATGATTTTCGTGATTCCTGTTGGCTTGCATGCGATGGGACGATTGGTCCTACTCTGCGGTATACGGTCGCTGCAAATCAACATCGAAAATAAATCGGGCATCCCGTCCTCTCCAGAGTCGGGATGCCCTCATGTGGTCGGGTTGTTTCGCCTACTTGAAAAGAATCGGCAGGGTGAAACTCGTATTTGCGCCTGGCGGCGGCGGCGAGACGGACGCTTTTTGTATGACCGCCAAAAGCTTCTGATCCATCGCCGAGTCGCCAGTGGATGAAATAATCCTCGCACCGCCAACGGAACCGCCGCTATCGATCCTGAAAGAAACCGTGATCGTCATTCCCGATTTTCCAGCCGAACGGACCAGTCGCCGCTGCATCGCCGAGCGCACTTTCGCACCCCAGTCGGCATTTGACATGGACGAGGCCGAGAAGGAGCCGGCATTGCTGCGCGACGCCGCCGTCCGGTCGGACTGCTGGGCTTCAGCCTTCGCCGTTTCGCGCAGTTCCGATGCCTGCTGCGGTTTGGGACGCTGGCGATCGACCTTCTTTTTCTCTTCCGGCTGTTTCTTTTCCACCTTTTTTTCGACAGGTGGCGGCGGAGGCCGCATGACGGGTAAGGGAACCTCGACATTTTCGAGTTCCGCCATCATCTGCTCCTGAACGGGGTCAATCGGCTCCACGGGCTCAGGAATTTCCTGCGGTTCGACGATCTCCTCGACCGGCGGTTCAGGCGGCTGCACCGGCTCGGGCGGCGGCGGCGTTTCCGCAACCGGCTCCGGCGGCGGCGGCTCTTCCGGGGCGGCTTCCTCCACCGGTTCGCTGCTGTCGCTCTTCACCTCTTCGGCGTCTTCGACATCCTGCGCCTGCGTTGTTTCTTCGGTCTTGACGGCTTCTGGTATCGCCGCCATTTCGATCATGATCGCAGCAGGCGGCGGCCCGCCGGCATCCAGTTCCTCGGGCTCCTGCATAAGATAATAGGCAAAACCGGCGTGAACGCCCAGCATGAGCAACGCCGCGGCGGACCACAGCGTCACTTCCCCGAGACGGGAATGCCGGGCCTGCGGGTAGCCGTTTTCAGTCATGGCGCGGTTCCCTGCGCTGCCGGCGCCACGGGCTGGCCAGCGGCGGCAGGCTGCGATGCGGCAGCCGCGTTTTCCAGCCCGACAAGGGCGATCTTCAGATAACCGGCATCTCTCAGCAGATTCATGATTTCCATGAAGTGGCCGTAATCGACCGCCTTGTCGGCCCGCAGGAAGATGCGCGTATCCTTCTTGCCGCCCGTCTGCCGGTCTATCGCGGCCGCCAAGGCTTCGCGTGCAACCGCATCATTGCCGAGATTGAGCGAAAGATCGTCCTTCACCGTCAGATAGAGCGGCTCTTCCGGACGTTCCGCCGGCTTGGCGGTGGATGCCGGCAGATCGACATTCACATCGACGGTGGCCAGCGGTGCGGCCACCATGAAGATGATGAGCAGAACCAGCATCACGTCGATGAAGGGCGTGACGTTGATCTCGTGGTTTTCGGAGAGATCGTCTCCGCTATTTTCGCGAATGCCGCCAGCCATGACCGATCACCGTCCAACCAGAGACACGGCGGGCTTGCTGGTGCTGCCCGGCGGAATACGGCGGAAATCGAGGTCGCGGCTGACGAGGCGTTCCACGCCGGCTGCGGCATCCGCCAGAAGATGGCGGTAACCGGTGATGGAGCGGGCGAAGACGTTATAGATCACCACGGCCGGAATGGCGGCGACAAGACCGATGGCGGTGGCGAGCAACGCCTCGGCAATACCCGGCGCGACGACGGCGAGGTTGGTGGTCTGCGATTCCGAAATACTGATGAAGGAGTTCATGATACCCCAGACGGTGCCGAACAGGCCGACAAAGGGAGCCGTGGAACCGATCGTCGCCAGAACCCCAGTCCCGCGCGACATGCGGCGGCCGGCATGGGTTTCGATACGCGACAGCGCCGAAGAGACGCGCTCCTTGATACCGCCGCCGTCCGTATGCTCAACCACCGCATCGGAAAGCTGCATTTCATGGGTTGCCATGCGCAGCATCAGCGCCGCCGGCCCGCCCTTCTTTTCGACGGCTTCGGTGGCCTCGAGCAGGGTTTTTGCCTTGCGAATGACCTTGAGCGTTGCACCGGCGCGCACCCGCGCACCCGCAAGCTCGATAGACTTCGCGACCCAGACCGTCCAGGTGACCAGCGATGCGAAGGCAAGACCGATCATCACACCCTTCACGACCCAGTCGGCCGCCATGAACATGCCCCAGGGAGAAAGATTATGCGGGATATCCGCACGATGTTCAGCGCTCGCGGGCTCGGTGCTGACAGGCTCCAATGGGGTCGCGGCTTCGTTCGGCGCGGTCGCCTGGCCCGTCTGTGCGGGTTGCTCGGTCTGCGTCGGCTGCGGCGCCAAGCCTTCGGCGCCCGGTACGGTATTCGTCGCGGGCTGAGCGGGTGCAGGCTGGACCGGTGCGGGCTGATTTGACTGAGGCTGCGAGGGTGCGGTGGCGGCCGGCTGTTCCGGCGCAGTCGCGGAAGGCTGGACGGGCGCGGCCGCCGGAGCGCTCGGCGTTGCGGGGGCCGCCGGCTGTGCCGGCTGAACCGCTTCCGTTTGCGGTGCGGGCTGTATCTGGGTCTCCGATGCCGTCTGAGCGAAAACCGCGCCGGCACTCAAGCCGGCCAGCAAGGTGACAGCGACGGCAAGGGAGAGATGCCTTGTTGTGTTTGCCTTGTTGAAGGATGCGGAAGAAGTTGAGGTCTCAGCTGACATAATTTTTATCCCGGATTTCCGTCGATGAACTCATCCGCAGATTGACCGGTTCCTGAAAACCGGGGTCATGAACGGATAACGTCGTGAAAGCTTGACGTTCCGATAATAAACCTGAGTTCTTTTGACAACTATTATATTGTCAAAAGACGACCCGTAAACTCTTCTTTACAAAAAATTGACCGATCGACGGCCTTCAGCTGTTCTGCGAGGGCGAAAACTGCGCAACGAGGGCATGCCGGTCACCGGGATAGGTGACCCGGACGCGGGTGATATAATCCGCCCCATGCCAGGTCCGCCGATCAATGACCAGACAGGCGGCGCCGGAAGCAATACCGAGCGCCGCCGCATTTTTACGGTCGGCGGAAACGGCGCTGATGCGATGTTCGGCAGCGCTCCAGGGCACCATTTTCAGCAGCCATGTCCCCGGCCCGATCTGTGAAAAATCCGCGGCTTCCGCTTCCGGAACAGCGGTGACATTGATGATGCGCTCCTCAAGGCAAAAGGGAACGCCGCCGGCGAAGTGCGTGCAGGTGAGTTCCAGGACCCGGGCTTCGGCGGCAAGCGCCATGGCCGCGCCGTCCTCTTCCCCCACAGGGCGCAGCCGTCGTTTGTCGAGACGGTAACCGTAGACCAGACCGAGCGCCTGCACCTCCCGCTCGATATCGTGGATTTCCAGAACGGCGGATTGCGCATGGGGCTGGCGAACGAAGGTGCCGAGACGGCGGCGTCTTTCGATAAGTCCGCGCTGCACCAGTTCACCCAGAGCCTTGTTCACCGTCATGCGGGAACAGGCATAGTGCCGGGTCATCTCGTGTTCGAAGGGAATACGATAACCCGGCGGCCACTCGCCCGACATGATATGGCGCTCGACATCATTGCGGATGCGCTCGTGCAGCGATTTTTCCTGAAGCTCGGCGCCTGTGCTCCTCATCCCGATGCTTTTATCCTCCCCTTTGGCTGGTCAACTATCCATGGGCGGCGGCGGCAATCGCCTCGCTGCGGATTTCCTCCGTAAGCTTCGCGCGCAGCTCAGAAAATTCCGGGCTGGCCTTGACGGTGTAGTGACGCGGATGCGGCAGGTCGACCGGCGTGATCGACTTGATGCGGCCCGGCCTTGCGGACATGGTCACCACACGCGACGCCATGAAGACCGCCTCCTCGATGTCATGGGTGACAAAAATGACCGTCTTCTGCTCACGCTCCCAGATGCCGAGCAGCAACTCCTGCATAAGCCCGCGTGTCTGGTTGTCGAGGGCGCCGAAAGGCTCATCGAGCAGCAGGATTTTCGGGCCGTTCGCCAGGGCACGGGCGATGGCCGTTCTCTGCTGCATGCCGCCGGACAATTGTTTCGGCCAATGGTTTTCGAAACCGCGCAGGCCGACCTTGTCGATATAGCTGTCGACGATCTCCCATTTTTCCTTTTCGGCGACGCCGCGTTCACGCAGACCGAAGGCGACGTTTTCGCGGATCGTTAGCCAGGGAAACAGCGTGTAGGACTGGAACACCATGCCGCGATCCGCGCCCGGACCCGTTACCGCCTTGCCTGACAGCAGCACCTCGCCCGTCGTCGGACGGTCGAGACCGGCGATGATGCGCAGCAAGGTCGATTTTCCGCATCCCGACGGGCCGAGGATGGTGACGAAGTCATTGCGCGGGATTTCCAGATTCGTCGGCTGCAGGGCCAGTGTCGGCTGCCCGCCCTGTACGCCCGGAAAAGTGCGGCTGACGCCCTTGATAACGAGTTCGCTCATCAGGCAAGCCTCCAGGCGAAAAGCTTCCGGTTCAGCGATTTGAACGCGAAATCCGAAATAAGGCCGATAATGCCGATGACGATGATGCCGAAGATGATCTGGCCGGTCGCCATCAGCGCCTGGCTATTGATGATCATATAGCCGATGCCCGAGGAGGCGCCGATCAGTTCCGCGACGATGACATAGGTCCAGGCCCAGCCGAGAACGAGACGGAGGATTTCGGCAATATCGGGCGCATTGGCAGGAATGAGAACACGGCGAACGACGCCCCGGTCCTTCGCGCCAAGCGTATAGGCGGCCTCCACCAGATCACGCCTTGTGCCGGCGACAGCGACGGCAACCATCAGGATGATCTGGAACACCGCGCCGATGAAGATCACCAGCAGCTTCTGCATCTCGCCGATGCCGGCCCAGAGAATGAGCAGCGGCACGAAGGCGGAAGCCGGCAGATAGCGCGCGAAGGAGACGAAGGGCTCAAGCAGCGCCTCGATGGGCTTATAGGCCCCCATGGCGATGCCGACCGGCACAGCAATGAGCGATGCCAGCACGAAACCACCCACCACGCGCCAGATCGTCATGCCGATATCGCTGGCAAACCCCTGATCGGTCAGCAGATAGATGCCGTCCTTCAGCATGGTGATGGGGTCGGCCAGAAAGGTCGGCGACACGAAACCGCCCAGCGTGGCAAAGCCCCAGGCGGAAAAAAACAGCACGAAGAACAGAATGCCGAGGGCAATCCTCGTGCTGTTCTTTATGGGTTGAAGAGGTTGCATTCTGTCGCCTGTCCGGAAAACCGGCGCGGCACCTTCGCCGCGCCATCAGAACGCCGTGCGCGTTTCGTGACGCACAATCGACGCACTCGCTTATCTTTGGCTGCAATATTCCCTGCAGGGAATGCGGCCGCCTTTTTCTGTTACTTGATGAAGGACGTATCCGCGAGCGTGGAAAGATCGGGCTTCGACTTTATCACGCCGATTTCCAGCAGCAGCTCCGCCGATTTTTCCGAGAATGTCTTGAATTCACCCTCGAAAAATTTCTGATTGGCCGCCTTGTCCTGCCATTCGAGGAACTTTGCCGAAGCGGCAAAGGCCTCGCCGGTCTGCTTCACATCCGCCCCCATCGTCGCATAGGACTTTTCGGGATCGGCCTTGATGAGCTCAAGGGCCTGGAAATAGCTGTCCGCCAGGGCTTTCGCCGCCTGCGGATTGGCTTTCAGGAAGTCCGGTGTGCAGCCGAAGGTATCCATTACCGCGGGATAATCCAGTGTTGTGGCGAGAATCTTGCCCTTGTCGGGAGCGGCACGGACCGTGGACAGATAGGGCTCATAGGTCATGGCTGCGTCGTTCTGGCCGGCGACGAATGCCTGCGCGGCCGGTCCCGGCTCAAGGTTGACGACCTTGACGTCTTTGAGCGTCAGGCCGTTTTCCTTGAGAATCCAGGCAAGGAAGAAATAGGGCGAGGTGCCCGGCGCGGAAGCGGCGACCGTCTTGCCCTTCAGATCCGCGACCTTTGCAACATCACTGCGCACCGCAATGCCATCGGCGCCATGCGACTTGTCCATCTGGAAAATCTGGGTGGATTTCACGCCATTGGCATTCCACGCGATCCATGTTTCCACCGTGGTGGCGGCGCACTGGATGTCACCGGAAGCAAGAGCCAGATGGCGGCTCGCCTGCGGGATTTTCTTGATATCGACCTTCAGGCCGTTCTTTTCAAAAATGCCGGCCTGTTTGGCAAGCGTCAGCGGAGCAAAACCGGTCCAGCCGGACATGCCGATCGTCACCGACGTCTCGGCATAGGCGGAAGCGGATGAAAAGAGCGCGGCGACTGTGGCAAGAACCCATGTTTTCTTCATGATCTGAACCCCTTTTGATTTATTTTTGTGCGATGTTGTTTTTCGCTTTATTTGAGGCATGGTAGGCAGGGATTTTATATTTGTCTAGACAAAATAGAAGCTCCCGAAGGCCTCCAGAAAGATTGCAAAAGCACCATCAGGCATTCTAGACATAGGATAGCACGGCCCCGCCCGCAGGACCGCTGTTTTTCCATATCGAGCTTTTCCATGACCAGACAAAGACGCCGCAGTATCATCAGGGCAAGGCGAACCGGAACCGGAATTGCGCTGGTTGCCGCCATTTCCTTCATCGCCGGCATGACGGATGCGGTGGGCCTGCATATTTCAGGTGACTTCGTGTCCTTCATGACCGGCAACACCACGCGAGCCGCCGTTTCGGTGGAGGCTGGCCTCTATTCTCATGCAGCAAAACTGCTTTTCGCGATCATTGCCTTCGTGGCGGGCAATGCAGGCGGCATCGTGGTGGCGCATAAGTTCGACCGGCGCATCTTTGCCGTTCTGATGGCGGTGGGACTGCTGGTAACAATCGCCGCGCTGCTCGGGGGCGAGGCTTCCGCTCTCGCGCAATTTTATCTCGTCGTTTTCGCCATGGGCATGGTCAACGCCGCCGTTGAACATATTGAGGGGCTGCCAATCGGCCTCACCTATGTGACCGGCGCTCTTTCCCGCTTCGGCCGTGGCATTGGTCGCTTTCTTCTCGGCGAACGGAGCCTCGACTGGGGCATTCAGATCGTGCCCTGGCTCGGCATGATCAGCGGTGCGATCTGCGGCGCCGTTCTCGCCGCCAAGCTGCAGTCCAATGCCCTGTGGGTGGTTGCGGCCACGGTTTTCGCCGTCGCCATCGCCACCTTCATCATTCCGCGCTCGCTTCGGCAGCGCTACAATCAAAGGGTCAAAATCCGAAGAATCACGCTCTGAAAATCGTCACCTTCACTTTCGCGAAATGGTGACGAATTTCGTACCGCGTACCCGCACCGTCATCAGGCAGGGCTCCTTGTCGGTGCGCTCGCAATAACGCGGATGCATCTTCAGCACGAAAACCATGTTGCCAAAGCGCTTGATGAAATCATAACCGTAAATCCGGGCCGTCGCGATCATCAGATAACCGCCTTCCTTCACCTGGACATAGAAATTATAGGGGCATCCCTCGTCGTCGCAGCTGCGGCCCTTTTCGCCGTCACAATCGAGAACGCCGTGATTGACGACGGCGTCCATCAGCCCGTCATTGTTGATATCCTGCCGCGTGACGAAATCGTCGCCGAAGGCCGCCACCTTGCACTCGGTGCGGAAATGATCCTTTTCATAGATCTCCGGGTCGCTCACCAGCTGCTGCTGCGCCGAGAGCGCCACCGGAAACATCAAGAGAACCAGCGCCTGAAGAGCGGCAACGAGAGCGATTCGCACGGCATTTTCCTTTGCATCCGTTTCGGTTATGGATGTTGCGATCATCCGGGCGGCCAGCCTAGAGTTTAGTGCTTGCGCGACACTGACGTGTTCGCAGCCCGTATTTCCAGGGGGAACCTTTTCATGACGCTTCTGGGTTTTCTCGACTATGCCGGTGTCGCCGTCTTTGCCGCAACCGGCGCGCTCGCCGCCTCGCGCAAGCAGCTCGACCTGATCGGCTTCCTGTTTTTCGCAGCAGCGACCGGCATCGGCGGCGGCACGGTGCGTGATCTCGTGCTGGGCAGAACGCCGGTCTTCTGGGTGATAAACCCCACCTATATCCTCGTCTGCGTGTCGGTCGCGGTGCTGCTGTTCTTCACTGCGCATCTTTTCGAGTCCCGCTATCGAGTACTGATCTGGCTCGATGCGCTTGGTCTCTCCGCCTATTGCGTCATGGGCGCAGCCAAGGGCCTTGCCGCAAGCGGCTCCGCGACCGTCGCCATCGTTACCGGCGTTCTGACGGCAACATTCGGCGGCGTGCTGCGCGATATTCTCGCCGGCGAGCCTTCCGTGCTCCTGCGGCCGGAGATTTACATCACCTGCGCACTTTTGGGCTCCTCCATCTTCATTGTCGTCTATTTCCTTGGCGCACCGCTTTATGCGGCATCAGCGGCGGGCGCCCTGACAGCCTTCGGCGTCCGGTCCGGCGCCCTGGTCTTTGGCTGGACTTTCCCGCCCTACAAGGCGAAGCCGGGCAGACGGCCGGAAGATGTCATGAAGTGACATATGGAAATGACCGCTGAAAACAGAAAAGGCGCCCATGGGCGCCTTTTTCACATCAACGATCGGGCCAGGCTTCAACCGCGCTTGCGGCGAAGGCGGATGACCACGTCCACATGGGCGATTTCCATGCCTTCGGGCGCTTCCGGCAGATTGTCGATCTGGAGATTGTTGATCGGAATATCGAGAACCTCGTTTTCGCCCTCCACGAAGAAGTGGTGGTGATCCGAGACGTTGGTGTCGAAATAGGTGCGCGCGCCTTCCACGGCCAGAACGCGGATCAGGCCGGCTTCGGTGAACTGGTGCAGCGTGTTGTAGACGGTGGCGAGGGAAACAGGCACGCCGGCGGTGACCGCCTCGTCGTGCAGTTCCTCCACCGTCAGGTGTCGATCGCCCTTTGCGAAGAGAAGATCGCCCAGAGCCACACGCTGGCGCGTGGGGCGCAGCCCCGAGCGCCGCAGCCTCGTTCCGATATCCAATGTGGCGTCAAATGCCATGCAATCCCATTCCAAACAGAGGGTATGAAACCTATCAATTGCATTAGCATATATCTTTTGCAGCGAGTGCTTTCAATAGTTTCAGCGTGGCTTAGGCGCGGCAAATGGCGGCAAACCGGCCTTTCCTGCAAATTTCCTCTGGTTCCAGCCGTATGGTTCCTGTATGCGGACGGCATATTGAGGTAATGACTTCTGCAAAGAAGGTTCGAAGACAAAGAATGGGGGCGGAGCGGCCTCTGCCCTTGCAGCGCTTCATTTTGAACCTAACTTGCTCTAGTGAAGTCGATCAACACCAGTAATTGGGGAAGTGAAAGCGGTATGGCAACGAGGCAATCAAGTTACAATTACGAGGAGATCCTGTCCTGCGGTCGCGGCGAATTGTTCGGCCCGGGAAATGCCCAGCTCCCATTGCCCCCCATGCTCATGGTCCATCGCATTACCGAAATTTCCGAAACCGGCGGTGCCTTCGACAAGGGTTTCATCCGTGCCGAATACGATGTCAGCCCCGACGACTGGTATTTCCCCTGCCACTTCCAGGGCAACCCGATCATGCCGGGCTGCCTCGGCCTTGACGGCATGTGGCAGCTGACGGGTTTCTTCCTCGGCTGGCTGGGTGAAGAAGGCCGCGGCATGGCGCTTTCCACCGGCGAAGTGAAGTTCAAGGGCATGGTGCGCCCTCACACCAAGCTGCTTCAGTATGGTATTGATTTCAAGCGCGTGATGCGCGGGCGTCTGGTGCTTGGCACCGCCGATGGCTGGCTGAAGGCGGACGGCGAAACCATTTATCAGGCGACGGACCTGCGCGTAGGCCTGTCGAAGGAAAAGGCTGCCTGAGGCAGACGGAATAGTCCTGACAAAAGCCGGGCGGCTTCGGTCGTCCAGCCGAAATCTTAAGAAAAGGTCCCTTTCATGAGACGAGTTGTTGTCACCGGCCTCGGTATTGTTTCTTCCATCGGCGGTGATGCCGCTGAAGTCACCGCATCGTTGCGCAATGCCAAATCCGGCATTTCATTTTCGCCGGATTTTGCCGAGCACGGTTTCAAATGCCAGGTCTGGGGCAAGCCGTCTCTCGACCCGACCGATCTGGTCGACCGCCGCGCCATGCGCTTCCTGTCGCAGGGCGGTGCATGGAACCATGTGGCCATGAAGCAGGCGATCGCCGATTCCGGCCTCGAAGAGAGCGATATCAGCGGCAATGAGCGCACCGGCATCATCATGGGTTCGGGCGGTCCTTCCACCCGAACCATCGTCGAGGCAGCCGACATAACGCTGAAGAACAACAGCCCGAAGCGCATCGGCCCGTTTGCCGTGCCGAAGGCCATGTCTTCCACCGCATCGGCCACGCTCGCCACCTGGTTCAAGATCCACGGCGTCAACTATTCCATCTCGTCGGCCTGCTCCACCTCGGCGCATTGCATCGGCAACGCCGCCGAGATGATCCAGTGGGGCAAGCAGGACGTGATGTTCGCGGGCGGCCACGAGGATCTCGACTGGTCCATGTCCAACCTCTTCGACGCCATGGGCGCCATGTCGTCCAAATATAACGAGACGCCAAGCGTCGCCTCGCGCGCCTATGACGTCAACCGCGACGGTTTTGTGATCGCCGGCGGTGCAGGCGTGCTGGTTCTCGAAGAACTGGAACATGCCAAGGCGCGCGGCGCCAGGATCTACGCCGAAATCGTCGGTTACGGCGCGACCTCCGACGGCTACGACATGGTGGCTCCGTCGGGCGAAGGCGCAATCCGCTGCATGCGGCAGGCGCTCTCCACCGTCAAGGGTGACATCGACTACATCAACACTCACGGCACCTCAACGCCGGTTGGCGACAGCAAGGAAATCGGCGCGATCCGCGAAGTCTTCGGCAACACGATCCCGCATATCCAGTCGACCAAGTCGCTCACCGGTCATTCGCTGGGCGCGGCCGGCGTGCAGGAATCGATCTACGGCCTCTTGATGATGCAGGAACGCTTCATCGGCGAAAGCGCGCATATTGCCGAGCTCGATCCGGAATTTGCGGGTGTTCCGATCGTTCGCAGCCGCATCGACAACGCCAAAATCGACACCATCCTTTCCAATTCCTTCGGCTTCGGCGGCACCAACGCCACGCTCGTCTTCCAGCGTCATAACGGATAATTGCCCATGAACGGCATCATGCAGGGTAAACGCGGCCTCATCATGGGCGTCGCCAACAATCACTCGATCGCTTGGGGTATCTCCAAGGCGCTGGCGGCGCAGGGCGCGGAACTGGCCTTCACCTATCAGGGAGAAGCGCTCGGCAAGCGCGTGAAACCGCTCGCCGCCGAACTCGGCTCCGATTTCATCGTGCCTTGCGATGTCGAGGATATTGCCTCGGTCGACGCGCTTTTTGCGGCGATCCGCGAAAAATGGGGTTCGCTGGACTTCGTCGTGCACGCCATCGGCTTTTCCGACAAGAACGAGCTGAAAGGTCTCTACGCGGATACGACCCGCGACAATTTCAGCCGCACCATGGTCATTTCCTGTTTCTCCTTCACGGAAATCGCCAAGCGCGCCGCTGAACTGATGACGAATGGCGGCTCCATGCTGACGCTGACCTATAATGGCTCGCAGCGCGTCATTCCGAACTACAATGTCATGGGCGTCGCCAAGGCTGCTCTTGAAGCGTCCGTTCGCTATCTCGCTGCCGATTATGGCCCGCGTGATATCCGCGTCAACGCCATCTCGGCCGGTCCGGTCCGCACACTGGCGGGCGCCGGCATTTCGGATGCGCGGGCGATCTACGCGTGGAACCAGAAAAACGCACCGTTGCGGCGGACGGCTGACATCGACGACATCGGCGGGTCCGCACTCTACCTCCTGTCCAGCCTGTCGCGCGGCGTAACGGGCGAATGCCATTACGTTGATTGCGGTTACAACATCACCTCAACGCCCACGCTCGAGGTTCTGTCCAAGGCAGACGCTGAATAAGCAGCTCTCTGACATCAGCCAAAAGCCCGGCCCCGTGCCGGGCTTTTTTATGCGCCGTATCAATTTTGGAAATCACTAAAGTATAGTTTATCGGAGTAACTGAATTTAAACATCGGGTGGTTATGGTCCGCAACAAATTCAACGGTTGCGCTTGCCGCATATTCTTAGAGATCGACACCGCCTCATGCGACTGGCCAGACTGAAGCCATTGCTGGAAAAATTCGGGTTCTCGCGAGACGGGACAGCGGCCATCGAATTCGCAATCCTGGCCATTCCCTATTTCCTTGTCGTCTTCGCAATCATCGAGACCTTCATCGCCCTTATGGCCGAACAGGTCGTGGTCAACGCCACCGAGACCATGTCGCGGCGACTGCGCACCGGGCAGATCAGCAGCTCGATTTCGAAAGAAGATTTCCGCAGAAGTTTCTGCAGCGAAGTCTCGGTTATGATCACCTGCTCGGCAGACGAGATCCAGAAAGAGCAGAAGCTTTATATCGACCTTCGTTCCTTCACCGCCTTCAAGGATATTCCGACCACGATACCCCTGAAAGCCTATGGCGAATATTACGATCTCGACACGGCTCAATTCGGCTTCAAGCCGGGCGGACCTGAAACCATCAACATGTTGCGCGTCTATTATCGCTGGCGTGTGATTGCCGATATCATCCGGCCTTACCTGACCAAAATACGTCCGGCCGACGGATCGATGCCTTCACATTTCCTCATCGTCGCAACGAGTGCGTTCATGAACGAGAAATACATCACAAGCGGGGGCTCATGATGGCAGGGCTGGTGTCCGTTGCCGCAAAGGGCAAACAACGCTTGATGGCGCTCGTTTCTCGCTTTGCCAGAGACAACCGTGGCGTGGGCGCGGTGGAGTTCGCGATCATCTTCCCGATATTGCTCGCGCTCTATCTGACCTCTTTCGAATTGACGATCGGCTACAACACCTACAAGCGGGCAAGCAGCGCGGCCGCCACCATCAATGACCTGATATCGAAAACGGGCTCCGTCGATAAAACCTATCTCACAGGCATGCAGGATGTCGCGGCGGCAGTTTTTGCGCCCTACAGCACCAAGGGTCTGCAGCTTAAGATCAGCGGCATCAAGATCGATACACAAAAACAGGCGAAAATCACCTGGTCCTGGGACGAGAAGAACCTCAGACCCTACGCGGTGGGATCACCGGTCGTCGTTCCGACCCGCCTGCTCGTGGAAGACAGCTTCCTCATCCATGTCGAACTTTCCATCCCGCATGAGTTGCTGATGTTCATGCCCGATGTCACGTCATCCGGGGTAAAGTCGATCACCATCGGCCGGGATTATTTCTTCAAACAGCGCGACGCCGAGACCGCTTGCACCAATTGCTGAGCCAATCGGCGCTCTGGCGGCCCCTGTGGGCGAGGCCTAGTAGACATCGCGCAGGTAGCGTTTTTCGCGCTTCAGCCGGTTCACATAATCGCTTGCCGCCTCAGTGGAAATGCCTGCTTCATCGCCGATGATGCTGTGCAGGGCATCATCGACATCCTTCGCCATACGCGTCGCATCGCCGCAAACGTAGAAATACCCGCCCTCTTCAAGCCATTGATAGAGCGCCCTGCCGTTCTGCCGCATGCGGGTCTGGACATAGATTTTCTCCGCCTGATCGCGCGAGAAGGCGAGGTCGAGACGGGTCAGCACGCCATCGCGGCTCATGTCGCCAAGCTCGTTTTCATAGATGAAATCCGACTGCCGGTGTTGGTCGCCGAAAAACAGCCAGTTCCTGCCCTTGGCGCCGCGTGCCTGACGTTCCTGCAAAAAGGCCCGGAAGGGGGCGATGCCCGTGCCCGGTCCCACCATGATAACAGGCGCCTCATTGTCCTGCGGCACACGAAACGCCTTGTTCGGTGAGACGAAAATTCCGGCATTCTGTCCCGCCTCCACCCGGTCGGCGAGATAGGTGGAGCACACGCCGCCACGCTCACGCCCCTCGGCACGATAACGCACGCTGGCGATGGTCAGATGCACGCTGTTTTTTGCAACCAGCGGGCTGGAGGAGATGGAATAGGCGCGGTGCTGTAGCGGCTTCAGGAATGTCACGAATTCGGCGACGTCAAACAGGGGCTTTCCCCCGAGATTAATGAGGTCGAGAATATCCTTGCTCCAGAGAAAGGCCGCCAGCTGCTCCCTGTCTCCATTTGCGAGAATGTGGCTGAGTTCATCATGCCCCGCCCGCTTGCCGATTTCGGCGACGAGTTCGCGCGAGGGCGTCGAGATTTCGAACATGTTGAGAAGCGCATCGCCGACCGGCCGGTCGAGCCCTGCTACTTCGCTGTCCGCCGCCGCTCCGAAGTGTTCCAGCAGCGCGCCGGCCAGTTTCGGATCGTTCAGGGGCACGACGCCGAGCGCATCACCCGCCTCATAGTCCAGGCCGCTTTCGCCGAGATCGAATTCATAGTGACGAATCTCCTTGGACGAACCGGGACCGGAAAGGCGACGATTGACGCTCACCGTCGCCAAATAGGGATTCTTGCGGTTCCAGCCCTGTTTCGCGCGCGCGGGTGGCTCGGCGATGTCGGGCATGGTGACAGATGCTGCGTTGCCGCCATCGACAGCAAGCGCAAGCGGCAAGGCCTCGCCGATCCATGCCGCGGCCGCATCCTCGAAATCGATATCGCAGTCGATACGCGTCTTCATGCGCTTGCCGCCGAGTTGCTCGAACCGCGTATCGATGAGCTTGCCCGCCTGGCAGAAGCCGTCATAACCGGTATCGCCGAGAGCGAGGACGGCAAAATTCGTCTCGTCCAGACGCGGGGCGCTGTCAGCGGCAAGTGCTTCCCAGAAAAGCTGGGCATTGTCAGGCATTTCCCCTTCGCCATATGTCGAGGTGACAACGATGACCCGCTTCATGGCACCGAGACTGTCCATCGAGACATCGTCCAGCGCCGTCACCACCGGCTGCATGCCCTGCGCACGGGCGGCGGCGGCAATATCCATCGCCAGCGCTTCGGCATTGCCGGTCTGGGTGCCGAAAAGAATATTCAGCACACTGGCCGCCGCTTTCGGAGCGGCCGCAGCAACAGATGTCTCCAAGCCGATGGCGGCGCGGGAATGGAGCCCCGCCAGGAAACCGGAAAGCCATGCGCGCTGATCACCGTTGAAGGGCGCGTCCTCGGGAATATAAGGTATCTTCATCATGCTGCCCTGTGGCTGGATACGGTGGCGAGGTCGGGAATGGCGCGGGCTGCGAAAAGCTCCTCGAAGCCCGGCAGGCGGCCGATCTTCTCGATGTTTTTCCGGTTCTGCTGAATGATCCAGCCATAGGTGCCGGGGCTGTCCACCGACCAGATGTTGCGGCGCGCCAGCGCCTGCTTGTAATCGTCGAGACGCTTGGCGGCGATCATCACCGCAAGCTGTTCGTCGCTATGATCGGAAAGAGCCTCGCGCGCATATTTCAGCAGACGCTGCATCAGCGCATAGTCTTCCGTGAGGATGAGATTGCGCACTGCCTTTTCGATGGCCGGGTCGGAAGGGCCTGATGCCATCGGCACCCGCTGCAAGGCGATGGCCTGCGCCATGCTCAACACCGTGTAATTGTTGAGAAGCGCATACATTTCCTCCGTATCCGTCTCGCCATAGCCCGGCACCGTTCCATTCAAGACGGCCTTGCGGTCACGATAGGCGAGCTTGAACTTGCGCAGTTGATGGGCGGCAAGCGCAGATGCCAGCTCCTCCAGCAGCTCCTTGCGGGGCTTGGCCTTGAGAATCTCGTCACTGTCCTGATAAAGCAACAGGGCGCGCGGCATGCCATAGACGAAATTATGCTGTTCGCTTTCCCAGTTTTCCAGCAGCCATGCCGCCTTGGCCGAGCCGGTCTCCGCGACATGCCAGGCCAGAAGCTGGTGCACAGCCTGATGATGGATCGCGGCCTGCTCATCCTCACCGGTGATCGAGCCGAGCAGGATGGAATCATGGCTGATCTTCTTCGGCAGATCGCCATAGGGATCATATTGATAAACGAAACCGCCGCTCATGCCGTTGCCGAAACCCTTGCCGAAGCTGCCAAGGTTCAGCACCGCGCCGTTGGTCATGTATTCGCAGGCGAAATCACCCACGCCTTCGACGACAGCGGTGGCACCGGAGTTGCGCACCGCGAAACGGTCTCCCGCCTGCCCTTCCACGAAGGTGCGGCCGCCGGTGGCGCCGAACAGCGCGAAATTGCCGACCAGCACATTACCGCCCGCCTCTTCGGATCCGCCTCCGGGCGAGCGCACGACGATGGTGCCGCCGCAGGCGCTTTTGCCGACACCGTCATTGCAGGTGCCGGTATGAACCATGACCATGCCGTCATTGCAGAAGGCGCCGAAGGACTGACCGGCCGAACCCGATGTATCGATGCGCACCGAACCCGCCTCCAGGAACCGGCGGCCACGGCTGTCCCGCTTCACGGCCGGAAGCGCATCCGCCTCTTCGCCGGAAAGCTCGTGGTTCAGCATGCGTTCAATATCGACGGCGAGCTGGCCGCCAACGCTCTTGTTGCAATTATTCAGGAAGCGATTGCCGCCCAGCTCGATTTTTTCCCGCTTGCTGTCAACCAGAGCCGAGCGCACGAGTTCGATGAAGGCATCATCCAGCCCAAAATCCTTTTCCATGTAGACGGGGCTGTCGATCTTCACCTCTTCGACCACGGCAAGCATTGCCCGGAGGTCAAGCTGGCCGACGCTCGCCGGATGATCGAGGAGGTGAAGAAGATCGGAACGGCCGCGTGCTTCCCGCAGCGAGCGCAGCCCGAGTGCGGCCAGAATCTCGCGCGTTTCATGGGCGATGTTCATGAGATATTGCGCCAGCGCGCGCGGATCGCCGTTGAAGGCTTCCTGGTTGGTGGTGAGACCGGCCGGGCACTTGATGTTGCAGTTCTTTGCCATGACACATTTCAGCATCATCAGCGCCGTCGTGCCGAATTCGAAGCTGTCGCCGCCGAGAAGGGCCGATTTGACCACATCACTCGCGGTCTGGTGCGCGCCGGAGCAGCGCAGCAGCACCTTGGCGCGCAGGCCGGTGGCGCAAAGCGCCTGATGCACTTCTGCGATACCGATTTCCGCCGCGCGGCCGGTATATTTGAGGCTGGTGACGGCCGCCGCCCCCGTGCCGCCGGTATTGCCGGCGACATTGATGACATCGGCCCCCGCCTTGGCGACGCCGACCGCAATCGTGCCGATGCCTTCCGACGAGACGAGCTTGACGATGACGCGCACGCGCGCCGCCTTGGCGTCATGGATGAGCTGGGCCAGATCCTCGATCGAATAGGTATCGTGATGCGGCGGCGGCGAGACAAGCTCGACGCCCGGCGTGCCGCCGCGTGCGGCGGCGATTTCCACCGTTACCTTGGGAGACGGCAGCTGCCCGCCCTCGCCCGGCTTTGCGCCCTGACCGATCTTGATCTCGATCTCTTCCAGCATCGGATCGGCAAGATAGCCGGCCCAGACACCGAAGCGGCCGGAGGCGAACTGCTTGATGCGCGAGGCACGGATGGTTCCATAGCGGGAAATATGTTCACCGCCTTCACCCGAATTCGACATGCCGCCGACCATGTTGGTGCCATGCGCCACCGCCTCATGGGCGGCCGCGACCAGCGCGCCGTGGCTCATCGCGCCCGATGCCAGCGTCCTGGTGATCTCGCTCGCCTTTTGCACGGCCTCAAGCGGTATGCTTGCCGGTGCGGTGCGGATAAGCGACAGATAGGCGAAAGCCTCGCCCTTCACCTGCACCAGAAGCGCGCCACCTTCCAGCCAATGGCCGGGAATATCCGCGCCGAAACGGTCGAGCAGCGACTGGCCGAGTGCGGCAAGCCGGGCAAGCTCATGACCGTGCGGGCCGGTCAGTCGCAGCCGGAACGCATCTTCACCCGCCTTTTCGCAAACCAACCCGCGCACCATGAAGCTGTTATTGCCCTGCCGGGAAAAACGGCCCATTTCCCGGCGGAACTCTTCTGCCGAACCGGCGAAAGTGACATCGGCCGGCAATTCCAGAACATCGCGCAGGGCGGCGGGACGGCGCGCCCTTTCCTCCGCCATCATGCGGGCGAAGGCGCGGTAACCGGGCGTCACCTCGAATTTATCGATGGCGTCCGGCGTCAACCGGTCGAAGCTGTTGTGATAATAGGCGGTGTCATTGAGACCAAAGGCATCCTCCAGCCGGTTGAGCGGCAGGAGGCGTAGCGCCTCTTCATTGTCGGTTCCCTTGTCGAAACCGATCTTTTCCTCCGTCATATCCACGAAACCGCGCACCGCCGTGGTGCCGTAGGAGTGGCCGGCACCTTCCGCACGCTCCTTGAAAAGACCGAGCAGCGGAATGTCGTTCTCACCCTTCACCGACAGCGCCTTGCGATGCCAGTCCGCCACCGCCTGCGCGATGACGGCGAAGTTGACGCCGCCAACCGGGGTCTTCACGTTCGGGAAATAACGCTTCAGCACCGCATCGTCGGTATCGAGGAAGTTCGGTTCGAAGAACTCGCCGCCGATGTAACTTTCCGCCGTACACAGCCCCACCTTGCCCATGGTCTTCATCAGTGACTTTTCCGCCGCCTTGGCGAAACGCTTGAAGGCCTTGTCGGCGTCGGCACCGAATTTCTCCTCGGCGCGGAACTGCACGCCGAGCGGATAGGCAGCCGAGGCACCGAAACCGAGGCTCGCCGCAATGTGATGGGAAGAGGAAAACTGCCCGCTTTCAACGATCAGCGACACGCGCAGCCGCAGACCTTCCTCGATCAGCCGCTGATTGATGGCGGAGACGACCATGATCATCGGCAAGGCCGCGCGGTTTGCCGAAACGTGCCGGTCGGTGATGATGGCGATGCCGCCTTCATCAGCCGCAAAAGCCACAACCTCATCGCAGAGACCATCGATTGCCTGCCGCAGGGCCGCTTCATTGGCCTCCGCAACATCGAAGACCGGCGAATAAAGCATTTCGAAACGGCGAAGCGGCGTCTCCGATTGTTCGCGAATACGCAACATATCGAGATGGGTCAGGATCGGAGAGCGCACGACGATCTGGCGGGCCTTCCTCGCGCCGCTGTTCGGCTTTGCGCCGAGAGCGACACGCAACGTCATGCCATCGGCCTCACGAATACTGTCGAGTGGCGGATTGGTGACCTGCGCGAAGCGCTGCGAAAAATACTTCGCGACCCCACCCTCCTGATCGGACAGCGCGTTGATGGCATTGCCGTAACCCATCGCCGAAATCTTTTCAGCGCCGGAGGCCAGCATCGGGTCCATCAGGAACTTGAAGCTTTCCTGATTATGCGAATAGGCGACATAACGCTGGTGCCGTTCCAGATCGCCATTGTAACGCAGCGGCGAGCCCTGCTTTTCCGCCGGCACTTCCGGCAGATCCTCCAGCATGACACGGGCTTCGCACAGCAGGGACGAATAATCGCGGCGCGAGGCCAGAAGCTCCAGCGCCTCGACGGTCGAAAAGGCGCGGCGTTCTGCATGGTCGTAATAAAGCATGCCGCCCGCCTCGATGCGGCCGCGACGGATGACGCTTTCCGCCGGAAAGGCGATCTGCCCGGCCTCCGACATGACGCAGAGATAATCTTCCGTCTCGACGGTGCGCAGCGGGCGCAGGCCGAGGCGATCGAGCCGCGCGCCGATGATGGTGCCGTCACCGAAGATCAGCGCGGCCGGGCCGTCATTCTTCTCCTCATAGAGCGAGAAATATTCCAGCATCGCCTTGACGGCCGGTGACAGGGTATCGTCGTTTTCCCAGGCTGGCGGCATCATCGAGACCACGGCTGTAACGAGGTCGAGACCGTCTTCCATCACGCGCGCCTGCAGGGTCTGGTCCAGGCGGCAGCTGTCCGACTGGCCCTTCGGCCGGATGATGCTGGCATTCTTCGCCAGCGCCACGGCCGCTTCCGACAGCCGATTCTTCTTGTCGGTATTGAGCTCGCCATTATGCGCCATCAGGCGGAAGGGCTGCGCCATGGAAGGATGCGGGTCGGTATTGGTGGAAAACCGCGTGTGGAAATACATCGTATGCACTTCATGACGCGGATCGGTGAGGTCGCAGAAATAGGGCATGACCTCATGGGAGTTCAGTCGACCCTTCAGAACCTGCGTGCGTGCGCTGAGCGACAGCGGATAAAATCCGGCGAGTTCCGGCACGGTATAGGCAAGCGCCTCGATGGCGAGCAGCGCCTTGTGGATGCGCCAGTCGAATTCGGCAAGGCTGCCGCATTCGGCCGGAGCCGAAAAGACCCATTGGCGGATCGGCAACTGGTAACGGATGGCAGCCGAACGGATGGCCGCGTCATTCACCGGCACATCGCGGACGAGCAGGATTGCAAAGCCCTGCTCTTTGAGGGCGTTTGCGATGATACCGACCGCCTCGCCGTGGAAAGCCGGATTTTGCGGCAGGAAAAAATTGCCGACGCCGAAACGGCCGGCCTGCAAGCCAGTCTCACCGGTCAATTCCCGAAAGAAGGGAAGCGACAGATCCAGCGACACGCCCGCGCCGTCGCCGACACCTTCCGCCGACATGCCGCCGCGATGCGGCACGGCACAGAGCGCCTCGTGCCCGCGCTTCAGCACATCGTGAGTCTGTACGCCGTCCTTGCGGGTGATGAAACCGACGCCACAGCTGCTTTTTTCAAAAGCGGCATCGTAAAGGCCGAATTTTTGCTCCGTCACGCTCAAGGCACTCTCCTCTCGTTGCGCATTTCGCGCGGCATCGCCCTCTTTCCCGAAACCCGGCGCGTCAGCCGGCACTCTGCGGGCGGAGCCGCAGGCGACCTGGCTGCTCCTCTTTTTTCTGCTTATCGGCGTTTAATGGCGCGAACGGTCGTTTTGCGGCCGCCAAACGGCGTGGCGGCAATGGCCGCTTTTTCGCAAATAATGATCGTCGTCGTTCGCATCGCGTTCCCTGATGGCCGGCATTTCCGGCAATGAGACACACTGAATTACGTCAGTATTGCTTACATAATATTTCATGATCGACCGAGTCAAGATTAAAATCGGTCCAGCGCAATAAAAAAACAAAAACGCCGCGAAATCCGACAGGATTCCGCGGCGCAATGGCTGCAGAGATTTTTAAATTGCCCTGCTTACTCCGAGGGCATGTCCAGCGTGCGGCTGAACCAGAGGGCAATCAGCGTGCAGAGCGCACCCGACATCAGGTAAATCCCGACCGCGAAAAGGCCGAATTTGGACGAAAATCCAAGAGCGACAAGCGGTGCGAAGCCGGCGCCGATCAGCCAGGAGATATCCGAGGTGAGCGATGCGCCGGTATAGCGGTATTCGCGGCTGAAGCGGGAAGCGAGCGCGCCACCCGCCTGACCGAAGGACAGGCCAAGCAGCGAGAAGCCGATCAGGACGAAGAGATAGCGGCCGATATCGCCCGAACTCAGGAGAACGGGTGCCACGAGGCTGAAAAGACCGATCAGCACGGCCGCCACAGCCAAGAGTTTCCGCCGTCCGATCCGATCCGCCAGAATACCTGACACCACGATCATTCCGCCGGCGATGATGGCGCTGACGAATTGCACGAACAGGAAGTCCGAGACACGCTGGCTGGTGTTGAGCGAAACCCAGCTCAACGGAAAGACCGTGACGAGATGGAAGAGCGCAAAACTCGCCAGCGGCACGAATGCGCCTGTCACGACCACCGGAAACTGCGAGCGCAGCATCTTGAACATGGGGCGCGGTTCCAGCTCGTGCTGTTCCAGCATGGCCTGGAATTCCGGCGTCACGATCATGCGCAGACGGGCAAACAGCGCGAGAACATTCAGCGCCAGCGCGACGAAGAAGGGGAAACGCCAGCCCCAGGCGAGGAATTCCGCATTGGAAAGCTGCGTGACAAAGACGATGAAAAAGGCACTGGCGAGACCGAAGCCCATGGCCGCGCCAATCTGCGGCATCATGGCGTACCAGCCGCGCTGCTTCTGCGGTGCATTCATGGCGAGCAGCGAAACGAGACCGTCCCATGCGCCGCCGAGCCCAAGGCCCTGGCCGATGCGGAACGCGGCCAGAAGACAGGGGGCGAGCATGCCCGCTTCCGCATAGGACGGAAGAAAGCTGATCGCCATGGTGGAGCCACAGAGCGTGAAGAGGGCGGCCATCAGCTTGACGGCGCGGCCGAACTTGCGGTCGATCTGGAGGAAGATCAGCGAACCGATCGGCCTTGCGATAAAGGCCAATGAGAAAACCGCGAAGGAATAAAGCGTCGCCGTCAGCGGATCGACGAAAGAAAAGAAGACGTGTGGGAAAACGAGCGCGGAGGCGATGGCGTAGATAAAAAAGTCAAAGAATTCCGTCATTCTCGCAAGAATGACCGCAATCGTAATGCGATCCGGATCGACCTTGACGGGACCGGCCCCATGTCCGTTCGCCTCCGGCGCCTGCCCAAAGGATGGAGCAGCATTCGTATAACTCATAATATCCCTCCTGCGTCATGGACGAACCATTTCCTGTAACGCGCCGGCTCCTCTTCCGTTGCGTTACGATGCGACGGATTGTCACACGCACCCTCCGTAACGTCAATTGAAGTTTGGCAATAAAGGGTTGCCCAGTCGGTCGACCATGCGATAATGCACGCGCTCAGCCTTCAAAGGCAGCTCTGCCCGGCACATGGTGCATCGCGAAGGTTTCGCTGCACCGCGACAATATACCTCATTTGAAAAATGATGTTCGGCAATTATTCGCGGCATAATCCAAACTGTACGAGTTCAAAGAACGTGCGCACGATCAAAAAAATCTCATCCGCCCTTCTGGCAATCCCGGCTCTGCTGCTGCTCAGCGGCTGTAACCTCGTCGTCATGAACCCTTCGGGCGACGTCGCCATCCAGCAGCGCGATCTTATCATCACGTCCACGGTCTTGATGCTGCTGATCATCGTCCCCGTCATTGCCCTGACGCTTTTCTTCGCATGGAAGTATCGGGAATCGGCAAAGGCCGAGGATTACGATCCCGAGTGGCACCACTCCACACGCCTTGAAATGGTGATCTGGTCGGCTCCGGTCGCCATCATCCTGATGCTCGGCACGGTGACCTGGATTTCCACTCACCGTCTCGACCCCTATCGCCCGCTGGAGCGTATCGACGAGAACCGCCAGGTGACCGCCGATATCAAGCCGCTCACGGTCGAAGTGGTGGCCATGGACTGGAAATGGCTGTTCTTCTATCCCGAACTCGGCATTGGCAGCGTCAATGAATTCGCCGCTCCGGTCGATGTTCCGATCAACTTCAAGATCACCGGCACGACTGCGATGAACTCCTTCTTCGTTCCAGCACTCGCCGGCCAGATCTACGCCATGGGCGGCATGCAGACCAAGCTGCACGCGGTCATCAACAAGGAAGGCGTCTATGACGGCTTCTCGGCCAACTTCTCCGGCCCCGGCTTCTCCCACATGCGCTTCAAGTTCCATGGCCTCAGCCAGCAGGGCTTCGATGAATGGGTTGCGAAGGCGAAGGAAGGCGGCAAGGGCTTCGGCCGTCAGGAATATCTGGAATTCGCCAAGCCTTCCGAGCGCGAGCCGGTGCAATATTTCGCTTCGGTCGATCCGGAGCTCTACAGCGCCATTCTCAACCGCTGTGTCGAGCCCAACAAGCTCTGCATGCGTGACATGATGCATATCGACGCCAATGGCGGCGGCGGCAAGGAAGGCATCGACATCGCCAAGGCGCTGAACTCCGTCGTCTGCACCCCGCTCGCGCCCTATGGCGTCGCCAGCGGTCCCCAATCCACTCCGGCTGCAATCAAGGGTCAGACTTTCGAACCCGCGGCGCTGCCGGAAACGAAACAAGTCGCTGGCTGACGATACGTCCCGGCATTCTGCGGCGCGGCCTGTCCGCGCCGATCTTACGTTTTCGAATCGCAAGAGGCTAAAATGATCGTCAATTCCGATCAAACGTCGTTCCTGTTCGGGAAGCTGACATGGGAGTCCATCCCGCTTCACGAGCCCATTCTCGTCGCCACCTTCGCGGCCGTGGCTCTGGGTGGCATCGCCGTCGTTGGCGCCCTTACCTATTTCCGCCTGTGGGGCTATCTCTGGAACGAATGGTTCACGAGCATCGATCACAAGAAGATCGGTATCATGTACATCATTCTGGCGCTCGTCATGCTGTTGCGCGGCTTCGCCGACGCCATCATGATGCGCGTGCAGCAGGCCATCGCCTCGGGTGGTTCGGAAGGTTATCTGCCGCCGCACCATTACGACCAGATCTTCACGGCCCATGGCGTCATCATGATCTTCTTCATGGCCATGCCGATGATCACGGGTCTGATGAACTTCGTCGTGCCGCTGCAGATCGGCGCCCGCGACGTTTCGTTCCCCTTCCTCAACAACTTCTCCTTCTGGATGACCACGGCCGGCGCCGTCATCACCATGATCTCGCTGTTCATCGGTGAATATGCGCAGACCGGCTGGCTGGCCTATCCGCCGCTGTCGGGCATTGACGGAAGCCCGGGGGTCGGGGTCGATTATTATATCTGGGGTCTGCAGATCGCCGGTGTGGGAACGACGTTATCGGGCATCAACCTGATCGTCACGATCATCAAGATGCGCGCGCCTGGCATGACCATGATGCGCCTGCCGATCTTCGTCTGGACCTCGCTGTGTTCGAACATCCTGATCGTGGCCTCCTTCCCGATCCTGACCGGCACGCTCGCCCTTCTCACCCTCGACCGTTACGTTGGCACCAACTTCTTCACCAACGATCTCGGCGGCAATCCGATGATGTATGTCAACCTCATCTGGATCTGGGGTCATCCGGAAGTTTACATTTTGGTTCTGCCGGCCTTCGGCGTCTTCTCGGAAATCGTCTCGACCTTCTCCAACAAGCGCCTTTTCGGTTATGCCTCGATGGTCTACGCCACGGGCGTCATCACCATCCTCGCTTATATCGTGTGGCTGCACCACTTCTTCACCATGGGTTCCGGCGCAAGCGTCAACGCCTTCTTCGGCATCACCACGATGATCATCTCGATCCCGACGGGCGCGAAGATCTTCAACTGGCTCTTCACCATGTATAAGGGCCGCATCAAGTTCGATGTGCCGATGCTCTGGACGATCGGCTTCATGATCACCTTCGTCATCGGCGGCATGACCGGCGTTCTTCTTGCCGTTCCGCCGGCGGACTTCGTGCTGCACAACTCGCTGTTCCTCATCGCCCACTTCCACAACACCATCATCGGTGGTGTCGTGTTCGGTGTGCTTGCGGGTATCGTCTACTGGTTCCCGAAGGCCTTCGGTTACCGGCTCGATCCGTTCTGGGGCAAGCTGTCCTTCTGGTTCTGGTTCATCGGCTTCTACTTCGCCTTCATGCCGCTCTATATTCTCGGCCTGATGGGGATCACCCGCCGTATCAGCCAGTTCGAGGACAACTCGCTGCAGATCTGGTTCCTGATCGCCGCCTTCGGCGCCTTCCTGATCGCGCTCGGCATCGCCTCCTTCGTCATCCAGCTCATCGTCAGCTTCCTGAAGCGAGACCAGCTGCGCGATGTAACCGGCGACCCCTATAACGGCCGTACGCTGGAATGGTCGACCTCGTCGCCGCCGCCTGCCTACAACTTCGCCTTCACGCCCGTCATCCATGATGTCGATGCCTGGGCGGATATGAAAAAGCGCGGTTACAACCGTCCCAAGGAAGGCTTCATTCCGATCCATATGCCGAAGAACACCGGCGCCGGCGTGATCATCAGCGCCATCAGCGTGGTTCTCGGCTTCGCCCTGGTATGGCACATCTGGTGGCTTGCAGCTCTGTCGATGCTCGCCATCATCGCGGTCTCCATCGCCCATACCTTCAACTACAATCGCGATTATTACATTCCGGCTGCCGACGTTTCGACGGTCGAAGCGGAACGTACCAAGCTGCTCGCGGAACAGGCGTAACGGAACATGTCTCATACACCTGCACAAAGCGTCGACGGCGCTGAACCACCGGTCTTCTACCTGAAGGAAGACCATCACCCGGAGAACGGGACGTCGCTGGGCTTCTGGCTCTACCTGATGAGCGACTGCCTCATCTTCGCGACGCTGTTTGCCACCTATGCCGTCGTCGGCCGCAACTATGCGGCCGGCCCCTCGGGTGCGGACCTGTTCGACCTGAAGCTGGTGGCGATCAATACCGGCTTCCTGCTTTTCTCCTCCATCACCTATGGCTTCGCCATGCTGGAAATGGAAAAGCAGAAGGTAAAGGCGACGCTGGTCTGGCTCGGTGTGACCGGCCTCTTTGGCCTCGCCTTCCTCGCCGTCGAACTCTACGAGTTCCATCACCTGATCGCGGAAGGTGCCGGCCCGCAGCGTTCGGCGTTCCTGTCGGCCTTCTTCGCGCTGGTCGGTACGCACGGTCTGCACGTCACCTTCGGCATCATCTGGCTCGTCACGCTGATGTTCCAGGTTGCCAAACACGGCCTGATCGCGGCAAACAAGCGCCGCCTGATGTGCCTGTCGATGTTCTGGCACTTCCTCGACGTCATCTGGATCGGCGTCTTCTCCTTCGTTTACCTCATGGGAGTTCTTTGATGATTTCCGAAGCACACGCACATCACGACGCGCATGGCGACGACCATCATCACCATGATGGCGCAAGCCACGGCACGTTCAAGAGCTACATGATCGGCTTCGTCCTGTCGGTCATCCTGACGGCGATCCCCTTCTGGCTGGTCATGGGCGACGTTCTCGAAAACAAGACCCTGCTGGTCATCGCGATCATGGGCCTCGGCGTCATCCAGATTTTCGTGCACATGATCTACTTCCTGCACATGGACACCAAGTCCGAAGGCGGCTGGACCTTCATGGCGCTGATCTTCACCGTCGTGGTGCTTTTGATCACGCTCTCCGGCTCGCTTTGGGTCATGTACAACATGAACAAGAACATGATGCCGCTGCACATCGAGGATGTGAAGAACCTGCCCTGAGCAGCATAGATCGACGGCCTGCCGGGTTTCCGGCGGGCCGCCTTCGCGCCAACACATAACCCCATGAATCCTGGTGCGATTTATGGGGTTATTTGCTGGAAGAAGCGTATGCGGGCGTAAAAAAGCCCGTCAAAGCAGACTGGTCTCTGCCAGGCGCGCTTCGCAAGGACCGTGACATGAAAGAAACCACATCCCATAAGCGGCGCATCCGCCCTGCGGCCATCGTCGTTCTGTTTCTGACCGTTGCCCTGACGGGTCTGCTGTTGGCGCTCGGCACATGGCAGGTCAAGCGCCTTTCCTGGAAGCTCGATCTTATCGAACGGGTTGAAGCCCGCGCCCATGCCGATCCCGTCGACGCCCCTGCAGCCGGAGAATGGCGGGCACTCGGCGACCCGGCGCAATACGAATATCGCCGTGTGAAACTGTCCGGCACCTTGCTCAATGACAGGGAGGTTCAGGTCTATACGGTCACGGATCTCGGCCCCGGTTACTGGGTGATGACGCCGCTCAGGCGCGACGATGGCTCCAGCATCATCGTCAATCGCGGCTTCGTACCGTCCGACAGGCGCGATCCATCCTCCCGTCAGGAAGGCGAACCGACCGGAAACGTGGAGATCGTCGGGCTGATGCGCGCGCCTGAAACCGGCGGGCTTTTCCTGCGCACCAACGATCCGGAAAATGGCCGCTGGTATTCCCGCAACATTCCTGAAATCTCGCAGGCATCCGGCCTTTCCGATGTCGCGCCGTTTTATGTCGACGCCGATGCGACACCCAATCCGGGCGGTCTGCCGGTCGGCGGCAAGACCATGCTCGCCTTTCCCAACAACCACCTCTCCTATGCCGTAACGTGGTATATTCTGGCGGCGATGGTGGCGGCGGCGGGGTGGTATGTCCTGCGTAATCTCAACGCCCCCAAATCGAAACGGGACGGGGATTGAGCAGCCGGTTTTACCGGATGGTTCATAAAAGCACTTCCTTCTTCACGTTTTGCTGATCTATAACGACAGTTCGGCCTGACATTGCCCGTCGGCGCATTTTGTTTCGGTGAGTTATGGCAAGAGCATTTCTTCTCGTTCTGGATTCCTTCGGTGTCGGCGGCGCGCCTGATGCGGAGCGTTATGGCGATCTTGGTGCAAATACGCTCGGTCATATCGCGGAATTCTGCGCGGCAGGTGCGGCGGATAGAGCCGGGCTTCGGGCAGGTCCGCTGAAGCTGCCGAACATGTGTTCGCTCGGCCTCATCGAGATCGCGAGGCAGGCAAGCGGCGACATTCCCGCCGGCATGGAACCGCCGGAGCGGATTTTCGGCCTGCATGGCTCCGCCAGCGAAATCTCCAAGGGCAAGGACACGCCTTCCGGCCACTGGGAGATCGCCGGTACGCCTGTTACCTTCGACTGGGGATATTTCCCGACGGAAGGCGATGCATTTTCACCGGAACTGGTGGAAGCGATCTGCAGGCAAGCCGATATTCCGGGCATTCTCGGCAATTGCCATGCTTCCGGCACCGAGATCATCGCGGCGCTCGGTGAAGAGCATATCAGGACTGGCAAACCGATCTGCTACACGTCCTCCGATTCCGTTTTCCAGATCGCCGCGCATGAAACGCATTTCGGCCTGGAGCGGCTCATCTCGCTCTGCGAGACGGTGCGCAAGCTGCTCGATCCGCTGAATATTGGCCGCGTCATCGCCCGCCCCTTCATCGGCGAAACGGTCGCAACCTTCGAACGCACCGGCAACCGTCGCGACTTCTCCGTTCTGCCACCCGAGCCGACCCTGCTCGACCGGCTGGTGGAGGCGGGGCGCAAGGTGCATGCGATCGGCAAGATCGGCGATATCTATGCCCATCAGGGCGTCTCGCGCATCATCAAGGCTAACGGCAACAGCGCCCTGATGGATGCGACGTTGCAGGCGATCGACGAGGCTGAAAACGGCGATCTCGTCTTCACCAATTTCGTCGATTTCGACATGCTTTACGGCCATCGCCGCGATGTTGCCGGTTACGCCGCTGCCCTTGAGGCCTTCGATGCGCGCATCCCCGAAATCCATCGTAAGATGGCGCCGGGTGATATCGCCCTTTTGACCGCCGACCACGGTTGCGACCCCACATGGCGGGGCACGGACCATACACGCGAAAGGGTGCCGATCATGGCATTCGGGCCGGGCATCCGTTCCCGCGACGTCGGCATCCGTTCAAGCTACGCCGATATCGGCGAAAGCATCGCCCACCATCTTGGAATTGACGCCGGTTCACACGGCAGGAGCTTCATTTGACATCGCATTTGCTGAAAGCGGAAATTCACTGCCACATCGAGGGTGCGGCCCCGCCCGCCCTCGTCGCGAAACAGGCGGAGAAATACGGCATCGACACCAGCGGCTTCCTGCGGGACGGCCAATATGTCTGGTCGGATTTCGCCGAATTCATCCGCTGTTATGACGCAGTGGCGCAGGTGTTCAAAACGGATGAGGATTATGCCGTCCTGACCGAAACCTATCTGACCGAACTTGCCGAAGCCAATACGATCTACAGCGAACTGATCATTTCGCCCGACCACGGCGACCGCATCGGGCTCGGTGCCGACGCCTATCTGGCCGGCATTGCCGAAGGCATCCGCATCGCGAAAGAAAAGACCGGCATCGAAACCCGCATCATCGTCACCGGCGAGCGGCATTTCGGCCCAGAGCGGGTGATCGCGGCGGCCGAATATGCGGCGCGCGCGCGGCATCCCCTGGTAACCGGCTTCAACATGGCGGGTGAAGAGCGCATGGGCCGGGTTGCCGATTACGCCCGCGCCTTCGATATCGCCCGCGATGCGGGTCTTGGGCTGACGATCCACGCGGGTGAGGTTTGCGGGCCGGAAAGCGTTGCTGACGCGCTCGATCTCGTCAAACCGTCGCGTATCGGCCACGGCGTACGTGCGATTGAAAATGCCGCTCTCATCTCCCGGCTGGTCGAGGCGGGAACGGTTCTCGAAGTCTGCCCCGGCTCGAATATCGCGCTCAACGTCTATCCCGATTTCGCCAGCCACCCGCTGAAAGCTCTCAGCGATGCCGGGGTGCGTGTGTGCATCAGTTCCGACGACCCGCCATTTTTCTTCACATCGCTCGCAAGGGAATATGCCCTAGCCGCAGACGAGTTCGGTTTTAGCGACGATGAGATCAACCGCATGACCCGCACCGCGCTGGAATGCGCCTTTGTGGACGACGCCACCCGCGCACAGCTGCTGGCCCGGATCGATCAGTCCTGAGCTGTTGTTGGCAGGGTAAAACCGCGAAGAAGGCTTGCGAAAAACGTGCTTTCGGTGAATTACAGGGCATAAGATAAAAGAAAGGCCAGTTTCATGGACGGCGTCACAGTCATCGAACATCCGCTGGTGCGGCACAAACTCACCATCATGCGCAAGAAGGAAACTTCCACGGCCGGCTTCCGCCGCCTGCTCAGGGAAATTTCGACGCTGCTCTGCTATGAAGTGACGCGCGACCTTGAAATGACGATGGAAACCATCGACACGCCGCTCGAAACCATCGAGGCACCGGTGCTCGAAGGCAAGAAGCTGGTTTTCGCTTCGATCCTGCGCGCGGGCAACGGCCTTTTGGAAGGGATGCTTGAGCTCGTTCCTTCGGCGCGTGTCTCCCATATCGGCGTTTATCGCGATCACGATACGCTGGAAGCGGTCGAATATTATTTCAAGGCCCCTGAAAGCCTCGACGCCCGTCTCATCATCGTCGTGGATCCGATGTTGGCAACCGGCAATTCCTCTATCGCCGCCGTTGAAAAGCTGAAGGAGCGCGGTGCCAAGAACATCCGCTTCCTGTGTCTGCTGGCTGCACCCGAAGGCATCAAGAATTTCCGTGAAGCCCATCCCGATGTGCATATCTACACAGCCGCCATCGACAGGCATCTGAACGAGAAGGGCTATATCGTTCCCGGCCTTGGTGATGCCGGCGACCGCATGTACGGTACCAAATAACACCGTTCATCATTACTTAACCGTTTGAGCCATTCGCCGCACGCAACGCGGCGGATGGCTTTTTTCTTTTAAGATTTCAGCATGTTTTGCGCCTATGCTGCACAGGGACAACCCCTGCCCTTAAGGAGCAACCACTTGCTGGCGCGTGCGATTTTTCTGCTTGTCGGTCTTTCGGTCAGTGCCACGCAAATTCCAGCGCTGATGGAAAAATTTCAGTCACGCCCGGAAACCGGCGCGGCAAAATCCGGCGCCACCGCCGAAGTTGCCAGACCGCAACCGGTTTCGCTGGGCAGCGTCAGTCTGAAAGCGGATACGCGCGGTCACTTCAACGCCACCTTCCGCATCAATGGTAAATCCTTCGACGGGCTTGTCGATACCGGTGCCTCGATGGTGGCGATCAACGAGACGATTGCACGCCGGCTGGGTTACGGCGTCAACAGCCTCGATTTCAAATATGCGATCTCGACGGCCAATGGGCAGACCCTGGCGGCGCATGTGAAACTTGACCGGGTAGAGATCGGCGCAATCCGCGTTCAGAATGTCGATGCCATGGTGCTAAAGGACAATGCGCTGAGCAACATGCTGATCGGCATGAGCTTTCTGAAGCAATTATCGTCTTTCAAGGTGTCCGGCGGCGAAATGCGGCTGGTCAGGTGATCCGTTCAAGGATGGGTGAGGCGATTTCCGGGGCGCTGTCCGCAATCCCGTAACAGCCCTCTATTTTTCTTATCGCACGCTCCGCGTCTTCGCTGGACGCTGCGTGAACGACGGCGATCGGCTCGCCCTTCTCCACCCTCGCCCCAAGCGGCAGGATACCCGAAATACCGACTGCCGGATCGATGGTGTCCGAGGGCTTTGTTCTGCCGCCGCCGAGTTCGACCACAGCAATGCCGAGATCGCGCGTTGCGCAGGATGCGAGCCAGCCGCTTCGTGCAGCGGGAATCGGGAGGATGACCGGCGCAGAGGCCAGGTAACGGGATGGATGTTCGACAAAGTCCGACGGCCCGCCCAGTGCCGAAACCATCCGCGCGAAGACCTCCATGGCGCGGCCGGAGGAAAGAGCCGCTGATGCCAGCGCCTCGCCTTCCTCCAACGTCGCGGCTTTTTGAGCCTGCACGAGCATTTCCGCCGCAAAGGACAGAACCACTTTTTTGAGACGCGTGCCGGCCTTGCGACCGGCCAGAAACTCCAGACAATTGACGATTTCGACGGCATTGCCCGCCGCATCGCCAAGCGGCTGATTCATGTCGGTGATCAGCGCGGTTGTCGGTAGGCCCGCACCATTCGCCACATCGACCAGCGCGCGGGCGAGAATGCGGGCATCCTCCAGGCTTTGCATGAAAGCGCCGTTGCCGACTTTCACGTCGAGAACCAGCGTCTCAAGCCCGGCCGCCAGCTTCTTCGAGAGAATGGAAGCCGTGATCAGCGGGATGGAATCGACCGTCGCGGTCACATCCCTGATAGCGTAGAGGCGTTTGTCCGCGGGTGCGAGATCGCCCGTCTGGCCGATGATGGCGCAGCCGACAGACTGCACTGTCCGGCGAAACAGCGCCTCGTCCGGCATAACGTTGTAACCGGGGATCGCTTCCAGCTTGTCCAGCGTGCCGCCGGTATGGCCAAGGCCCCTGCCGGAAATCATCGGCACGGCAAGACCGCAGGCGGCAACGATGGGGGCGAGCATCAAAGAGACATTATCACCAACGCCCCCGGTGGAATGCTTGTCCGCCACCGGTTTGCCGAGATCACTCCAGGACAGGACATCGCCGCTGTCGCGCATGGCAAGCGTCAGCGCCACCATCTCATCGCGGTTCATGCCGCGAAAGAACACCGCCATGGCGAAGGCAGCCGCCTGCCCTTCCGATATGCCGTCTTTCGACAACGCCTCGATGAAAGCGGCGATCTCCTGCGGCTCAAGCGACAGGCCATCACGTTTGCGGCGGATGATTTCCTGCGGGATCAAGCTCAGTACCCGCTGGCGGCCTTGGCCGGTTCGCCGCCGGCCAGTACGTTCAGCACGTCATCGAGAATGCCCGAGGCACCAAAACGGAAAGTGGACGGCATGGCCCAGTTGGGCGCCATGATGGTTTCCGCCAGCCGCAGGTAAAGTGTCGCGTCCTCCACCGTGCCGATGCCGCCGGCGGGTTTGAAGCCCACTTTCTGTCGGCTGTCGCGGATCGCCTGCAACATGATATCGGCCGCTTCCAGCGTTGCATTGACGGCGACCTTGCCGGTCGATGTCTTGATGAAATCCGCCCCTTCGGCGATGGCGATCTCGGAGGCGCGGCGGATCAGCGCCTTGTCCTTCAACTCGCCGGTTTCGAGAATGACCTTGAGCAGCACGGGTGCCACGCAGGCCTTGCGCACGGCGGCCACCATGTCGGAAACGGCCGCTTCATCGCCGGCGATGAATTTGCGATAGGGGATGACCAGATCGATTTCGTCGGCGCCGTCGCGGATCGCCACTTCGGTTTCCGCAACCACGGTCGCGACATCGAGATCGCCCGAGGGGAAATTGACGACGGTAGCGATGCGGATCGCGTGTTCTTTTCCGAAAGCAGCGCGTGCCTGCGCCACGAAACGCGGCCAGATGCAGATCGCGGCGGTGTTGCCATAATCCGTATGCGCGCGCTGGCACAGGGCAGCGATCTGCTCCGGCGTGCAGTCTTCCTTGAGATTTGTCAGGTCCAGCAAGGACAGAGTGAGGGCAGCCGCTTCGCGCGGACGCTGGAGTTCCATGGTCACGCTCCTCCTGCGATCATTTCCTTCAGAATAGCGGCAAGCCTCTTGCCGCCCACGGGAGCCATGTCCTTGGTTTCTTCATGGCTCAGTTCCGCACCGGTCATGCCGGCACCGTAATTGGTAATAACCGATGCAGCGGCAACGCGCATCCCGAAAAAGCGGGCGAGGATGACTTCCGGCACCGTGGACATGCCGACGGCATCCGCCCCCAGCAACCGCGCCATGCGGATTTCCGCCGGTGTTTCGAAGCTTGGGCCGGAGAACCACATATAGACGCCGCCGAACAGGGGCACCGTCGCACGGATCGCGGCATTGCGCATGGCGAGCATCAGATCAGGATCGTAAGCCGTGGTCATGCCGACGAAGCGGCGGTCGCTTTCCTCACCGATCAGCGGGTTCATGCCGGAATAATTGATATGATCGGTGATCTGCATGACCGAGCCGGGCGGCATATCCTGCCTGACCGAACCCGCCGAATTGGTGAGGATGAGCGACTGCACGCCGAGACCGGCCAGCGCCCCGATGATCGCACGCATGGCGGACGGATCGCCCTTCTCGTAATAATGCACCCGGCCGGAGAGCATCATGACCGGCTCACCGCCAAGATAGCCCGCCACCAGCTCGCCCGCATGGCCGGAAACGCCGCTTGCGGGAAAACCGGGAAGTTCGGCATAGGGCACCCGGATCGGATCGCCCACCTCCTCCACCAGAGAACCGAGGCCAGAGCCGAGGACGATGGCGACGCGCGGCATCAGGCCGTTCAGGCGCTCCACCAGAATATCGATCAGCGTATCCGGCATCAGGGCAGCTCTGTCTTGAAACTGAAGGGCAAAAGCTCTTCCATGGTCATGACCTTCTGGACACCGGTTTCGTCGCAGAGATAGACTTTCGTCTCCGGCGTGGCGAATTCGGCGATCTTCTGCCGGCAGCCGCCGCAGGGCGGGCAGAGAGCGAGCTTTTCGGCGATGACGGCGATTTCGCTGATCTTCTTGGCCCCGCCCATGATCATGGCGCTGATGGCGGAAGGTTCGGCGCACCAGCCCTGCGGGAAAGAGAGATTTTCGATATTGGCACCCTTGTAGATCTTGCCGTCTTCAGCGCGGATCGCCGCACCGACCGGGAATTTCGAATAGGGTGCATGGGCAAAGGCCATGGCCTCCACCGCCGCCTCGAACAGGGCATGCGACATCGGGTCTTGTGACATGGATTTAACGCTCCTTCGCATAGGCAACGCCACCGGCCTTGGGCGGCTTGGCGACGCCGATGAAACCGGCAAGCAGGATGCAGGTCAGAATATAGGGCATGGCCTGGAAAATCTGCACCGGCACTTCGCCGATGCCGGGCACGGATTTGCCCTGCATGAAGTTGGCGAAGGCATCCAGAAAACCGAAGAGCAGGCAGGCAAACATGACCGGCACCGGCTTCCATTTCGCGAAAATCAGCGCCGCGAGCGCGATATAACCCTTGCCGGCCGACATGTTGGCGATAAAGGCGGCTGATTGCGCGACGGCGAGATAGGCGCCCGAAAAACCGCAGAGGAAACCGGCAACGATGACGGCGCGGAAACGCATCCATGTCACCGAAATGCCGGCCGTATCGACCGCACCCGGGTTTTCACCGACGGCGCGCAGCCGCAGGCCGAAACGGGTGCGGTAGAGCACCCACCAGGAAAGCGGCACAGCCAGAAAGGCGAGATAGGTGAGGATATTGTTGCCGGAAATGACGTTGGCATAAAGCGGGCCGATGAAAGGCACCTCGCGCATCGCATCCGCGCCGGGCAGGATGATCGGGGCAAAACGTCCTTCGCCCGGAAGCTGCGGCGTGCGGCCGCCCTGGCCGAACCAGGCCTGCCCCAGAACCACGGTCAGGCCGGCGGCAATGAAGTTCAGCGCCACGCCCGACACGATCTGGTTGCCGCGATTGGTGATGACGGCGAAACCATGGATCAGCGAGAACAGGATGGAGACCGCGATGCCAGCCAGTAGACCGGCCCAGGGATTGGCAGTGATATAGGCAACACAGGCGGATGCGAAGGCCGCCGCCAGCATCTTGCCTTCAAGCCCGATATCGAACACCCCCGCACGCTCGGAAAAAAGTCCGGCAAGGGCGGTGAACAGAAGCGGGATTGTAAGGCGGACGGTCGAGCCGAGAATGCTGACCAGCATGTCGAAGAAATCCATATCAGCTCACCCCTTTGCCAGACGCTGGTAGATGCGGACGACCGCCGGCCGGTACATATATTCCAGCGCGCCGGCAAACAGGATCACCAGACCCTGGATGACCACGATCATCTCGCGGGTAATGTTGGGCATCTCGAAGGAAAGGTCTGCACCACCCTGATAGAGAATGCCGAACAGCAATGCCGAGAAGATGATGCCGAGCGGATGGCTTCGCCCCATCAGCGACACGGCAATGCCGACGAAACCCGCACCGCCGACAAATTCCACCTGCAGGCGGGCGGAGGCGCCCATGACAGGGTTCAGCGCCATCATGCCCGCCAGTCCGCCGGAAATCAGCATGGCGATGATGACCGTGCGCGCATAGGGAATACCGGCATAGATGGCGGCTGACGGGCTGATGCCGAGCGTACGCATCTCGTAACCGAGCTTGGTGCGCCAGATCAGCACCCAGACGAGGAAACACATGACCAGCGCGATGATGAAGGAGACGTTGAACGGCGCCGGCCCGAGCTTGAGGCCAAACAAAGCCATCAACCAGTCCAGCTTCGGCAATTGCCCGCCCGGCAGGAAGGTACGCGTTTCCGGCGCCATCTTGCCCGGTACGATCAGCACGTTGACCAGGAGATAAACCATCAGTGCCGCGGCGATGAAGTTGAACATGATGGTGGTGATGACGACATGGCTGCCGCGCTTGGCCTGAAGCCAGGCCGGAATGAAGGCCCAGGCCGCGCCGAAAACCGCAGCACCGATGACGGCGAAGGGCATCGTCACATACCAGGGCACGTAACGATCAAGCGCCAGCGCCACCAGCGCCGCACCCAGCCCGCCAATATAGGCCTGGCCTTCGGAGCCGATATTGAACAGGCCCGCGTGGAAAGCCACGGCAACGGAGAGACCGGTGAAAATGAAGCTCGTCGTGTAAAACAGCGTGAAGCCGATGGCGTCGCCACGGCCGAGCGCACCTTCGATGAGCAGGCGAAGCGCCGCCAGCGGATTTTCACCGATGGACCAGACAACGAGGCCGGAAATCAGAAAAGCGGTGACGACATTCAGCAAAGGCAGCAGGCCGTAGCTGATCCAGTTTGGCAGGGGGGTGGAAGCGGTGCTCATTCATGCCTCATGCGGCGATGCCGGCCATCATCAGGCCCAGCGTCTGTTCTTCGGCTTCCGCCGTTTTTTCTCCAACGACACGGCCGGCGAACATGACCATGATCCGGTCCGAAAGGGAACGGATTTCATCGAGTTCGACCGAAACCAGCAAAATCGCCTTGCCGGCATCGCGCATTTCGATGATGCGGCGATGGATGAATTCGATGGCGCCGATATCGACACCGCGGGTCGGCTGGCCGATAATCAGCATCTTCGGGTCGCGTTCGATTTCGCGGGCGACGACGATCTTCTGCTGGTTGCCGCCGGAAAAATTGGCGGTCTTTAACTGCGGGTTCGGCGGGCGGATATCGTATTTCTCGATCTTTTCGACCGCATCCTTGCGGATGGCCTCGGGGTTGAGGAAAGGTCCTTTGCCGTATCGCTCATCATGGTGATAGCCGAGGATTGAGTTTTCATATTCCTCGAATTTCAGCACCAGCCCCATATGGTGGCGGTCTTCCGGGATATGCGCCAGACCAAGTTTGCGCAGGATCGCAGGATCGGGGCGGTCTACCTTCTGGCCATCCACCCATATCTCTCCCGAAGCGGGATTGCGGATGCCGGCAATGGCTTCGAGCAGTTCCGACTGGCCATTACCCGCCACGCCGGCAATGCCGACGATTTCACCGGCGCGGACATCGAGCGAGACATCATCCACCATGGTGACGCCGCGGTTATCCTTGACGGTGAGATTGCGGATGGAGAGCAGAACATCGCCCGGTGTCGTCTCGCCCTTTTCCACCCGGAGCAGCACGCGACGGCCAACCATCAGTTCGGCCAGTTCCTCAACGCTGGTTTCGGAGGTCTTGCGGGTCGCCACCATTTCGCCGCGGCGCATGACGGAGACGGAATCCGTGATCGCCATGATCTCGCGCAGCTTGTGGGTGATGAGGATGACAGTCTTGCCCTGCTCACGCAGGACGCCGAGAATCTTGAAAAGGTGATCGGCCTCAGCCGGCGTTAGAACGCCGGTCGGCTCATCGAGGATCAGGATTTCGGCGCCACGATACATGGCTTTCAGGATTTCGACGCGCTGCTGCAGACCGACCGGCAGTTCTTCGATGACCGCATCCGGATCGACTTCCAGACCGTAATCGTCCTCGAGGCGCTGCAACTCCTTGCGGGCCGCCGCCCGGCCCTTGGCGAGCGATGCGCCGCCTTCCGCGCCGAGCATGACGTTTTCCAGCACGGTGAAATTCTCCACCAACATGAAGTGCTGGTGCACCATGCCGATGCCGGCATTGATGGCCGTCTGACTGTCACGGATCGCGACGGGCGTGCCATTCACCCGGATTTCACCGGCATCCGCCTGGTAAAAACCGTAAAGAATCGACATCAGGGTCGATTTTCCGGCACCGTTTTCCCCGATGATGCCGTGGATTGTGCCCTTGGCAACGGTCAGATTGATATTTTTATTGGCGTGAACGGCACCGAATTTCTTGTCGATGCCCACCAGTTCGATTGCAGGGTCCATACTCAAACCGAAACCTCTCCGAAGGCTGGATATGAAAAGGGCGCAAGATGAAAAATCATCATGCGCCCCAGTTACATATCATATCATTTCGGGCAGGAATTGTCCGCCATATAGTCATGAACCTTGACGGCGCCGGAGATGATGTCGGCCTTCGCCTTGTCCACGGCGGCGGTCATTTCCGGCGTGATCAGGGCCTTGTTGTTGTCGTCAACCGCGTAAGCCACGCCGTCTTCCTTGACGCCCAAAGCAACGATGCCGGGGGTGAACTTGTCGTCCTTGGCGTCCTTATAGGCGTTGTAGACGGCCAGATCGACGCGCTTGACCATGGAGGTCAGAACGGAACCCGGATGCAGGTGGTTCTGGTTGGAATCGACGCCGATCGAGAACTTCTTGTTATCGGCGGCGGTCTGCAACACGCCGATACCCGTCGCACCGGCTGCCGCGTAGATCACATCGGCGCCCTGGTCGATCTGGTTCTTGGTGAGTTCGCCGCCGCGCACCGGATCGTTCCAGGCAGCACCCGTGGTGCCGGTCATGTTCTGGAAGACTTCGATCTTGTCGTTGGCAGCCTTGGCGCCCTGGGCATAACCACAGGCGAATTTGCGGATAAGCGGAATATCCATGCCGCCGATGAAGCCGACCTTGCCGGTCTTGGAAGCCATGCCGGCCAGAAGACCAACGAGGTAGGAGCCTTCATGCTCCTTGTAGACGACGGAGCGGACGTTCGGCAGCTCGACGACGGAATCGACGATGACGAATTTGGTGTCAGGGAATTCGGCTGCAACCTTTTCCATGGCCGAGGTCCAGGCGAACGAAACGGCCACGACCGGGTTGAAGCCCTTGCTGGCGAAGTTGCGGATCGCCTGTTCACCCTGCGTGTCGCTGGTCGGTTCGAAGTCGCGGTATTCGATGCCCGTTTCTGCCTTGAACTTTTCAGCCCCGGCCGCAGCGGCTTCGTTGAACGATTTGTCGAACTTGCCGCCCGTGCCATAGACCAGCGCCGGCTTGATATCTGCGGCGAGCGCGGAAGCCGACATTGCGGCGAGCGCAAAAAGCGTCAGAAGGGATTTTTTCATTGTGCAGCCCTGTTGTTGCAATTGATATTTTAAGGGTCCTCCCGCAAACCCGTTGACCGGGAATGTCTGCGGAACCGCCAGCCGTTTTCCCGGCTGTGCTTGGCTCATATCCTTGCATGGCTCAATGAAAAATTCATCCGGTTTTTTTGACCCGGTGGAAAAACTTTATTCTGGCGTTTTTTTGGTCTTTCCACCGGGGCGACCTGCAAAAAATCTAGTCGATATTGCAGCTTACGCCGGTTCCCCTCAGGCCGCAGTAGCCGCCCGGGTTCTTAGCAAGATATTGCTGATGATAGTCTTCAGCGTAATAAAACGTTTCAAGCGGCCCGATCTCGGTGGTGATGGCGCTGCCATGGCCGGCCTCGTCCAAAGCCTCCTGAAAAGCATCGCCCGCCTTCTGCGCCTGCTGCAACTGCCCTTCCGTCGTCGCGTAAATGGCGGAACGGTAGGTCGTGCCGACATCGTTGCCCTGCCGCATCCCTTGAGTCGGATCATGCTCCTCGAAGAATATCTTCAGCAGACCCGAGAGCGAGATAACCGCCGGATCATAGACAACCTTGACCACTTCGGCATGGCCTGTCTGGCCGGTCGTCGTTTCCTGATAGGTCGGGTTGCGGGTGAAGCCGCCGGCATATCCGACCGCCGTTACCCACACGCCCGGCGTTTTCCAGAAAAGCCGCTCCGCGCCCCAGAAGCAGCCCATGCCGAGATAGATGATTTCCAGACCATCCGGATATGGCCCCTTCAAAGGCCGGCCATTCACGAAATGGTTTTCCGGCACCGCAAGCGCCTCTTCACGGCCGGGCAAGGCCGTTTCTTCAGTCGGCATCGTCGTTTTTTTTGAAAGCGTATCGAACAGGAACATTCGGTCCTCCATGCGGCCAGTTCCGCCGCTTCTCATGGTTCACGTCTGCGGGCGCCCAATTCGACAGACACGAGGTCAGGCCGATAAACGCCTCATCGCCTTGTGCTTCCTGTAACCCGCCATCCAGAAGAGCAGGGAAAGCGCCAGGGAAACGGCAAATGCGGGCGCCGCCGACAGGGCATTTTCAATGAAGCGCCACGCTTCAGGGTGAATATAGTGAGCCATGGCCGCTTCCACCATGGTACGGGAGGCAGGAAGAAGATAGTTCCAGGCGGACAGGATGCCGGTGATGTTGACCGAGGATGTGGAAACCGAGCGGATCGAATCGAGCACGCCCAGAAAAACCGCCGCAACGAGGAAAAGAAAGCTCAAAAACCGCAAAAAAGCTTTCATTGGGGACACCTCGCTTACGATCTGCCGATCAGACAGCCATATTTTGAAATCTATAATGCATCGATAAAGGCGGAAAAACCGGTTTGCAATCGCATCGGAACACAGGAAATTGCCGACATTTCAAAAAACTGTCAGATTCGTGTTGATCCCTGCGAATTCATCGGTATATATCGCGCCGTTCCAGTGATTTGCATTCTTCAAAACATGCAGATTTGAAAAAAGGACAGGTGGCCGAGTGGTTTAAGGCGCACGCCTGGAACGCGTGTGTGCGTGAAAGCGTACCGTGGGTTCGAATCCCACCCTGTCCGCCATTTCACGTCAGCCGCGCAGTGATTTCTCCGTAATTTTCTTGATTTGCCCGGCTTTTCTTTCTGTTGCCTGAGAAAACTTCCTCCCGCTTTATTTCGGAAAATCTCTTGAGGCCCTTTTCGACATCCGTTGACGAACGCTCATCCCCAATAACTTGTGTGTATAGCGAGTAGTGGGCCTGCTGCGCAGTTTTCAGTGCGCAGCAGGGGGGTGAGGGCAAGTGTCCGGTTTGAAAAATCGCTATAGTGCATCAGCCGAATCGGAGAGAAGTATGAGCGAAGACGGGCCGATCCATCTTTTCGAAGATGCCCAAACAGGAAACAAGTTCCTAGTTTACGGAACAGAGAAAGGGCTTCGGATTGATATCAAATATGAGGGGGAAACCCTCTGGATGACACAAGCCCAAATTGGTGAGCTGTTTGGTCGCGACGTTTCGAGCATTTCCCGACACATAACCAACATCTTTGAAGAAGGTGAGTTGCCCGAATCGACTTCTTTGCAAAAAGTGCAAACAACCAATGGTAGACCTGCCACGCTTTACAATCTCGACGTGGTAATATCAGTCGGCTATCGCGTGTCCTCTGCACAAGCCACCTTATTCCGTCGATGGGCAACAGGAATACTCGTTCAGTTCGCAAAAAAAGGCTTCGTCGTTGACACTGCTCGTCTGAAGCAACCTGAAAATTCCGATAGAATTGCCGAGCTGAAAGAGATCATTCGGGACATTCGCGCCGATGAAGCGAACGTCTACGCCGAGCTTCGCAAGATATGCGCGATGTGCCAAGATTACGACAATGCCACAGAAGCAGCTCGCGAGTTCTATCAGCATACACAGGCAAAACTTATTTTTGCGGTCGTCTCTCAAACTCCCGCGGAGATTGTGACATCAAGGGCGAAACATGATGTGGAGAACATGGGCCTGCGGACATGGCCCAACGATAACATCAGAAAAACGGATGTAACCGTCTCCAAAAATTATCTGACCGAAACAGAAATAAAAGAGTTAAACAGGCTGACAACAATCCTTTTGGATATTTTTGAAGATCAGGTTGATATCGGTCGGCTCGTCGTGATGCAGGATGCTGAACGTTTGCTTGAGCAGCAGCTAAAGGGTCTTGGTAGGCGAGTTCTCCGGGATGGTGGAAGTGTTAGCGCCGCAAAGGCAAAACGCCATGCGGAGACCCAATACGACAAATTTGACCAGCAGCGAAAAGCGGAACGTCAACAACTCGCAAAAAAAACGATTAACGAACTGGCAAAAGTCGCGAAAGATTTGCCGTCTGGCAGAAAGAGATAAATCAACTCTCCAACGGGATCGGGGGCAAAGGACCACACGGACCCTACCGTCAAAGCCGTGTTTTCCCGCTTCCGCAAGCCGCGATGGCTATGCTTCTGCACAGACAGGGGTTTCTTGCGCTTTTTTGCTGCGCTTCACCCTCTCTTGCGCCTTGCAGCAGGAAAAATCGCTCCTTATATACGCCGCAGAACTGCAGCAAATACTGCAAATCCAAGTCAAGGAGCTGCCACAAGAATGCCTCACGGGGTTCCGGCAACTCGCTTCAAGGAGAGAAGAGCATGGCAAAAGTAATCGGTATCGACCTTGGCACGACCAATTCCTGCGTCGCAGTGATGGACGGCAAGGACACGAAAGTTATTGAAAACGCGGAAGGTGCACGCACCACGCCGTCCATGGTGGCATTTTCCGACGATGGCGAACGCCTTGTCGGCCAGCCGGCCAAGCGCCAGGCGGTCACCAACCCGACCAACACCCTGTTTGCGGTCAAGCGCCTGATCGGCCGCCGTTATGAAGACCCGACCGTCGAAAAGGACAAGGCCCTCGTTCCCTTTGAAATCGTCAAGGGTGACAATGGCGACGCATGGGTAAAGGCACAGGACAAGCCCTATTCCCCTTCGCAGATTTCCGCGATGATCCTTCAGAAGATGAAGGAAACGGCTGAATCCTATCTCGGCGAAAAGGTCGAGAAGGCCGTCATCACCGTTCCGGCCTACTTCAACGATGCGCAGCGCCAGGCAACCAAGGATGCCGGCCGTATTGCCGGTCTTGATGTTCTGCGTATCATCAACGAGCCGACTGCGGCTGCACTCGCCTATGGCCTCGACAAGAAGGACGGCAAGACCATCGCCGTTTACGATCTTGGCGGCGGCACCTTCGATATTTCCGTTCTGGAAATCGGCGACGGCGTCTTCGAAGTGAAGTCGACCAACGGCGATACCTTCCTTGGCGGTGAAGACTTCGACATGCGTCTGGTCGAATATCTGGCCGGCGAGTTCAAGAAGGATCAGGGCATCGACCTGAAGAACGACAAGCTCGCTCTGCAGCGCCTCAAGGAAGCTGCCGAAAAGGCGAAGATCGAGCTTTCGTCCTCGCAGCAGACCGAAATCAACCTGCCCTTCATCACGGCTGACGCTTCCGGTCCGAAGCACCTGACGCTGAAGCTGACCCGCGCCAAGTTCGAAAGCCTGGTCGACGATCTGGTGCAGCGCACCGTCGCGCCTTGCAAGGCAGCGCTCAAGGATGCCGGCGTTTCCGCTTCCGAGATCGACGAAGTCGTTCTCGTCGGCGGCATGAGCCGCATGCCGAAGGTGCAGGAAGTCGTCAAGCAGCTGTTCGGCAAGGAGCCGCACAAGGGCGTCAACCCGGATGAAGTGGTTGCCATGGGCGCCGCCATTCAGGCCGGCGTTCTGCAGGGCGACGTCAAGGACGTTCTGCTGCTCGACGTGACCCCGCTGTCGCTCGGCATCGAAACGCTGGGTGGTGTCTTCACCCGTCTGATCGATCGCAACACGACGATCCCGACGAAGAAGAGCCAGACCTTCTCGACCGCCGAAGACAACCAGTCGGCCGTGACCATCCGCGTTTCGCAGGGCGAGCGCGAAATGGCGCAGGACAACAAGCTGCTCGGCCAGTTCGACCTCGTTGGCCTGCCGCCGTCGCCGCGTGGCGTTCCGCAGATCGAAGTTACCTTCGATATCGACGCCAACGGCATCGTGCAGGTATCCGCCAAGGACAAGGGCACGGGCAAGGAACAGCAGATCCGCATCCAGGCCTCCGGTGGTCTGTCCGACGCCGACATCGAAAAGATGGTGAAGGACGCCGAAGCCAATGCCGAGGCCGACAAGAAGCGTCGCGCCGGCGTGGAAGCCAAGAATCAGGCCGAAAGCCTTATTCACTCCACCGAAAAGTCGGTGAAGGAATATGGCGACAAGGTTTCCGAGACAGACCGCAAGGCGATCGAAGACGCCATTGCCAGCCTGAAGACGGCGGTTGAAGCTTCCGAGCCTGACGCCGACGACATTCAGGCCAAGACCCAGACCCTCATGGAAGTTTCCATGAAGCTCGGTCAGGCCATCTACGAAGCACAGCAGGCCGAAGCCGGCGATGCTTCTGAAGGCGGCAAGGATGACGTCGTCGATGCCGATTATGAAGAAATCAAGGACGACAAGAAGTCCGCATAATCGCGTGACCTTCCGTCTCCTGGCAACATATGCAAGACATCCGGCTGCCGACGTGCAGCCGGAAATCCATTTGCGGGGCTTGTTAACTTAATGGCGAAAGCAGACTTTTACGAAACACTTGGCGTCAGCAAGACCGCGGACGAAAAAGAGCTGAAAAGCGCCTTCCGCAAACTCGCGATGAAATACCATCCGGACAAGAACCCGGATAACGCCGAATCCGAGCAGAAATTCAAGGAAATCAACGAAGCCTATGAAACGCTGAAGGACCCGCAGAAGCGCGCGGCCTATGACCGTTTCGGCCATGCGGCCTTTGAAAATGGCGGCATGGGCGGCGGTGGCGGCTTTGGCGGCGGCGGTTTCGCCAATGGCGGCTTCTCCGATATCTTCGAAGACATCTTCGGCGAGATGATGGGTGGCGGTCGTGCGCGCCGGTCTTCCGGTGGTCGCGAGCGCGGCGCCGACCTTCGCTACAATATGGAAATCACGCTGGAAGAGGCCTTCACCGGCAAGACGGCGCAGATCAGGGTTCCAACCTCGATCACCTGCGACGTCTGTTCCGGCTCGGGCGCCAAACCCGGCACGCAGCCCAAGACCTGCGCCACCTGCCAGGGTTCCGGCCGCGTGCGCGCAGCACAGGGCTTCTTCTCGGTGGAACGCACCTGCCCCACCTGCCACGGTCGCGGACAGACGATCTCCGACCCCTGCGGCAAGTGCCATGGTCAGGGCCGTGTAACGGAAGAGCGTTCGCTTTCCGTCAACATTCCCTCGGGCATCGAAGACGGCACCCGCATTCGCCTGCAGGGCGAAGGCGAAGCCGGCATGCGTGGCGGTCCGGCGGGCGATCTTTATATCTTCCTGTCCGTGCGTCCGCATGAATTCTTCCAGCGGGACGGTGCCGATCTTTATTGCACCGTGCCGATCTCGATGACCACGGCAGCGCTTGGCGGCACTTTCGATGTTACGACACTTGATGGTACGAAATCGCGCGTCACGGTTCCGGAAGGCACCCAGCCGGGCAAGCAGTTCCGTCTGAAGGGCAAGGGCATGCCGGTGCTGCGTTCGGCGCAGACGGGCGATCTCTATATCCAGATTCAGATCGAAACGCCGCAGAAACTCAGCAAGCGTCAGCGCGAACTGTTGCAGGAGTTCGAGCAGCTCTCCTCCAAGGAGAATAATCCGGAATCGACGGGCTTCTTCGCCCGGATGAAGGAATTCTTCGACGGCTGATTGTCGCCGCTCCCATGCCTTTAAAACGCCGCCACCCTTCGGGACTGGCGGCGTTTTCGTTTCCGGCTCAGCCGGAAAAACCGCCTTCATCCAGATATTTTCGCTCCGCCGGGGTCGTTTCCCGCAGCAATATGCCGTTGCGATGCGGAAAGCGGCCGAAACGCTCGATGATATCGCGATGTTCTTCGGCGTGGTGAAGATAAAGCCCGCCAAGCGGCTGGTTCAGGCCGCAGGCGCGCTGCTGGGCCGCCATATCTTCCGCATGGGAGAAGGGCAGATAGAAGAAAACGCGCAAGTCCTCGCCCACCGCCTGATCGTGGCCACGGCGGATAGCCTCGTCGGCAAAAAGCCGTGCCAACGGGTCTGTCGCATACATGTGGGCGGTGTCGCGAAAGCAGTTACGCGGAAACTGGTCCAACAGAAGCATCAGCGCCAAGCTGCTTTCCGCACCCTCCAGCCAGCTATCCAGTTCCCGCCTTGCGGCGGCGAAATGGGCGTCACGAAAACGGTCGTGAAAGTGGTTGTCGAAGGCGGCATCCTTGTCGAACCACTTGTCCGGTCCGGCCTTCTTCCAGAAATCGACTATATCGGCAGCCAGCGCGGCGTTGTCGTTTTTCATTGGCTGTTCCCTGTTAATAATGCGGCGGTCGAGTGATTGCGGGCGCGTCAAGCGATTGCTCTTCGAGGCTCAGAAATCTCTCCGTCAGGCGGTCTAGCTTGGCGCGTGTCTGCTCCACCACCTTCCACTGTTCCGCCAGCTGATCGGAGAGTTCCTCTATCACCTTCGCCTGATGCGCGGCCGTTTCCTCGAGCGTGATGATGCGTTTTTCGGTTTCCGACGTCATATCGACCTCTCTTTCCAGCCCTTCCTTGGGCGTAAAAGCGCACAAGTCAACCATATGTCGCTTTCGTGAAGCGAATTCGTCACGGCGATCCGGAAACGGAAAAAGCCGGCGATGTTTCCATCGCCGGCATCCGGAATTTTTGGCAGTCTCAGTCTTCTTCTACGAAAACCTCTTCGCGCTTCTTCTTCACGCTGGGCAGGAAGACGATGATCAGCACGGCCAGAGCAATGAAGAGCAGGGTGGCGCTGATCGGCCGGGTGACGAAGGTGGTCGGATCACCGCGGGAGAGGATCATCGCGCGGCGCAGATTTTCCTCCAGCAGCGGGCCGAGCACGAAGCCGAGCAGCAGCGGCGCCGGCTCGCAGCGCAGTTTCACCAGCACGTAACCGATGAAGCCGAAGAAGGCGACGGCGTAGAGATCGAAGACGTTGGAATTGACGCTGTAGACCCCGATGGCACAGAAGGCCATGATGATCGGGAAAAGCACATAATAGGGCACCGTCAGGAGCTTCACCCACAGCCCGATCAAGGGCAGGTTCAGGATGACGAGCATCAGATTGCCGATCCACATGGAGGCGATGATGCCCCAAAACAGCGCCGGCTGTTCGGTCGCGACGTTCGGACCCGGCACGATACCCTGAATGATCATCGCGCCGATCATCAAAGCCATCACCGGATTGGCGGGAATGCCAAGCGTGAGCAGCGGTATGAAGGAGGTCTGGGCACCGGCATTGTTGGCCGATTCCGGACCGGCAACGCCAGCCACCGCGCCATGCCCGAATTCTTCCGGGTTCTTGGAGACGCGTTTTTCAACCGTGTAGGACGCAAATGCCGCGAGGATGGCGCCGCCGCCTGGCAGGATGCCGAGAGCCGAACCGATGGCGGTGCCGCGAAGAACCGGCCCCACCATGCGTTTGAAATCATCCTTGGTCGGCATTAGGCCACTGACCTTGGCGATCAGCACCGAGCGAGTCCGCTCGTTTTCGAGATTGCGCAGGATTTCGGCAATGCCAAAGACACCCACTGCGACAGCCACGAAATTCAGGCCATCGGCATATTCACGGATACCGAGGGTGAAGCGCGGCGTGCCGCTATAAATATCCGTGCCGACCAGGCCGAGCAGCAGGCCCAGCACGACCATGGCCAGCGCCTTGACGATGGAACCATGGGCAAGCGCGATCGACGAAACGAGGCCGACGACCATCAGCGAAAAATATTCCGCCGCACCGAACTCCAGCGCAATGGCCGTGAGCGGCGGGGCGAAGATCGCCACGAGGAAGGTGGAGACCGTGCCGGCGAAAAACGAGCCGATCGCGGCAATCGCAAGTGCCGCACCCGCCTTGCCCTTGCGTGCCATCTGATAACCATCGATGGCAGTGACGGCAGACGACGATTCGCCGGGCATATTGATCAGGATGGCGGTGGTGGAGCCGCCATATTGCGCGCCGTAATAAATGCCGGCGAGCATGATGAGTGACGAGACGGGTTCCAGCTGGAAGGTGATCGGCAGCAGCATGGCGATGGTCGCCGTCGCGCCGATACCGGGCAGCACACCGATCAGGGTGCCGAGCAGCACGCCGATCAGGCAGAAGAACAGGTTTGCCAGCGAGGATGCCGTGACGAAACCGAGAGCGAGATTATCGAGCAAATCCATCGCAGCACCTTAAAATTTGAGCCAGGGGCCGAAGCGCTGGAACGGCAGGCCGAGACCGTAGTTGAAAACGGCGACGGAAAAGACCGTGATGGCCGCGGAAAGAATGATCGCCATGAGCGGGCTCATCTTGTGCGAGGCGAAGGAAGCGATGAGCGCGCTGAAAAACAGCGCCGGCACAAAACCAAGACCGCGGACAGTGAAACCGAAGAAAATCGGCGCGGGCAGGATGAAAAATATGCCGCGCCACGCAATTGCTCCGATCCCCTCCCCGACCGGGCGGGCCGATCGCAGGAATATAACGCCGCCGAGCAGGATGAGGATGATTGCCAGAACGAGCGGGAAATAGCCGGGGCCCATACGAAAGGCCGTTCCGATTTCCAGCCCATAGGACTGCAAGGCGAAAAAGACGCCAAGCCCCATGAAAATTGCCCCGCAGATCGCCTCGGCAGGGTCATTAAATAAAGACTTCATGAAAGATGCCCCTCCATCACGGCCGGCATAACACCGGTCCGCCTATTGAAATGATCACGGTCGACCGGCGGCGAGATACCGCCGGTCGTTCCGCGTTCATCAGTCGGCATATTGGCCGGCGGATTCGATCACCGGCTTCCAGCGGGCAATTTCGCTTTCAAGCTTGGCCTTCAGCGCCGCCGGCGTCGCATCGCTTTCCGAGGAGGGCGTGGTGCCGAGTTCGGCAAAGCGGGCCGCGACATTCTTGTCCTTCAGCGCGACCTGCAGCGACTTGGAGAGCTTTTCGTTGATTTCGGCCGGGGTGCCCTTCGGCGTATAGATGCCGTGCCAGATGCCCACTTCGAGTTTCGGCAGGCCCGCTTCGACAACCGTCGGCACGTCCGGCAGCACGTCGAGGCGCTTGGCCGTGGTCACGGCATAGGCTTTCACGGTGCCGCCCTGGATCTGCTTGGTGGTGTTGGTGGTCTGGTCGCACATAATGTCGACCTGGCCGCCGAGCAGATCGGTCATGGCCGGTCCGGTGCCCTTGTAGGGAACGGTGACGAGCGGTGTCTCGATGGCGCTCATGAACAGCATGCCGCACAAATGTGAGGCAGCGCCGATGCCGGCATTGGCGACGGTGACCTTGTCCTTGTTTGCTTTCGCGTATTCGATCAGACCCTTGAGATCCTTGGTCTCGAGGTTCTTGCGCGACAGGATGGTCATCGGGACTTCGGTGACGAGACCCACATATTCGAAGGCGTTCAACGTGTCATAGGCGAGCTTGCGGTAGAGCGTGGCGCTGGTCGCCATACCGATATGGTGGAGAAGGACAGTGTAACCATCCGGATCGGCCGATGCCACACGGCCCGCGCCCAGCGTGCCACCCGCACCGCCGACATTTTCAACGATGATCTGCTGGCCGAGATCCTTCGACATGGATTCGGCGACAAGGCGCGCGACCGTATCCGTCGGGCCGCCGGCGGCAAAGGGCACAACCATGGTGATATTGCGCTCAGGGTAGTTCTGAGCGGATGCGGACAGCGCAAAAAGGGAAACGGCAGCGGCGGCGGCAAGGCCGGTAACTGTCTTCAGTATTTTCATCGATTCCTCCCGGATGAAAATGTTTGCCACTTCAGCCGCGCATGCTCCTCCATGGCGACCGGGGTGACGATATTTGCGATCCGGGAAGGCCATTCAGCAATGGCGGTCTTGCAATAGAGTGCGCTTTTATCGCCATCGCGAAGGGGATTGGGTGGATTTCGACCCATAGGAGCCTATCCATGGGTGGAAATCCACCCATCAGACCTCGGTCATGTGGCGATGCAACCCGTATTTCTGCATTTTTTCATAGAGCGTTTTGCGCGAAATGCCGAGATTCTCATAGACGGATTTCAGGTTTCCGCCATTGGCGGCAATTGCGTGTGCAATCAGGCTTTTTTCATAAGCCGCAACCCTTGTGGCAAGCGCTGCCTTTCCGTCATCCTGAAACGGCAACGATCCTTCGGACACGTCGCTTTCCAGACCGAGAACGAAACGATCGGCGGCATTGCGCAATTCACGCACATTGCCCGGCCATTCTCGAAGGGAGACGGCCGAAAGCAGGTTTTGCGGCACCTCCATGTCTTCCCGCCCGTAGCGAGCCGCAGCTTCCCGCACAAGATGCAGGAAGAGTAACGGTATATCGGCACTGCGCTGCGAAAGGGATGGCACGAGAAGTGTCGCCACGTTCAGGCGGTAAAGAAGATCGGCACGAAACCGGCCAGCCGCAACTTCCTGTTCCAGATCGACCTTGCTGGTGGCAATGAAACGAACATCGAGCTCGACCGTTTCATTCGAGCCGAGACGGGTAATCACCCTTTCCTGCAACACACGCAGAAAGCGGCCCTGCAATTCGAAGGGCATGGAGCCGATCTCGTCCAGCAGGATGGTGCCACCGCGAGCATGTTCGAACTTGCCGTAGCGCGGGCGCAGCGCGCCCGGAAACGCACCGGCCTCATGGCCGAATAGTTCACTTTCGATCAGCGTCTGCGGAAGGGCGGCGCAATTGATCGCCACGAAGGGCCGGTTGGCTCTGGCGCTGATATCATGCAGCGCCCGCGCTACCACCTCCTTGCCGGCGCCAGTGTCACCCACGATCAGCGTATCGGCGTCCGTCGCGCCGATGGCGCGGATGCGATAGCGCAGATCGACCATGACCTGGGTTCTGCCGGGCAGACGTGTCTCGAGATCGTCATGCTTGCCGGCCACCGCCTTCAGGCGGCGGTTTTCCAGCACCAATGCGCGCCGGTCATTCGCCCTTTTGATGATGCCGGCGAGATATTGCGGCGTGAACGGCTTTTCGATGAAATCATAAGCGCCGTTGCGCATGGCGTTGACCGCAAGCTGCACATCGCCGTGGCCGGTCATCAGGATGACGGGTATTTCCGGGTCGAGTTCCCGCACCTTCTGCAGCAGCGTCATGCCATCCATGCCGGGCATCCTGATATCGCTGACCACGACACCGTCAAAGCTGTATCCAATAAGTTCGAGCGCATGTTCGGCACTCGCCAGCATGGTGACGGCAAAGCCGGAGAGCTCCAGCGCCTGCGCCGTGGAAAAGCGCAGCTCCTCTTCGTCATCAATCAACAGAACCCGCGACATCGTCATTCCGCAGCCGCCTCCACGCGCCATGCGGCGGCAGGCAATTCGATTTCGAACTCCGCCCCACCGTCTTCATGGTTTCTGACGCGCAGCTGGCCGCCAAAATCCTTGATGATGTTGTAGGAAATGGACAGGCCAAGACCAAGGCCGCGTCCCACGCCCTTGGTGGTGAAGAAGGGGTCAAAAATACGTTCCGAAATCGCCGCCGGCACGCCGGGACCGCGATCACGGATGAAAATCGACACCGACTGGCCATGCTGCACCGCCTGCAGCGCAATGCGACGGTCCTCGCGCCCCTCCACCGCATCAGCGGCATTGGAGATGATGTTGACGAGCACCTGCTGCAGCCGCACCGGACCGGCCTTTACGGCAAGCGGCATCGGGCCGAGATCGACATCCAGCATCGCATTGGCGGCCTTCAGTCGCGGGCCGACGATTTCAAGCGTGTCGCGAAGCACGGTTTCCAGACCCACTGCCGCCATTTTTTCATTGGGCTTACGGGCGAAGTTCCTGAGATGCTTGCTGATGGACGCCATACGGTCGATAAGGCCCGAAATACGCCTGAGATTTTCCGTCACCTCCTCCAGCCGCCCGCGCTCCACGAGAAGCGAGGCGTTTTCGGCATAATTCTTGGCGGCGGCCAGCGGCTGGTTGAACTCATGCGACAGCGCGGCCGACATCTGCCCAAGTGCTGCAAGTTTGCCAGCCTGCACCAGATCGTTCTGCATCTTGCGCAACTGCTTCTCAGTCTGGCGGCGTTCGGCGATTTCGTGCTCGATCTCCTGATTGACCCGCGCCAGATCGGCCGTGCGCTCCTCCACCCGGCGCTCCAGTTCCGCCTGGGCTTCGGCCTGATGGGTTAACCGATCCCGCAGGCGTCGACGTCTTTGCAACAGCACGGCGATCAGCGCGGCGGCCAGGCACAGGCAGAGGATGATCGCAATCATTGCCGTCTTGACCTGCGTTCGGAGCGAGCCCGTGTCCATCAGCACGCTGACGGTCCAGCCGGCATCGGGCATCGGTTGCGACAGGACCATATATTCCCTCTCACCGTCTTCCTGGCTGATCGTCATCAACTGATGCGAACCGAAACTGCCGTTTTTAAGCGGCAGTTCCTTCAAGGCGGCATTGGCATAACGGCGGGAAGCCTCCGTGCGCGCCAGCCTTTCAGGCGTCAGCGGCATCAGCCCGGAATAAAGCCATTGCGGCGTTCCGGTCATGAAGATGATGCCTTCCGGGTCCGATACCAGAATACGGTTTTCGCCATCGCCAAAGGAGGCCTCTATGCCTTCGATATCGACCTTGAAGACGATGACGCCCTTGATCTCCTCATTGAAGAGAATCGGTGCGGAGAAATAATAACCGCGCTTGTGCGAGGTGGTGCCGAGCGCGAAAAAGCGGGACTGGAAGCCCCTGGCGGCATCCTGGAAATAGGGACGGTAGCTGAAATTCTCACCAACGAAACTTGTCGGACCATCATAGTTGCTGGCCGCGATGGTCTCCCCGTCCAGCGTGATGATATAGATATCGGAGGATTCCAGCAGGGTGTTGATGGATTTGAGGTACACATTGGCGCGCTGACGCAGGGCTTCATCCTTGGGATGGGCGACCAGTTCCTCGATGTCGTCGTGATCGGCAATGAGCGCAGGAAGCGGCTCGTAACGGCTCAGGAGCCCGCCCAGTGCCGAGACGGCGAGCCGAAGCGTCGTGCGACCCTGCTCGGACATTTCGCCAAAATAGCTCTCCGCGATGATGCCACCACCTCTCGTCACGGCGCCATAACCGAGGCCGAGGCTGAGAAGCATCAACAAAATCCAGCGATATTTCACCGAAGCTCCCCTCCTGCTGCAGGCAGCAAACCTGCTCTCCCTAAAAGAGTGTAGGGGGAGCGCGCGGATTTTCCAAGTGAGCGGAAAGGACAGGTGGGCAGTCCTGAAAACAAAAAACCGGCCACGAGGGCCGGTTTTTGCAAAGATGATTTCAGAAAGCTTATGCGCTTTCCTTCGGCGTCAGAACCTGACGGCCGCGATACATACCGGTCTTCAGATCGATATGGTGCGGACGGCGCAGTTCGCCGGAGTTCTTGTCTTCAACATAGGTTGCAGACTTGAGACCGTCAGCCGAGCGGCGCATACCGCGCTTGGACGGGCTTGTTTTTCTTTTTGGTACAGCCATTTTTGTTACTCCACTTAAGCGGCGAAACAACGGAACCGGCCAGAACCAAAGGCCGAATGTCGGATGTCTCGATATCGGAAATTTGGCGCGCTTATACATGCCCAAACGGGCTTTGACCAGCCCTGATGCGCATTTTTTCCGATTCAGCGGAATCGGTATGCAGAACCACGGCTGGTGGCTGCAAATCACACCTTACCTCTTATCGAAAACGACAAGTTCCTTGAAGTGGTTCATATCCTTGAATTCACAGAAAGCCGGCGGACGCATCTCTATGACGGGCGCTGCGGCGCGCAGCTTTTCCAGTTCCTCGTCAAGCATCGCCTGCCAGCGCGGCAGGCACTCCGGCTCGAACCAGCGAACAATGTAGGACAGGGTGATATGGAACTCATAGCTATCATGATCGGGATGGCGATAGCCGAAGAAATCGGCGAATGTGTCACGCCAGAGAGCCACGATCCGGTCATCTTCAGCGGTTGCGCCCTTCATTGCAAGACCTACGGGACGCAGACCCGATACCTGCATTTTGAACGCGGGCAGGACCGGAAATGCGGAAAGACGGTCGCGATAATAGTCCGTCATCGTGTCGATCGGCGTATCGAGCGGCATGTTTTCCGGCCAGTAGGGCAAAGCGCGGCGAAACTCGATGATGCCCTGAAATACCGTCATGTGCAGGCTGGAAACAGGCGTAAAGGCAAGATGCGACGCCTCCGGCATATCCAGAAAACGCTGGCGGGTCGCAATGATCGCTTTTTCGGTCTGCGATCCTTCGACAAGATGGCAGACGACGGTGTTACCTGGCTCGGGCAGGAACTCGCCATTCGCATTGAAGCGGCTGCCCAGATGGCGCGGCGGCTGATCGCGATTAGCGGCGGAAATATACTCAAGATCTTTCGAAACGAGCGGGGCGTGCATCGGGGAACTCCTTGTGAGACGTTCCCCCTAGTCCGCGCGCGCGACAGGGCAATGACATCGACCGCTCAAAGGCCGGTCAATGCGCCTCATCCCAATTGTCGGCGGCACGCGCATCCACTTTCAGCGGCACCTTCATCGAAATCGCCGGCATAGCCGCATCCTCCATGACAGAGACGACGACAGGCAGGGTCTTTTCAATTTCCGCTTCCTCGACTTCGAAGATGAGTTCGTCATGCACCTGCAAAAGCATGCGGGCGGAAAGCTTTTCCGCCTCCAGCGCCGGCTCGATGCGGACCATGGCGCGGCGGATGATATCGGCGGCCGAGCCCTGGATCGGCGCGTTGATGGCGGCGCGTTCGTTGAAGGCCTTCACGGAAGGGTTGGAAGAACGGATTTCCGGGTAATGAGCGCGCCGGCCGAAAATCGTTTCGACATAGCCATTCTCGCGGGCGAAGGCCTTGGTCGCTTCCATGTAATCGCGAATGCCGGGAAAACGCTCGAAATATTTCTTGATATAGTCGCCGGCCTCCGAGCGGGCGATACCGAGCTGGTTGGCGAGGCCAAAAGCGGAAATGCCGTAAATGATACCGAAGTTGATGGCCTTGGCGCGGCGGCGTACTTCCGACGGCATGCCTTCCACCGGCACGCCGAACATTTCCGATGCCGTCATCGCATGAATGTCGATGCCGTTTTCGAAGGCGTTGCGCAGCTGCGGAATATCGGCGACATGGGCCAGTACGCGCAGTTCGATCTGGCTGTAATCGGCCGACAGAAGCTTGTGGCCGGGCGTGGAGATGAAAGCCGTGCGGATCTTGCGGCCTTCAGCCGTGCGAACCGGAATGTTCTGAAGGTTCGGCTCCGAGGAGGACAGACGCCCCGTGGTGGTGGAGGCAAGCGCGTAGGACGTATGCACCCGTTTCGTCTCGGGATGGATATAGCCGGGCAGTGCATCCGTATAGGTCGACTTCAGCTTGGTCAGCTGCCGCCAGTCGACGATCTTGCGCGGCAGTTCGATACCTTCCGCCGCGAGATCTTCGAGAACCTGTGCCGATGTCGACCATTGGCCGGTCTTGGTTTTCGAGCCACCGGCCAAGCCCATCTTGCCGAACAGAATATCGCCGAGCTGCTTTGGGGAGCCGATGTTGAAACGCTCGCCCGCCAGCTCGTAGATTTCCTCTTCGAAGGCCGCAGCCTTCTGAGCGAGTTCACCGGAGAGGCGGGACAGGATCTGCCGGTCGACGGTGATGCCGCGCTCTTCCATATGCGCGAGAACCGGAACGAGGGGACGTTCCAGACGCTCATAAACCTTGGTCAGCCGTTCCGAGACAAGCCTCGGCTTCAGCGCCATCCAGAGCCGCAGGGTGACATCCGCGTCTTCCGCTGCGTAGGCTGTTGCCTTGTCGATATCGACAAAATCGAAAGTGACACTCGACTTGCCCGAACCCGCCACATCCTTATAGGCGATCGGCGTGTGGCCGAGCCAGCGTTCGGACAGTGAATCCATGCCATGCGTGGCCTTGCCGGCCTCGAGAACATAGGAAATTAGCATCGTGTCGTCGAAGCTTTGCATGACGACGCCGTGACGCTTCATCAGCAGATAGTCGTATTTGAGGTTTTGGGCGACCTTCAGGACGGCTTCATCTTCGAGCAGGTCCTTCAGGCGCTCCAGCGCCTCGGCAAAGGGCACCTGCCCCTCAGCCATTTTAATGCCATCGCTGAAGAGATCGCCGCCGGAGCCGGTCTTGTGCGTTAATGGAACGTAGGCTGCGCGGATATCGGTGCCCGTGGCGTCCTTGCCGTTATCGGCAATGGCCAGAGAAAAGCCGACAAGTTCCGCCTGCATCGGGTCGAGCGAAGTCGTTTCCGTATCGAAGGCGACGACGCCCGTCTCCCGGGCAGCGGCTATCCAACGGTCAAGCGTCGCAAGATCCCTGATCGTTAGATAGGCAGTCGTATCGATCGCGGCGGCGGAAAAAAGCGCCTGTCGCGCTGCAGCCAGATCGGCGGGCGCGCTGCCCTCCCCCGTTACTTTCCTTGCCGGAGCGGCAGGCAAAGCCGGGGCGCCTGCTGCGTCAGCAGCGACTTCACCGGACTTGACGGCAGCGGCCGGCGCGTCAAGATCGGGACCATGGGCATCGGCACCCCATTGCACCGGCACATTGGCAGGGTCGATGGCGGAAGCGTCGGTTTCGGTCGCTTCGGCAACCCGGCGTGTCAGCGTCGTGAACTCCATCGCCTTCAGGAAGGCGATGAGTTTCGGGCCGTTCTGCGGTTCGAGTACCAGCGCCTCTAGAGACTGATCCAGCGGCACATCGGTCCTGAGCGCCACAAGCTGTCTGGAAAGGCGGGCAAGCTCCGCATTGGCGATGATGTTTTCCCGACGCTTCTGCTGCTTGATTTCGCCCGCCCGCGCCAGCAACGTATCGAGATCGCCATATTCTTCCAGCAATTGCGCCGCAGTCTTCGGCCCAATGCCGGGAATGCCGGGAACATTGTCGGTGGAATCGCCGGTCATCGCCTGCAGGTCGATCATCTTTTCGGGGCCTACGCCCCATTTTTCGATGACGTCGGGAACGCCGATCTGCTTGTCCTTCATGGCGTCGTACATATGCACATTGGCCGTCACGAGCTGCATCAGATCCTTGTCGGAAGAGATGATGGTGACATCGGCGCCGATTGCCTCGGCCTGCCGGGCGTAGGTGGCGATGATATCGTCCGCCTCGAAACCTTCCGTCTCGATGCAGGGAAGGTTGAAGGCGCGCGTCGCTTCGCGGATCAGACCGAATTGCGGAACGAGATCTTCCGGCGGCGCGGTGCGGTTGGCCTTGTAGAGATCGTAAAGCTCGTTACGGAAGGTCTTCGATGAATAGTCGAAAATCACCGCGAAATGGGTAGGCGTCACACCCACATCGGTATTGCGCGCATCCTTCAGGAGCTTCCACAACATGTTGCAGAAGCCCGAGACGGCGTTGACCGGCAGCCCGTCCGACTTGCGGTTCAGCGGCGGAATGGCATGGAAGGCCCGGAAAATGAAACCGGAACCGTCAACGAGGAAAAGATGATCGCCTTTTTTCATGGGTAGCATGGATAGCGCGGGGCCGTTTTGACGTCCACCGAAACTTCGCACAACACACCGCAAAGCGCAGGGAATACGGTGTCCGCAAGAGCGCGCGAAATTCACCTCAACGTTACCGATTTGTAATCCGCCCTTCCCTTGAAAAGCCGCATTTGCAGACACATTTCTAGGAGGACGGCGCCTGATCACGCCGTAGTCTGATTGCTGGCTCGTCCCCCGCCGCGTCAGACCGGACAAAGGCCTTTCCCCCTCTCCGGGCCTTTGTCCTCCAATATGACCGCCATGGCCGACCCCTCCCGGCCATGGCGGTTTTATTTTGTGCCCTGTCGGGCTGGCTTAAACATATCACGCGATATATATCACGCTATTGAAATTGCCGGACTGAGCCGGCCGTGGTGCTTTATGGGCGGAAAAATGGGTTTTTCCCGGGACGAATCGGCAATCTATCTCGCCTCAAAAATGGCGCGCGAATTCACCATGGCGATGCAGAAAAGAGCCGCCGCGCTCGGTTTCTCCCCCGGGCAGTTCCCCATCCTGATCGAACTCTGGCATGAGGAAGGCCTGACGCAGCGGCAATTGCTCGATAGAATCGATGTTGAACAGGCGACGCTCGCCAATACGCTCTCCCGTATGGAACGTGACGGGCTGATCATCCGCAAATCCCATCCAAGCGACCGCCGTGCCCAGATCATCGAGCTGACCCAGCGCGGCAGGGATCTGGAAGCCAACGCCATTGCCGCCTCCGAAGCCACCGAAGACACGCTGCTCAAGGATTTCCGGCGTTTCGAGAGACAGCTTCTGCTGGAATATATGCGCCGGGCGATCGAAAGCGCCAAAAAAGCGAAATAATATTTAGAGCCCGAAACCGCTTCGCACTTTCCCTGAACTGCTCTATCGTTCCGGCGGCCGCACGTTTGCCGATTCACGACACGCCGGCCCCCTTGTTTCCCGCGATGCGCGATGCCCGCATGTGTCGTCTTATCGCCGGGTCACGACAGACATGACAGGATCAGCGATGACAGACGTTTCCCCCATTCTTTCCACCGCCGACGACAATCTCACCTCCAGCCTCGAGCGGCTGTTCGAGCTCGTGCGCATTCCATCGATTTCGACGGACCCGGCCTACAAAGCGGACTGCCGCAAGGCGGCGGAATGGCTGGTCAGAACGCTTTCAGCGCTCGGCTTCACAGCCTCCGTGCGCGATACGGCCGGCCACCCCATGGTTGTGGCGCATCACGATGCGGCCACAAAAGATGCACCGCATGTGCTTTTCTACGGCCATTATGACGTGCAGCCCGTCGATCCGCTCGATCTCTGGGAAAACGATCCATTCGAGCCCGCCGTCAAGGATATCGGCGCCGGCCGGCAGGTGATCACCGGACGCGGTACGGCAGACGACAAGGGCCAGCTGATGACCTTCGTTGAGGCCTGCCGCGCCTATAAGGCAGTGAATGGCGGCCTGCCGGTGCGCGTCACTATCCTCTTTGAAGGCGAAGAGGAATCCGGTTCGCCCTCGCTGAAGCCTTTTCTCGAAGCCAATGCGGATGAGTTGAAGGCCGATTATGCGCTGGTCTGCGATACCGGCATGTGGGACCGGGATACGCCGGCCATTGCCGCAGCCCTGCGCGGTCTTGTCGGGGAAGAGATTGTCATCACCGCGGCCGACCGCGATCTGCATTCCGGTCTGTTCGGCGGTGCGGCGGCAAATCCGATCCACATCCTCACCGATATTCTCGCCGGCCTGCATGACGAAACAGGCCGGGTAACTCTTTCAGGCTTTTATGACGGCGTGGAGGAAACCCCAGCCAACATCAAGGCCTCCTGGGAAACGCTGGGACGAACGGCCGAAGCCTTTCTCGGCGAAGTCGGCCTTTCTGTTCCCTCGGGCGAAAAGGGCCGTTCCGTGCTGGAGCAGACATGGGCGCGGCCGACGGCGGAAGTCAACGGCATCATCGGTGGCTACACTGGCGACGGCTTCAAGACCGTGATCGCCGCGAAGGCCTCCGCCAAGGTGTCGTTCCGCCTCGTCGGCGAGCAGAATCCGGCAACCATCCGCGACAGCTTCCGGGCCTATGTGCGCTCGAAGCTTCCAGCCGATTGCTCCGTGGAATTCCACGAGCATGGCGCATCACCAGCCATCCAGCTTTCTTATGATTCACCCGTGCTGACCAAGGCCAAAAATGCGCTTTCGGAAGAATGGCCGAAACCTGCCGTCGTCATCGGCATGGGTGGCTCGATCCCGATCGTCGGCGATTTCCAGAAGATGCTGGGAATGGATTCGCTGCTTGTCGGCTTCGGACTTACCGATGACCGTATTCATTCGCCGAATGAAAAATACGACCTGCAGTCCTTCCACAAGGGTATCCGCTCCTGGGTCCGTATTCTCGACGCGCTCGCGGCGAAATAATCCAGAGAAAAAGAGGAGGTGCCGAATATTCGGCACCTCCTCGGCACATAAACAAAAAGGCCGGGCAAGCCCGACCTTTCCATCCGTTTTCCGTCAATGCCAGTACATCCGTGGTCAAAGCGTTCTAACGGTCTAATGCTCCAGAGCGCGTCAAAGATATCGACGCTGCTTTCCGGCTCAAGATCGGCTGCTTTGGTTAATCTTTGGTTAACACAACAGCAGCGGCGCTTTTAAAAGCGCCATTCCCGGCAGTTCCGGTCCGGAGCACTGTTGACCCCTATATTGGTATGTGGTCCGGCTTTTTCAAGGGCAGCCGGTCCAGCCCCTTCCAGCAAAAGAAAAGGCCGGAAAAATCCGGCCTTTCCATTCATGCGAATGACCCTTTCGGGCCAAAGCGCTTATCAGGCAGCAACGAGGTTGCCTGCGGACATCTTGCCCGAGCGACGATCCTGCATCAGCTCGTAGGAGAGCTTCTGGCCGTCGTTGAGGGCGGTCAGACCAGCGCGCTCAACAGCGGAGATGTGAACGAATACGTCCTGCGAACCGTCGTCAGGCTGAATGAAGCCGTAGCCCTTGGTTGCGTTGAACCACTTTACTGTACCAGTCGCCATAACGATTTCCTTCCGTTGGCAATTGTATTTGCACTGCGAGCAGTGCGGACTTGGGTCGAATTTGAAGGAAAAGATCGTCGTGAGCGTCTAAAAAGACGCCGAAGCTCTGGTCGTCAAACAAATATCGATGGCGAAGTAACTAGGTTGGAAGGGGCTGAAAGTCAAGTTTCTTTGAACACGCCCATCTTGCCGGGGTTCAGCAGGGAGCTAGACGACAGGAGCGCCAAAAAGCAAAAACCCGGCGCGGGAGGAGGTGCGCCGGGTTCTTGAAACTGACTGACAATTGGGAGGAGGAGTATTGTCAGTCCAATCGGGCGACGCTGGGAGGAGGAGTGCGTCGCTTCGATGATTTGAAGATACAGGATATCAGCTTAAAAAACAGACGTTTCATCGCAGCGCAGCATTGCACAAATTGCATAGCTGTTGCAGGGTGACTTGAAGCGTCTCCGCGTAACGCCTAATAAATACGCATGTCTATCGAATCCGTCAGAGCCTTTTTCACCGAGAAATCGCCCGAAGTCGCCGTGATTGAAACGGAGGCGAGTTCAGCAACGGTGGCGTTGGCCGCCGAAGCCCATGGTGTCCAGCCCGACCAGATCGCCAAAACGATCTGCCTGAAGGCAGGCGACACCATTCTCCTTGTCGTCGCCGCCGGCACGAGGCGGCTCGATAACCGGAAGTTCCGCGATCATTTTGGGGCCAAGCCGCGTATGCTCGGACCGGAAGAGGTGGTTGCGGTGACCAGCCACCCCGTCGGCGGCGTGTGCCCTTTCGGCCTGCCCTCGCCCCTGCCAGTGTTCTGCGACATATCTCTAAAAAACTACCAAGAGGTGGTTCCGGCTGCCGGCGCCACCAATGCGGCAGTGAAGATTTCGCCCGATGTGATGGCCGAATTGACGGGCGCGCAATGGGTCGACGTCTGCCAATGACGCCGATTTGATCCGGCAAGAGCTTAACCCCGCCTTAAATTGCCGCATTTAAACTCTTCATCCTGGATTAAGGATCGCGCAGGCATGGAAGCCTGAAATTCGAATGGGATGCGCGCGGTTTCGCAAATAGGAGCGACTTCGGCTGAATGGCAGGCAAAGGTAAATCACGCGAACGGGTAGAACCCTCCTTCGGGGATTTCCACGAGTCCGGCGACGACCTGCGCCTTGACGCCAGCGAGCGCATCAGCGGCACCACAAAACAGCAAGCCGGGAAACCGAAGCCGGCATCCGCCCGCGCCAAATCCAGGAAAAAAGAAAAACGCACCCGCAGCTCCGGCCGCGGCGCGACGGGCTTCCTTCGCTCTCTCGTCTACTGGTGTATCGTGCTCGGCATCTGGGGCGGCATCGGCGTTGCCGGTCTTGTCCTCTATTACGGTGCACGCATGCCGAGCGCCAGCAGCTGGTCCATTCCCGAACGCCCGCCGAATGTGAAGATCGTTTCGGTAAATGGCAGCGTGCTGGCCAATCGCGGCACCACCGGCGGCGAGGCGCTCGCGCTGGAGGATATGTCGCCCTATATTCCGCAGGCCGTCATGGCAATCGAGGACCGGCGGTTTTATTCGCATTTCGGGGTCGATCCGCTCGGTCTCGGGCGCGCCATCGTCACGAATGTGCTGACAGGACGAACCGTGCAGGGCGGCTCGACGCTGACGCAGCAGCTCGCAAAAAACCTGTTCCTCTCGCCGGATCGCACGCTGGAGCGCAAGGTTCAGGAAGTGCTGCTGTCCTTCTGGCTGGAGCATAAATTCACCAAGGACCAGATTCTCGCGATGTATCTCAATCGCGTCTATTTCGGCTCCAACGCCTATGGCGTCGAGGCTGCCTCGCGGCGCTACTTCAATAAATCCGCACGCGACGTCAATCTGGGCGAGGCGGCCATGCTCGCCGGGCTTCTGAAAGCGCCCTCGCGCCTTTCGCCGGCGCGCGACCCGCAGGCGGCGGAAGAGCGGGCGCAGGTCGTGCTGCAATCCATGCGCGATGTCGGCTTCATCACCGACGACGAAATCAAGACCGCCATGTCACAGCCGCCGACCAAGGCGAAACGTTTCTGGTCGGGTGCCGAGCATTACGCCGCCGATATGGTGCTGGAGGAAGTGCGCAACCTGGTCGGCGAGGTCAAGCAGGACATCGTCGTCGATACGACCATCGACCCCAATCTCGAGCGCGACGCCGAAAAGGCACTGACGCATGTGCTGCAGGGCGACGGCAAGAAACAGGGCGCCTCGCAGGCGGCGCTGGTTTCCATCGATGGTACGGGTGCGATCCGGGCCGTCGTAGGCGGAGCGGATTATGCCGAAAGCCAGTTCAACCGCGCCGCCAAGGCAAAACGGCAACCCGGCTCCGCATTCAAACCCTTCGTTTATGTCGCCGCACTCGAATCCGGGCTCACCCCCTATACCATCCGCAATGACGCGCCTGTTCGTATCGGCAACTGGACCCCGGAAAATTACGAGAAGAAATATCGGGGCGAAGTGACGCTCGCTACCGCGCTCGCCAATTCGCTGAACACCATTGCCGCGCAGCTGGTGATGGAAGTTGGCCCCGATCGTGTGACCCAGGTGGCGCATCGCATGGGCATCGAATCCGAGCTGCAGAACAATGCCTCCATCGCGCTCGGCACTTCGGAAGTGTCGCTGATGGAGCTGACCGCCTCCTACGCCCCCTTCATGAATGGCGGCTACAAAGCGACGCCGCATATCGTCAAACGTATCACCGATGCGGACGGCAAGGTGCTTTACGAAAACAAATACGATAACCCGCCGCGCGTGCTGAGCGAAGAGATCGCCGCGACCATGAACAGCATGCTGTCGCGTGTCATCACCGAAGGCACCGGCAAGGCCGCAAGGCTGCAGGGCTGGCAGGCGGCAGGAAAATCCGGCACGACCCAGTCTTTCCGCGACGCACTTTTTGTCGGCTACACAAGCAACCTGACCACCGGCGTCTGGTTCGGCAATGATGACGGCACATCGATGAAAAAGGTCACCGGCGGCGGGCTTCCCGCAAAGGCGTGGAAAGATTTCATGACCGCCGCCCATTCGGGGCTTTCGCCCTCACCGCTCTTCGGGCTTGGCGCAGGCGGCGTGCCGCCGCTTGGAGAAATGCAGCAGCCGGCGCCGGAAAGCGCCCCCTCCTCCATTGGCGACATTATTTCCAATGCGCTTGGTGGCGGGACGACCGGCACCCGGGCCTATCCCGACGCGCCGGCCTCGCCCAACCAGCCGGGCATGGCCATGCCGCCGGCGAACATACCCTCCCGCGATATCGAACCTGGCTATCAGGCCGGCAACGGCCCCGTGCCGCCTGCCGATATAGGCAGCTCGGCCCCCGCACAATCGGGGCCGAAGCAGACGACGCTTCTCGACATTCTGATGGGCAACTGAGCGGCACCCAAACGGACCCGGTCTCGGGACGGATGGTGACGGCAGACCCGTTCACCTCCCCAAAAACCCGCTTTTCCCGGGGGATCGACCCCTCGCATCCCTAGCCGAGCGCGAAGATGGCGCAAGGCCGCAACATATGGATGCACCGACATTAACCCTAGATTGCCATTTGCACGGAGGCGGCTACATTTCGGGTGACTTTTTAGGGTAAATGAATTATTAATCGTTCATATAAATTAATTTTCTTGTTTCAAAATAACTTTTCAGGGTTCCATATTATGCTGGGTACTAAAGGCTCATCGCATGCCGTTTTTTACGGCGCTCCCTATCCTGCCGTCCCGTTTGAAACGGCGGAAATACAATCTCCCATCTCCGACAAGAAACCATCGGCTTTTCTGCGCAGCCAGTTTGCGCTCAAAAGGACAATAGACATTACAGGGGCGTCCATCGCCCTTGTGGCGCTTGCGCCGGTATTGGCGACCGTCGCAGTGCTGGTGAAGCTCGACAGCAATGGTCCCGTCCTGTTCTCGCAGGTGCGCTGGGGCATGAACGGGCGAAAAATCCGTGTCTATAAATTTCGCTCGATGCGGGCGGAACTGGGTGATGCCACCGGCGTGGCGCAAACGGTGAAGAACGATCCGCGGATAACCCGTATCGGCGCCATTCTCCGCCGTACGAATATCGACGAACTGCCGCAGCTCATCAATGTGTTGAAGGGCGACATGTCGCTGGTGGGCCCACGCTGCCACGCCATCGGCATGCTGGCGGCCGGCCGTCTTTATGAGGAGCTGGTTCCGCATTATCACATGCGGCACCGGATGCGGCCCGGCATTACCGGCCTTGCCCAGATGCGGGGACTCCGCGGCCCGACGGATCGCAGCGACAAGGCCCGTGCCCGGATCGTCTCCGATCTCTATTATGTCGACAATTTTTCGGTCTGGCTGGATATCAAGATCATGGTCGGAACGGTGATTTCCGAATTGCGCGGCGGCAAGGGCTTCTGATTCTTCAGGCGCCATGCCCGTATTTGCAGTCCACCCCTCACGAAAATAAAAGCCCGGCAGCGATGCCGGGCTTTTTTTCATGAAACCATCATCATGATCAGTTCATCGGTACGGGAGCCGCATTCGGATCCGGAAGCGGAGCCGGGTTTGCCGAAAGCGTGCGCAAATAAGCGATGAGGTCCGCTCGTTCCGTCTCCTTCTTCACACCCGCGAAGCCCATGGCCGTGCCGGGAACGTGTTTCTTGGGAGCTTCGATGAAGTAGCTGAGATGATCGTAATCCCAATGCACGGAACCGCCCTTGGAGAAATCCTTCATCCCAGCGGAGTAGCTGAAACCTTCGTGGCTGGCGATCGGCCGGTTGACGATATCGAAGAGATTGGGGCCGACCTTGTTTGCACCACCACTCTCTCCGGTATGACAGCTCGTACACTTCTTGAAGACGGCCTCACCCTTGGTGGCATCGGCGCTCGCAAGCAATTTTGCGATTGGCGTCGCAGCTGCAGCGGCTTCTCCGCCACCGGCTTCTCCGCCGCCACTCTCTGCCGCGGCAATGGCGTAACCTTCCTTTTCGGGCGCGGGCGCATGGAAAATGCCCTCAGACGCAATCGACACCGACATCAGGACGAAAACCGTGCCGAGCAACGCCCCAACGCCCATATTAACATAAGAATTCATCTATATGCGCTCCCTCGCATCCGCTCCATATAACCGGGCATCTTGAAATTGCTCGAAAGCTATGGCTTTTGCACAGCCTGCGCAACTTGAATAATGCTCCCCACACCGTGACGTTTTGACACTTTTCGGGCGGGATTTGAAGGGTGTCGGATGAAGAATCGGGATTTCGAGAAAGCTGTCGTCCTCATACCGGCGCGGATGGCCTCCACGCGCCTGCCCGGCAAGCCACTTGCCGACATTGGCGGCAAGCCGATGATCGTGCAGGTGGCGCTGAGAGCACGCGAGGCCGGTGCGGAGCGAATCGTCGTTGCGGTCGACGACGAACAGGTGTTTTCAGCGGTGAAAAACGCCGGTTTCGACGTGATGATGACACGTGACGACCACCAGTCCGGCTCGGACCGCATTTTCGAGGCGCTGCAAAAGGCCGACCCCTATGGCAAGGCGGAATACGTCATCAATGTCCAGGGTGACCTTCCGACCATCGAGGCGGAAACCATCCGTGCCTCGCTGCGCCCGCTGGAAAATGCCGCCGTCGACATTGCGACGTTGACGGTCGAAATCACCGACGAAGAGGAAAAAACCAATCCGAACGTGGTGAAAGTGGTGGGCAGCCCGCTTTCCGAAACACGGTTGCGCGCGCTTTATTTCACCCGCGCCACCGCGCCTTATGGCGATGGGCCGCTTTATCATCACATCGGACTTTACACCTATCGCCGCGCCGCACTTGAAACATTCGTGCGCCTGCCGCCCTCGCCTCTGGAATTGCGCGAGCGGCTGGAACAGCTGCGTGCGCTGGAAGCGGGCATGCGCATCGATGCGGAAATCGTCCGGTCCGTACCGCTCGGCGTCGACACGCCGCACGATCTCGAAAAAGCCCGCAAGATCCTTGCAAGCAGAACCCTCTAACGGACAGTCCCATGAGCTTGATTACCAATCGCATTGCCTTTCAGGGCGAGTTCGGCGCGAATTCCGACATGGCCTGCCGTGACATGTTTCCGCATATGGAGCCTTTGCCATGCCCGACATTCGAGGATGCCTTCAACGCTATCGAGAATGGCGAAGCCGATCTCGGCATGATCCCGATTGAAAACACGCTGGCCGGCCGCGTCGCAGATATCCATCACCTGCTGCCCGAATCACGCCTTCACATCATCGGCGAATATTTCATGCCGATCCGTTTCCAGCTGATGGTGGTGCCGGGCGTGACGAAGGATGAAATCCGCACCGTCCACAGCCATATCCATGCGCTGGGCCAATGCCGAAAGATTATTCGTGCCAATGGCTGGAAGCCCGTCATCGCCGGCGATACGGCGGGCTCCGCAAGGCTGGTTTCCGAAAAGGGCGACCGCAGCATGGCGGCACTGGCGCCACGCCTTGCCGCGGATCTCTACGGTCTCGATATTCTGGCTGAGAATGTCGAGGATTCGGAAAACAACGTCACGCGCTTCGTGGTGCTTTCCCGTGATGAAAACTGGGCCAAGCGCCAATCGAGCGATGAAATCGTTGTCACCACCTTCGTCTTCAATGTTCGCAACATTCCGGCCGCGCTCTACAAGGCCATGGGCGGTTTCGCCACCAACGGCATCAACATGACGAAGCTAGAGAGCTACCAGCTCGGCGGCAAATTCGTGGCGACGCAGTTTTATGCCGATATTGAAGGCCACCCCGATGACGAACCGGTGCGGCATGCGCTGGACGAGCTGCGCTTCTTTTCGGAAAAAGTCCGCATTCTCGGCGTCTACAAGGGCCATGCGATGCGCGGCAAGCTCAACCAGGGTTGAGCCTGCCGAACGGGATTATTTCGTCCATTCCACCCAGTCGCGCATCAGCCGATGCGCGATGGCGCCGCCGGGAGGCGCTGAAAAGCCGTCGCCCGTCGCCGTCTCCAGCATCTTTGCGACTTCCGCCCGCGTGAACCAGCGGCAATCCTCCAGTTCGATCTCATCGCGCGCAATATCGAAAGACAGTGCCTCGGCATAACAGCCGATCATCAGCGTATGCGGCATCGGCCAGGGCTGCGACGCGTGATAACGCACGCGGCCGATTTCCACGCCGGATTCCTCATGCGTTTCGCGGCGGACAGCCTGCTCGATGGTTTCGCCCGGTTCGACAAAACCGGCAAGGCACGAATACATGCCCGGCGCAAAATGCGCGCCGCGGCCAAGCAGGCACAGATCACGCTCGATGTCGATCGTCATCATGATGACGACGGGATCGGTTCGGGGAAAAATAGTGTGGCTGCAGGCGGCGCAGATACGCTTGTAGCCGCCGATTCGCAGCTCCATGGTGCCGCCGCACTTGCCGCAAAAGCGATTGTCGGCGTTCCAGTGGGTGAGGCTGACAGCCTGTGCGACTTCGCTCAGCAATTCCTCGTCGAGAAGATGGTCGCGATAAAGCGTGCGGGCGTCGGCCAGCTTGTAGTGGCTCGCCAGCTGGTCTTCCGCCACGGCAACCGGCACCGCAATTCTCGGTTCGCCGGTTTCGCGATATCCGAGCAGAACGGCACTGTCGAAATCCGGCTGCAACTCGGCCAGTTCATAGGCGGAAAACAGGGGATCGATGACCTGCTCGTCATGTTTCAGGACAAGCCGGTTGCCCGAAAAGGCAAAAATATGGGTGCCGTCGACTTTCAGCGCATCGGCAACGCACTCCTCCGTCCGCTTTTCAGCGAAACGGTCGAGAGCATTTTTGGAAAAGGCCGTCAGCAGGCTTGCTTCGGGATGGGGGGCAGTGGTTTCAAAAATTTTCATGGACATCATCAGAGCGCGCCGGAGATTTTTTTCATCAGACTTTCCTTTTCGCCCGGAGCGTAGGGCACCGCCGTCCCGTGACCCCAGATGGGACCGGGCCAGCAGGTGTCGCCTTCATTACGGGCGATAATATGGACATGCAGCTGCCGGACGATATTGCCCAGAGCACCGACATTGATCTTGGTGGCTCCCGTGATTTCCTTCAAGGCGGAGGCGACGAGATTGGTCTCGAATGTCAGCACGGCCTGATCAAGCGGGGTGAGATCGAACAATTCGCTGGCACCATCTCGCTGCGGCACCAGCACCAGCCAGGGCCAGCGACTGTCGTTTTGCAAACGCAGTTCACATAGTCCCAAACGCGTCACCAGCACGCTATCGCGCGCCAGCCTGTCGTCCAGCCGGAATGTCTCCAAGGTGTCCTCCATGTTTGTTTTCATCGTGATAGCAGTTTTTTGAAGGCTTGGCTTGCATTTGCTGTCGATATTGCCGATATGTGGCCCTGGGAGGTTGGTGGTGGACGAGCCACTCGCCAACCGGGTCAGGTCCGGAAGGAAGCAGCCCTAACGAGCCCGGCACGGGTCGCCGTGCCAGCCTCCCACCTTTTTAAAAGACGTGCTCAGCTTTTCGCCGGGCCAGTTCCGCGCCCCAAGACAACTGGCAAAACAAACTGGCGAGGCAATGAGCGATACCGTACCCACCACATCAAGCGAATCCCAGGTCGGGACCGGCTACCGGGTACTGGCGCGCAAATATCGCCCGAAGGATTTTTCCGATCTGATGGTCGGCCAGGAGCCGATGGTCCGCACGCTGACCAACGCCTTCGAGACGGGGCGTATCGCGCAGGCCTATATGCTGACCGGCGTTCGCGGCGTGGGCAAGACGACCACGGCCCGCATTCTCGCCCGCGCACTGAATTACAAGACCGACACCATCGACAAGCCGACCATCGACCTTCGCATTCCCGGCGAACATTGCCAGGCGATCATGGAAGGCCGGCATGTCGATGTCATCGAGATGGATGCCGCCTCGCATACCGGCATCGACGATATTCGCGAGATCATCGAGCAGGTGCGTTATCGCCCGGTCTCGGCGCGCTACAAGGTCTATATTATCGACGAAGTGCACATGCTGTCGACGCAGGCTTTCAACGGTCTTCTGAAGACCCTGGAAGAGCCGCCGGAACATGTGAAATTCATCTTCGCGACCACCGAAATTCGCAAGGTGCCTATCACGGTTCTGTCGCGTTGCCAGCGTTTCGACCTGCGCCGCATCAGCGCCGCCGATCTCGTCGGCCTGTTCACCGCCATTGCCGGCAAGGAAGGTTTCGAGGCCGATCCGCAGGCACTGTCGATGATTGCGCGGGCGGCCGAGGGTTCTGCTCGCGACGGTCTTTCCCTGCTCGACCAGGCGATTGCCCATGGCGGCGGCCGTGTGGAGGCCGAAGCGGTGCGCGGCATGCTTGGCCTTGCTGACCGGGCGCGCATCGTCGATCTCTTCCAGCACGTCGTCAAAGGCGATGTCGCTGCTGCCCTTTCGGAATTCAACGGGCAATATGAGGCGGGCGCGAACCCGGTTGTCGTTCTGAACGACCTCGCCGATTTCACCCATCTCGTCACCCGCATGAAATATGTGCCTGACGCAGCGGAAGACCCCTCGCTTTCCGAGATCGAGCGCGTGCGTGGCGCGGAGTTTGCCGAAACCATCGCGGTGACGGCGCTGTCGCGCATCTGGCAGATGCTGCTGAAAGGCATTCCGGAAACGGAAAATGCCTCGCGGCCCGCTGGTGCGGCCGAAATGGTGCTGATCCGGCTTTCGCACGCCGCCAACCTGCCGGCACCGGAAGATGCGGCGCGACGCCTGCTGGAGCTTTCCAGCGGCGACGGCGGTTACGCCAATGGCGGGCCCTCAGGTGGCGGCAACGGCGGTGGCGCGCGTGCCTATTCTTCGGCGCAGACCGTGGCAGCCGGAAGACCTGCAGAATTTGCCGCCCCGAGGCAGGCCGGTCCGCAACCCTCCACCATGCTTCGCGCCGTGCCGGATAGCCGGCCGCAGGAGATGCAGGTCGCGCCCCCGAAAACCGAGGAGCGGCCGGAGCCGAAGGTTCCCGTCAATTCGGTTCAGGATATTGCCGATCTCTGCCAGAAAAACCGCGATCCCGTCATGCGGGCGAAGGTACGCAACTTCGTGCGGCTGGTGCGGCTGGAGCCAGGCCGCCTTGATATGCGCCTTGGCGACGGTGCGCCCGGCTCGCTGCCCGGTGAACTTGGCGTCAGGCTGAAGGAATGGACCGGTATTCACTGGATCGTCAGCCTCAGCAAGGAACAGGGTGAGCCGACGCTTGTCGAAGCCGAAGGCAATGCCCGCGATGCCCGCCTGGTCGATGCGCGTCAGGACCCTGATGTTGCCGCGATTCTGGCGCAGTTTCCCGGCGCAAAGATCACCGACGTTCGTATCCGCGCCGCGATACAGGATGAGGCGGAGGACATCGCCCCGCCATCGGTTGCCGAATCGAGCGAAGGCGACATCCTTCCCGGCGACGACATCGAGTTTTAAACAAAAAGAACAGGAGATTGGCACATGCGCGACATCATGGGCATGATGGGCAAGGTCAAGGAAATGCAGTCCAAGATGGAGAAGGTGCAGGAAGAAATCTCCGCCCTTGAAGTCGAAGGCAGGGCCGGCGGCGGTCTGGTGACCGTCATCCTCAACGGCAAGGGCGAAATGCGCGGCCTGAAAATCGATCCTTCGCTGTTCAAGGAAGACGAGGTCGAAATCCTTGAGGATCTGATCGTGGCTGCCCACAAGGACGCCAAGGAAAAAGGCGAAGCGCAGGCCCAGGAAAAAATGGCCGGCCTGACCGCCGGTCTGCCGCTACCGCCCGGCATGAAGCTGCCGTTCTGATATCATCCGACTGAAGAGGATGGCGAACCGCTGTTGAGCATTCGCCATCCTCGCCTCAAAGATTGGGGCTAGGCTTCCAGCATCGCGCGGAACCGGCTTGCGAGCGGTGTTTCGAGATAGGCCGCACGTTCGGCTTCGCTGAGTTGCATGGGGCGGAAGCGCTGCAGAATAGTCGGTATCGGCAGTTTCCTACCCTGATAGGCCTCGAATGCGACAGCCTCACCTGCGGCGAGCATTCCGCCTTTCAGCACGCGGCAATAAAAACCCGGCTGGCCCGCCTGCCGAAAACGCGGGGCAAAATCGGGATCGCCGACGCGGGCCGACAGCGTGGCGCAGGGGATGCGGGCAGCGGTCACCTCCAGTACGACGTCATCTGCCGTGAACCTGTCACCCACATGCAGTTTCGCGCTGTCGACACCATCAAGCACGACGTTCTCGCCGAAAAACCCGGGTTCGACCATGAAGCCCAGGGCGCTGGACCAAAAGTCGAGATCGACGGAGCCCATGACATAAATCGCCTGATCCGGCCCGCCATGATGTTTGCGATTGCAGACGGCATCGCTGACAATGCCTTCCGCGTCGACCATGACCGGGCCGTTCACGGCGTGTTTGAATATGCCCGTCTTCGCTGTCTTTCCCGGCAGGTTTTTTGCCTCGCCCCGGCACACCGCCCTGATTTTCATGGATTGCCCTTCAAGCTTCATGATTCCCGTTTCCCGATTTATGCAGTAGAAAGCGCTCATGGCAAAACGAGTCACCGGTCCCGAAATTGAAAAACTGATCCAGCTTCTGGCAAAAGTGCCGGGGCTTGGGCCCCGCTCGGCACGGCGGGCGGCGTTGCATCTCATCAAAAAGAAGGAACAGCTCCTCGGGCCGCTGGGCCACGCCATGGGCGAAGCCTATGACAAGGTGAAGATCTGCTCCTGCTGCGGCAATGTCGATACGATCGATCCCTGCACCGTCTGCGCCGATGACCGGCGCGACCAGTCCGTCATCATCGTGGTGGAAGACGTGTCGGATCTCTGGGCGCTGGAACGAGCGGGTGCGATGAACACCGCCTATCACGTTCTGGGCGGCACGCTGTCACCGCTCGACGGTGTTGGGCCCGAGGATCTGAACATCAAGGGCCTGATCGACCGTGTGAGCGCCGGCGGCATTCGCGAGCTCATCATCGCCGTTAATGCGACGGTGGAAGGACAGGCGACCGCCCATTACATCACCGATCGCCTTTCCGATCTCGGCATCAAGATCACGAGGCTCGCGCATGGCGTGCCTGTGGGCGGCGAGCTGGATTATCTCGACGAGGGCACATTGACGGCGGCGCTTCGCGCGCGAACGACAATCTGAAGCCTTCCCTCCCCATCACCCAAGAGGAGACCGAATGCGACACCGATTTGCTACCAGGGCATTGGCCGCCATTCTTTCCGTTTTTTCAGCAACGACAGTTCTTGCACAGTCGGCCCCGACAGGTGCGGCTGCAGCCAAATATGACGCAGACTTCAATGCCTGGCTGAAAAAGGAAATCTGGCCGGAAGCCCGCAAGGCCGGTATTTCGCAAAAGACGCTGGAGGCCACGCTCAGCGGTCTCTCCATCAGCTGGAACCTGCCCGATCTCGTCATTCCCGGTCAGAAGCCGCCGAAGGAACAGAGCCAGAGCCAGGCGGAGTTCTCCTCGCCGGGCGCCTATTTCTCCGAAAAGCGGTTGCAGGGACTTGCCGGCACCGGCCGCTCGCTTGCGGCCACGCATGCGGCAACGCTGCGCAGGATCGAGGCGAAATATGGTGTTCCCGGAGACATCGTCATTGCGATCTGGGGCCGCGAATCCGGCTTCGGCCGGGCGAAGCTGCCGCATTCGGCGGTCGATGTGCTGGCCACGAAAGCCTATATGTCGACCCGCAAGGAGATGTTCCGCACTGAACTGATCGACGCGCTGAAGATCGTCGAAAGCGGCGATATCGCCGCCTCACGCATGATGGGTTCCTGGGCCGGCGCGCTGGGCCAGCCGCAATTCATGCCGTCGAGCTATCTCAAATACGCCGTGGATTTCGATGGCGATGGCCACCGCGATATCTGGAATTCCGTGCCGGATGCACTGGCATCCATAGCGAACTATCTTTCTGAGCGCGGCTGGCAGCGCAATCGCGACTGGGGCTTCGAAGTCTCCATTCCCGCCAATGTTTCCTGCGCGCAGGAAGGCCCTGATCTGGCCCGGCCGGTGGCCGACTGGGCGAAGATGGGCATTACCCGCATTTCCGGAAAAGCCTTTCCTGCCAATGACCTGACCGCCGATGGCATGATGCTGGTGCCGGCCGGGCGGCATGGGCCGGAATTTGTGGTGACGCCGAATTTCTACGTCATCAAGGAATATAATAATTCCGATCTCTACGCGCTTTTCATCGGCAATCTCGCCGACCGCATCGCCCATGGGGCGGGACCCTTCAAGGGGGAATGGGGCAATGTCGGGTCGATGCTGCGCTCCGACGTGCTGGCCATGCAGAAGGCGCTGGTCGCCAAAGGTTACGATGTCGGTAAGGCGGACGGGCTTGCGGGCTTCAAGACGCGCCGCTCACTCGGTGACTGGCAGTCGAAAAACGGCCTCGCGCCGACATGTTTTCCCGATGCGACGCTGAAGGCGAAGCTGAAATAGCAGGCTGCTGGCGAAGTCCGAAAACCTCTCCATCGTCATGCTCGGGCTTGTCCCGAGCATCTGCAACCGATTGATTTAGCGATAGGTGATTGGATCCTCGGCACAAGGCCGAGGATGACGTCGAGGGTATGGCAAGGGCATCCACTAGTCTTTTAACCTAGCCTGTTTCTGCCCCAACTCTCAATGCTGATCGGTATGCGGCTTGTGAAAGATATCATCGGTCGGCGGAATGGTCTGCCGTTCGATCATGCGATGCACCCGCGGCCGCGTCTTGCCACGATGAAGCTCCAGCAGCCGGTCCCAGGCTTCCGCATCCGCCTGGGTGCGGCGATGGTTGTGGCGGACATATTCCACCCATGTCGGCACATGGTAACTTTCCGTCCAGATGTCGGGGTTTTCGAGGTCGCGCATCAGGTTCCAGTTGCGGGCACCATCGCGGATGCGGATGCGGCGGCGCTCGGCCATCAGCGGCAGGAATTCGCCGAGGTCCTCGTCATGGATTTCGTAGTCGATGAGAATGGCGATGGGGCCGCTGCGCGGCTTGATATCCAGCCTCAGCGGCGGCTCCACGAAACGGTTGAGCGGATCGAGATTGAGCGAGGCGAAGGCCGGCATCGCAAGCTTGAGACCGACGACGACACCGAGCAGCATCAGCACGCAGGAACAGAGCAGCGAATAGGAAATGCCGTAATCTTCCGCCAGCTCACCCCACAGCCAGCTGCCGACGGCGATGCCGCCGAAGGTCAGTGTCTGGTAAAGCGACAGCGCGCGGCCCACCACCCAGCGTGGGGTGGAGAGTTGAACGATGGTGTTGAAGAGCGACAGCGCCAGCACCCAGCAGGCACCGGCAATGGTGAGAACCAGCGAGGTGATGATCGAACTGGTGCTCAGCGCCGTTACGCCGGAACTGAGAGCGAAGCCTAAAAAGGCGACGCGCACGATCCATTCGCTGGACAGGACCTCGCGCAATCTGGCGCTGATAAGGGCCCCACCAATAGCGCCGACGCCGAACGCGCCGAGCATGACGCCGTAGGTCAAGGGACCGCCTTCTACCAGATCGCGCGCGACAATGGGCATCAAAGCAAGGATGGCGCTGGCGGAAAGGCCGAAGAGAAAGCCGCGCACCAGCACCTTGCCGATATTGGGCGACATCGCCACATAACGCATGCCGGCCGAGATGGCGGCCAGAAGCTGCTCACGCGGCAGGCTCGAAGCATATTTGGGCGGCTGCCAGCGAAACAGCGCGTAGATCAGGGCGAAATAGCTGAGCGTATTGACAAAAAACGCAGCCGCGGCCCCGGCGGCGGCGACGATGATACCGCCGATGGCCGGGCCGACGCTGCGGGTGATATTGAAGCCGACGCTGTTCAGCGTCACGGCGGCCGGCAAATCCTCACGCGGTACCATTTCACCGACCGAGGCCTGCCAGGACGGGTTGTTGAGCGCCGTGCCGCAGCCGATCATGAAGGTGAAAAAGAGCAGCAGCCAGGGCGTGAGCCACCCTGACCAGGCAAAGACGGTGAGCAGCACGGAGGCCGTCAACATCAAAAGCTGCGCCGAAATCATGATGCGGCGGCGATCGAAACTATCGGCCAGCGCACCTGAAATCAGCGAGAACAGCATGATCGGCAGCGAGGTCGAGGCCTGCACCAGCGCGATCATGTTTTCCGAACTCGACAGCGAGGTCATCATCCACGCGGCACCCACCGCCTGGATCAATCCGCCGAAATTCGAGGCAAGGCTCGCGATCCAGATTCGTCTGTAAGTCAAATGCCTTAAAGGCGCGAGTGGCGATTTTCGGTCAGGCACGCTCTGTCCACTTGATGCAACTGCGATCTATCAAACGGCAACTATAGACAGTGCCGGAATTCATGCCAGCCTTTCCGACACGGTAAGGGTGAAAATATGGCCGGAGCCACGCTCCGGGCGAGACCGCCCGTGAAAACCTTGCAATCCTGCCCCGATGGGTCTATATGACCCCTGAAATTCTTGATCGCTTGATGAAGAGTGGGGCCGCAAGGCTCCGCTCTTTTTCGTTAGGCGAACCGGAAACCACGGGCTGAGTGCCCGGTGAAAATCTAAAGACCGGAAGGCCAGATGGCAGACACCGCACATGAACCGCGACTGATAACCGAAACGGGCATCGACCAGCGCATTGCCGAGATCATCGAGCCTGTTCTGACGGGCATGGGGTATCTTCTGGTGCGCGTGCGGCTCTCCAACCAGAACGGCATGACGCTGCAGGTGATGGCCGAGCGGGAAGACGGAACGATGACCGTTCAGGACTGTGAAGCCATCTCGATGGCGATTTCACCGGTTCTTGATGTGGAAGATCCGGTCGAGAAAGCGTATCATCTCGAAGTTTCCTCGCCCGGCATCGACCGGCCGATGGTTCGCAAATCGGATTTCACCCGCTGGCAGGGTCATCTGGTGAAGGTCGAAACCTCCATTCTGGTCGAGAACCGCAAGCGGTTTCGCGGCAAGATCGTTGAGGTCGATGCTGACGGCTTCAAGCTCGAACGCGACCAGATCGCCTATGGCGAAGAGCCGACAGTCATCGTTCCGTTCAATGCGCTTTCCGATGCGAAGCTCATTCTGACGGACGACCTTATTCGTGATGCGCTGCGGGCAGACAAGGCGGCAAAGGCCGCCGCCGCAAACCAGAACGACGAAAACGAAGCAGACGAAGACTAATTCCAACGTAAAGCCCGGAAAACGGGCGATCCCCGCAATTATGCGACTTACGGAGATAAAAAAATGGCAGTGAGTGCTAACCGGCTTGAGCTTCTGCAGATCGCCGATGCTGTGGCGCGCGAAAAGGTCATCGACCGCGAAATCGTGCTTGCCGCAATGGCCGACGCTATCCAGAAAGCCGCCCGCTCGCGCTATGGTTCGGAAACCAACATCCGCGCCGACATCAACTCCAAGACCGGCGAAATCCGCCTGCAGCGTCTTCTGGAGGTTGTCGAGGCCGCCGAAGATTATTCGACCCAGATCCCGCTGGAGCTCGCCCGCGACCGCAACCCCGACGCCAAGCTCGGCGACTTCATCGCCGATCCGCTGCCGCCGATGGATTTCGGCCGTATCGCTGCCCAGTCGGCCAAGCAGGTCATCGTTCAGAAGGTTCGTGAAGCCGAGCGGGACCGTCAGTATGACGAATTCAAGGACCGCATCGGCGAAATCGTCAACGGCACCGTCAAGCGCGTCGAATATGGCAATGTCATCGTCGATCTCGGCCGTGGCGAAGGCATCATCCGTCGCGACGAGATGATCCCGCGCGAAAATATGCGTTACGGCGACCGCGTGCGCGCTTACGTCTACGACGTTCGCCGCGAACAGCGTGGCCCGCAGATTTTCCTGTCGCGTACCCATCCGCAGTTCATGGTGAAGCTGTTCACCATGGAAGTTCCCGAGATCTACGACGGCATCATCCAGATCAAGTCGGTTGCCCGTGACCCCGGTTCGCGCGCCAAGATCGCGGTTATCTCGAACGATAGCTCGATCGATCCGGTCGGCGCCTGCGTCGGTATGCGCGGTTCGCGCGTCCAGGCCGTTGTCGGCGAACTCCAGGGTGAGAAGATCGACATCATTCCGTGGAGCCAGGAACCGGCTTCCTTCATCGTCAACGCCCTGCAGCCGGCGGAAGTCGCCAAGGTCGTTCTGGATGAGGAATCCGAGCGTATCGAAGTGGTTGTTCCCGACGAGCAGCTGTCGCTCGCCATCGGCCGCCGCGGCCAGAACGTGCGTCTGGCATCGCAGCTGACCGGCTGGGATATCGACATCATGACCGAGCAGGAAGAATCCGAGCGTCGCCAGAAGGAATTCAACGAGCGCACGGCACTCTTCATGGAAGCGCTGGATGTCGACGAAATGGTCGGCCAGGTTCTGGCTTCGGAAGGCTTCGCGCAGGTTGAAGAACTGGCCTATGTCGATCTCGACGAAATTTCCTCGATCGACGGCTTCGACGAAGACACCGCCGATGAAATCCAGACCCGCGCTCGCGAATATCTGGAACGCCTGGAAGCCGAAATGGACGCCAAGCGCAAGGAACTCGGCGTTACCGATGAGCTGCGCCAGATCGATGGCCTGACCTCGCAGATGATGGTCGCGCTCGGTGAAGACGGCATCAAGACCATCGAGGACTTTGCCGGCTGCGCAGCGGACGATCTGGTCGGCTGGAGCGAGCGCAAGGACGGCGAGACCAAGAAGTTCGAAGGCATCTTCTCCAAGCTCGATGTTTCGCGCGTCGAAGCCGAGAACATGGTGGTGCAGGCCCGTCTTCTGGCAGGCTGGATCACCGCCGAAGAGCTCGCTTCCGAACAGGAAGCCGATGCGGAAGCTGCCGAGGAGGCGGATACCGCCGAACAGGAATGATATCGCAGGCGCATGAGCCGGACGATCTGCCCGAGACTGACGATGACGGGCGGATCAAAGGCGACGTCAATGGACGTATGTGCATTGTGACACGGCAGAGCGGATCGCCGGATGAGCTGATCCGCTTCGTCGCAGGCCCGGACGGCGGCGTCGTTCCGGACCTGAAACGCCAATTGCCGGGGCGCGGCTGCTGGGTGACACCCGAGCGCGCCCTGATCGAGAAGGCCATCGCGAAGAAGCTCTTCGCGCGGGCTCTCAAACGCGACGTCAAGGCCGGGCCGGAGCTTCTCGCTCTTCTCGACCGGCTGATGGCGCAGCAGCTTGCCGGGATGATGAACATGGCGCGAAAAGCCGGCCAGTTCATCAGCGGCGCGACGAAGGTCGATGCCGCCGTCCGGTCCGGGAACGCGATCGCCGTGTTTCATGCGACCGATGCTGCGGCCGACGGCGTGAGAAAACTGGACCAGGCCCGCAAGGCCTGGGCGCTCGGCAGCGATGCCGGCAATGAAATTCCGTCCTTCCGGCTCTTCAGCGGAGCCGAAATGGACGAGTTGATGGGCCAGAATGCTTTTATCCATGCCTGCGCGCTTGCAGGGCAGGCGGGTGAGGGTGTAGTGAAGCGCGCAACGATGCTTGAGCGGTACCGCCTTGGCGGCCAATCTCAGGCGGAACGCGACGCTGCCCGGACAGAACAATGACGCGGTTAACCGACATCAACGGTCGCCGCGTTCCGATGCAGCAATTGAACGACGAGACCTGATGGACGTCATCCGGTTCTCGTCCGAAGGAACGGGAACGGAATGACCGACAACAACGACGACAAGACACTTAACGCGCCTGCCAAGAAGACTCTCACCCTCAAGCCGGGCGGGATGAATCAGGGCACCGTGCGGCAGGATATGGGTCGAGGTCGCACCAATGCGGTTGTCGTGGAAACACGCAAGCGCCGCCCCCATCGACCTGAAGACGAGAAGCAGGTTCATTCGGTTGCAGCACCCGCTTCGAAGCCGGCCGCCCCTGCCCCCGCGGCACCGCGTCCGCAGGCTCCGCAGCCGCGCATCCACCAGCCGAGCGGCCAGCAGCAGCGTCCGGGTTCCTCCCAGCCGCAGCAGCAGCGTACCGGCTCGTCCGCATCGCAGCAGCGCCAGCCTGAGCGTCCGCGCGGCAACGTCCTGCACGATCTGTCCGCCGGCGAGATGGAAGCCCGCCGCCGCGCGCTGATGGAAGCGCAGGCCCGCGACGTGATCGAAGCCAAGCAGCGTGCCGAAGACGAAGCGCGCCGCAAGGTGGAAGAAGAGCGCCGCATCGCCGCTGAAAAGGAAGAGGCTGCACGCCGTGCCGCCGAAGAGGCCGAAGCCGCCAAGGTGGCAGCGAGCCAGCCGGCCGTGGAAACGAAATCCGAACCGGCCGCTGAAAAGCCGGCTGCCGCCGCTCAGCCGGCACCGCGCACCGAGGCTCGTCCTCAGCCGGCCGCCGCCCCTGCCCGCGCTCTTCCGGAATCCGTCGCTCCGCGCGGACGTCGTACCGATGGTGACGACGAGGACGATCGCGGTGCGCGCCGTAGCAATCTCCCGGTTCGTGGCAAAGTCGCCGCACCTGCACCGGCAAAGCCCGCTGCACGCCTGAAAACGGAAGAAGAACGCCGTCGCGGCAAGCTGACCGTCACCTCATCCAATCTGGACGAAGACGGCACACCGCGCGGCCGCTCCATGGCATCCATGCGCCGCCGGCAGGAGAAATTCCGCCGCAGCCAGATGCAGGAAACCCGTGAAAAGGTCATGCGCGAAGTGATCCTGCCGGAAACCATCACCATTCAGGAACTGTCGCAGCGCATGTCCGAACGCGCCGTCGACGTCATCAAGTTCCTGATGAAGGAAGGCCAGATGATGAAGCCGGGCGACGTGATCGACGCCGATCTGGCGGAACTGATCGCGGTCGAATTCGGCCACACCGTCAAGCGCGTTTCCGAATCCGACGTGGAAGAAGGCATCTTCAACCAGGCAGACGACGAAGGCGAAATGCTGCCGCGTCCGCCGGTTGTCACGATCATGGGCCACGTCGACCACGGCAAGACCTCGCTTCTCGACGCGATCCGTCAGGCCAACGTCGTTGCTGGCGAAGCCGGTGGCATCACCCAGCATATCGGCGCCTATCAGGTCGAAAAGAACGGCCAGAAGATTACCTTCATCGATACCCCCGGCCACGCCGCCTTCACGGCCATGCGTGCCCGTGGTGCACAGGCGACGGATATCGCCGTTCTGGTGGTCGCAGCTGATGACAGCGTGATGCCGCAGACGATCGAGTCCATCAACCATGCCAAGGCAGCGGGTGTTCCGATCGTCGTGGCGATCAACAAGATCGACAAGCACGAAGCAAACCCTGAAAAGGTTCGCCAGCAGCTCCTGCAGCACGAAGTTTTCGTGGAATCGATGGGCGGTGAAGTGCTTGACGTGGAAGTCTCCGCCAAGAAACAGCTTGGTCTCGACAAACTGCTTGAAGCGATCCTGCTGCAGGCTGAGATTCTCGACCTCAAGGCAGATCCGAACCGTACCGCAGAAGGTACCGTCATCGAAGCGGAACTCGACCGCGGCCGTGGTGCCGTCGCTACAGTTCTCGTGCAGAAGGGTACGCTGAAGCCTGGTCAGATCATCGTGGCCGGCGACCAGTGGGGCCGCGTTCGCGCCCTCGTCAACGACAAGGGTGAACACGTCAAGGAAGCCGGTCCGGCTATGCCTGTCGAGATTCTCGGTCTTTCCGGCACGCCATCTGCCGGTGACCGTTTCGCGGTTGTCGAAAACGAAAGCCGTGCCCGCGAGATTTCCGAGTATCGCCAGCGTCTGGCACGCGACAAGGCTGTCGCACGTCAGACGGGCCAGCGCGGTTCGCTGGAACAGATGATGAGCCAGTTGCAGACTTCGGGAATGAAGGAATTCCCGCTTGTCATCAAGGCGGACGTGCAGGGTTCGGTCGAAGCCATTATTGCTTCGCTCGACAAGCTCGGCACCGACGAAGTCCGCGCTCGTATCGTTCACTCGGGCGCTGGCGCCATCACGGAATCGGATATCTCGCTTGCCGAGGCCTCCAACGCCGCGATCATCGGCTTCAACGTTCGCGCCAACGCACAGGCACGTACGGCGTCCGAACGCGCCGGCATCGAGATCCGCTACTACAACATCATCTACGATCTGGTGGATGACGTGAAGGCGGCGATGTCGGGCCTGCTTTCGCCGGAACGTCGCGAGACCTTCCTCGGCAATGCCGAAATCCTCGAGGTGTTCAACATCACCAAGGTCGGCAAGGTCGCGGGTTGCCGCGTCATCGAAGGCAAGGTGGAACGTGGTGCGGGCGTGCGTCTGGTTCGCGACAACGTCGTCATCCACGAAGGCAAGCTCAAGACCCTCAAGCGCTTCAAGGACGAAGTCTCGGAAGTGCCGGTCGGTCAGGAATGCGGCATGGCCTTCGAAAACTACGAAGACATCCGCGCCGGCGACACCATCGAGTGCTTCCGCGTCGAACACATCACGAGAACGCTCTAAAGCATTTCCAGGAAAACTGGACCCCGGTTTTCAGTCCGAAAATGCGATAAAACAAAGAGTTAGAGCGTTCTCGCCGCAAAACAGGACTTTACTGTCGGGCGCCGGCTTACCGGCGCTCGCTCCGTTTGAGGCATAACCCATGGCAAAAGCAACATCATCGGCCCCTTCGCAACGCATGCTGCGTGTTGGCGAACAGGTGCGCGCCGCACTGACCCAGATTCTCCAGCGCGGCGAAGTCCGCGACGATCTGATCGAAGGCACCGTCATTTCCATTTCGGAAGTGCGCATGTCGCCCGATCTCAAGATCGCCACCGCTTACGTGACGCCGCTTGGCGTTGCCGATCACACCGACATCATCACCGCACTCAACCGCCATGCCAAGTTCATGCGCGGCCGCCTCGGTCCGCAGCTTCGGCAGATGAAATACATGCCGGAACTGCGCTTCCGCGACGATACGAGTTTCGACAATTACCAGAAGATCGACGCGCTTCTGCGTTCGCCTGAAGTGCAGCGCGATCTTGGACCTTCGAACGAAAAAGACGACGAACAGAACTGAAGCATGTCCAAACCACGCAAACAGCAGAACCGCAAACCCAAGGGCCGTCCGATTTCCGGCTGGCTCATTCTCGACAAGCCGCTGGATTTCGGCTCGACCGAGGCCGTTTCCAAGATCAAGTGGCTGTTCAACGCCCAGAAGGCGGGCCATGCCGGCACGCTCGATCCGCTTGCTTCCGGCATGCTGCCGATCGCGCTTGGCGATGCCACCAAGACCGTGCCCTATGTCATGGACGGTCGCAAGATTTATGAATTCACCGTGACCTGGGGTGAGCAGCGCACGACTGACGATCTGGAAGGCGAGGTGGTCGAATCCTCCGATCAGCGACCTGACGAGCAGGCGATCCGCAATATTCTGCCCAATTATACCGGCGTGATATTGCAGACACCGCCGCAATTTTCCGCGATCAAGATCGCCGGCGAGCGCGCCTATGATCTGGCGCGTGACGGCGAGACGGTCGAAATCCCCGCCCGCGAGGTGGAAATCCACCGCCTGACACTGCTTGCCTGTCCGGATGCTAATACCGCGCATTTCGAAGTGGAGTGCGGCAAGGGAACCTATGTGCGGGCGCTGGCCCGCGACATGGGCCGCGATCTCGGCTGTTTCGGCCATATTTCGGAATTGCGCCGCACCATGGTCGCGCCCTTTGGCGAAGACATGATGGTGCCGCTCGAAACCCTGACGGCGCTGGAAGCCGTAGAGGACCGCGACGAACGGCTGGAAGCGCTGGACGCCTATCTCATCGACACGGCCGAGGCGCTTTCCGCCCTTCCCCGCCTCATCATCAACGACGATCAGGCGCACCGGCTGAAGATGGGCAACCCCATCCTGCTGCGCGGACGCGATGCGCCAGCCAATCATCCGGAAGCCTATGCCACTGCGCATGGCAAGCTTGTCGCCATCGGCGAGATCGGCGAAGGCGAGTTCCGACCGAAGCGCGTTTTCGGCTGAAACGGCTCCATCTATCTGTTTTTCGCATTTCCGCCCGGAAAACCGCTTCACACTTTTCCCGGAAACGCTCAAAGAGGCGCTGTCAATCGCCTCTTTCAATTGCACCCGGAATAGTTTATAGGCAGCGCCAGCTTGGGCTTTGCCTATGCTGCTGAATGGCCAGAGCTGGACGACATCCCGGCTCTTTGGCGTCCCATTTTCCTTAAAACAGAAAGGATCGTCCGATGTCGATTACTGCAGAGCGCAAAGCCGCCCTCATCAAGGAATATGCAACGAAGGAAGGCGACACCGGTTCTCCGGAAGTTCAGGTCGCAATCCTCACCGAGCGGATCAACAACCTGACCGGTCACTTCAAGGACCACAAGAAGGACAACCACTCCCGTCGTGGCCTTCTGACGCTGGTTTCGAGCCGCCGTTCGCTTCTTGACTATCTGAAGAAGAAGGACGAAGCCCGCTACTCCAAGCTGATCGGTGCTCTCGGCATTCGCCGCTAAAACTTGTGTCCGGCGGGTTTCGCAAAGATACCCGCCGGTTTTTATATCGAGCCTTTTGAAGGCCACATGAATTTCCGGGCGTCTGCCGCAGATGTGGCCCCCGGACGGATGAGGTAGACCCGGATGGGCCGGGGCCGCCTTTTCAACCGCAGACCTGTCATGGGGCAGGATTGCCGGATGCTTGATCCTTAAAGCCTCCCGCTGTCTTGCCCGTGATTGCGTCATTCGTTGCCCCTTTTGGTGGCACGCACAAACAAGGACAAGATATGTTCAATAAGCACTCCGTGGAAATCGAATGGGCAGGCCGCCCGCTGAAGCTTGAGACCGGCAAGGTTGCCCGTCAGGCTGATGGCGCCGTCATCGCAACCTACGGCGAGACGATGGTTCTCGCGACCGTGGTTTCCGCAAAGTCTCCGAAGCCCGGCCAGGACTTCTTCCCGCTCACCGTCAACTACCAGGAAAAGACCTACGCAGCCGGCAAGATCCCCGGCGGTTATTTCAAGCGCGAAGGCCGTCCGAGCGAAAACGAGACCCTCGTTTCGCGTCTGATCGACCGCCCGATCCGCCCGCTTTTCCCTGAAGGCTACAAGAACGACACGCAGGTTGTCGTGACCGTCATTCAGCACGATCTGGAAAACAACCCCGACATTCTGTCGATGGTCGCCACTTCGGCTGCGCTGACCCTTTCCGGCATTCCGTTCATGGGTCCGATCGGCGGCTCGCGCGTTGGCTACATCAACGGCGAATATGTTCTGAACCCGCATCTGGACGAGATGGAAGAATCCACGCTCGATCTGGTTGTCGCCGGTACCTCCGACGCCGTTCTGATGGTTGAATCGGAGGCCAAGGAACTCAACGAAGAGATCATGCTCGGCGCCGTCATGTTCGGCCACAAGGGCTTCCAGCCGGTTATCGACGCGATCATCAAGCTCGCCGAAGTTGCCGCCAAGGAACCCCGCGAATTCGAACCGGAAGATTTCTCCGCGCTCGAAAACGAAATGCTGGCTCTGGCCGAAACCGAACTGCGCACCGCCTACAAAATCACCGAAAAGGCTGCCCGTTACGCTGCCGTCGACGCCGTGAAGGCGAAGGTGAAGGCACACTTCCTGCCGGAAGAAGGCGAAGCCAAGTACACGCCGGAAGAAATCGGCGCCGTCTTCAAGCACCTTCAGGCGAAGATCGTTCGCTGGAACGTTCTCGACACCAAAAGCCGCATCGACGGCCGCGACCTGTCGACCGTTCGTCCGATCATCTCGGAAGTCGGCCTGTTGCCGCGCACCCATGGTTCGGCGCTGTTCACCCGCGGTGAAACCCAGGCAATCGTTGTTGCGACCCTCGGCACCGGCGAAGACGAGCAGTATGTCGATAGCCTCACCGGCATGTACAAGGAACGCTTCCTGCTGCACTACAACTTCCCGCCCTACTCGGTCGGCGAAACCGGTCGCATGGGCTCCCCGGGCCGCCGCGAAATCGGTCACGGCAAGCTCGCATGGCGCGCTATCCGCCCGATGCTGCCGACGGCGGAACAGTTCCCCTACACGCTGCGCGTCGTTTCCGAAATCACCGAGTCCAACGGCTCCTCGTCGATGGCGACGGTTTGCGGCACCTCGCTCGCGCTGATGGATGCCGGCGTGCCGCTGGCGAAGCCGGTTGCCGGTATTGCCATGGGCCTCATCCTCGAAGGTGAGCGTTTTGCGGTTCTCTCCGACATTCTCGGTGACGAAGACCACCTCGGCGACATGGACTTTAAGGTTGCGGGTACGGCCGACGGCATCACCTCGCTGCAGATGGACATCAAGATCGCCGGCATCACCGAAGAGATCATGAAGATCGCTCTGGAACAGGCACAGGGCGGCCGCAAGCATATTCTCGGCGAAATGGCCAACGCCATCACCGAGAGCCGCAGCCAGCTCGGCGAATTCGCACCGCGCATCGAAGTGATGAACATTCCGGTCGACAAGATCCGTGAAGTCATCGGTTCGGGCGGCAAGGTCATTCGCGAAATCGTCGAAAAGACCGGCGCCAAGATCAACATCGAAGATGACGGCACCGTCAAGATCGCTTCTTCTTCCGGCAAGGAAATCGAAGCGGCCCGCAAGTGGATCCACTCGATCGTTGCGGAACCGGAAGTCGGCCAGATCTACGAAGGCACGGTCGTCAAGACCGCCGACTTCGGCGCTTTCGTCAACTTCTTCGGTGCCCGTGACGGCCTCGTCCACATCTCGCAGCTCGCTTCCGAGCGTGTGGCCAAGACCTCCGACGTCGTCAAGGAAGGCGACAAGGTCTGGGTCAAGCTGATGGGCTTCGATGAGCGCGGCAAGGTTCGCCTGTCCATGAAGGTTGTCGACCAGGCAACCGGCAAGGAAGTCGCTGCCGACAAGAAAGACGGCGAAGCCGCTGCCGAATAAGGCCGCGCCGCCAGACCCTATCGAGGCGCGGGTTCTGCCCGCGCCTTTTTTTCGTTTTGTTATCGTTTGTCTGTTCGGGAAAACCGGTTTCCACTTTCCCTGACAAACTCCATCCTACCTTGAGGACGCTCCCATGAGCCGTGACGCCGTGAAAACCCTTTTCCATCCCTTTGCCTCGGACATGCTTGCCATGCCGAAAGAGGGTGAACGCGTTCTGTTTCTGGGAGCGGAAGCCGGCTCGCGGCTGGATGGCTTCGACGCGGAGATCGTCGCTGTTCAGCATCTTCGGCCGCTTTACCGGGCTCTCGAGGCACAGGGCGCGGAAGTCACCCCGGATGTTTCGGGCGAAGATTACGATGCGGCGCTGCTGCTTTGCGGCAAACATCGCGGTGAGAATGAAAACCGTGTTGCCGAAGCGCTTTCGCGCGTGAAGGCCGGCGGCCTGATCGTCGCGGCGGGTTCCAAGGAAGACGGCATCGTGACGCTGCGCAAGACGCTGGCAAAGCTCGGCATCGAGTCGGAATCGACACCGAAATATCACGGCGTTGCAATCTGGTTCAAACGGCCCGAGGATGTCTCAGCCGCCGTCTCCAAGCTTGCCCAGAAGCCTGCGACGGTCGAGGGCCGCTTTACCGCCCTGCCGGGCATGTTCTCGCATGACCGCGTGGATGACGGTTCTGAGCTTCTCGCATCGCGTCTGCCGACCGACTTTGACGGCAATGCCGCCGATTTCGGCGCCGGCTGGGGTTATCTCTCCATCATGCTGGCGGAAAAATCGCCGCGTACGGCCCGTATCGATCTTTTCGAAGCGGACTGGAACGCGCTGGAATTCGCCAAGACCAATCTTCTCGAAAACAATCCGCGGCTGACGACGCGTTTCTTCTGGCAGGATCTGGCCAATGAGCCGCCGAAGGAAAAATACGACCTCATCATCATGAACCCGCCGTTCCATGCGGGCGGACAGGCGGCGGAACCGGCGCTTGGCCAGGCCTTCATCAAGGCCGCGGCCGGCGCTTTGCGCAGCGGCGGCAAGCTGCTGATGGTCGCCAATCGCGGCCTGCCCTATGAGCCGGTTCTCGCGGCGGAATTCCGCACGAGCGCCGAAGTGTGCCGTAACGCCCGCTTCAAGATTCTGAGCGCTCAGAAATAATCGGATCAGCTCAGCAACCAGGCCCATAGCGACACGGACAAAACGCCGGTCGCCGTGGAAATGCTGATGGTGGAGGCCGCAACGCTGTGGCCGATGCCGAAGCGGTTGGCGATCAGCCAGGCATTCACGCCCGTCGGCACCGACGAGGTGAGCACCAGCGCCGCCGTCCATTCGCGGCTGAGGCCAAGAGCGTGGCCCATGGCCCACACGCAGGCGGGTAGAAGCAGCAGCTTGAAAACGGTCATGGTGACGGCAATGCCCATATTGCCGCGAATGGTGTATTTCGTCAGCGCCATGCCGAGCGAGATGAGTGCTGCCGGTCCCGCCATCGAGGCGATCTGATCGACCACGGTTTTCAAAATGGGTGTCAGCGCCACACCGGAAACATTGGTCGAAAGCCCGATGACAAGGCCGATCACCAGCGGATTTGTGATGAGATTGCGGCCCACCTGTTTGAAGACCGCAGCCATGCTCCGTTTTTCGCCGCCAACCGCTTTATGAGTGGCATTTTCCATCAGGATGGTGCCGGCGATCATCATGACCGGCAAATGGATGGCGAGCAGGATGGAGAGAGCCACCAGCCCTTCATCCCCCACCGAACGCCCGACCAGCGGCAGGCCGATGAAGATATTATTCGCAAAGGCCGAGGAAATGCCGGCGATGACGGCGATGCGGACATCCTGCTTGAAGACATAACGGGTGACGATATGCCCGACCGTCCAGGTGACGGCCACGCCGGCGAAATAGGTTATCCAGAGACGGAAAGGCGACGCGCCGTGAAAATTCGCTTCCGCAAGCGTGCGGAAGATCAATGTCGGCACCGCGATCTTGAAGACGAAATCACTGAGGATATCACCGGCATCGGCCCTGAAGAGGCCAGCCTTGACGGTGAGCCAGCCGATCAGGATGAGAATGAAAATCGGGGCGACATTCGCGGCAACGGCAGACATGAAGGGAAAGCTTTCGCGGCTTTTGCGGGAGATACTCCGCTTTAGAGCCTTTTCCACGGGAATGGAATCGCGAATACGCTTCCATTCCTTGTTTTCATCAAATGAGACATGTGCCGTAGGGAAAGGAACTTGATGAGCGATGGACGGAAGCGCCGCTCATTGCCCGCGCGATGGCGCAGGCCAACATCCCTAAAAAAGAAAAAGCGGGGTTACCCCCGCCTTTTATGTCCGTTAAATGCCGCCAGTACATCCGTGGCGGAGATAACGGTTGAGCCAGAAAACCTCATGTCTTCTATTTCGGTATGCATTCACACACCTTTTGCTCTGATCGGAGTAATAGCTTAACCACATTACAGACAAATGACGCGCTTCCGCCTTTCGTGGAGAACCGCATATTTTCTCTTTGGGCTTTTCTTGCAGCCAGAAATGTTTAAGACCATTCGAAAAAAGCACACCCCGTGCGAACCGGATAGGGCCTATGACGAAATTCGACGTACTGACTGTCGGCAATGCCATCGTCGACATCATCTCCCGCTGCGATGATCGCTTCCTCAACGACAATGCCATTACCAAGGGTGCAATGAACCTGATCGACGCGGAACGCGCCGAACTGCTTTATTCGCTGATGGGACCGGCGCTTGAGGCCTCCGGCGGCAGCGCGGGCAATACGGCGGCAGGCGTTGCGAATTTTGGCGGCAAGGCCGCCTATTTCGGCAAGGTGGCCGAAGACCAGCTCGGCGAAATCTTCCAGCACGATATCCGTGCTCAGGGCGTCTATTTCGAAACCAAACCGGAAGGCACATTCCCGCCGACGGCGCGTTCGATGATCTTCGTGACCGAAGATGGCGAGCGTTCGATGAACACCTATCTTGGCGCCTGCGTCGATCTTGGTCCGGAAGACGTGGAAGACGATGTCGTTGCGCAGACCAAGGTCACCTATTTCGAAGGTTACCTGTGGGATCCACCGCGCGCCAAGGACGCCATTCGCGAATGCGCCCGCATTGCCCATGAAAACGGCCGCGAAGTCTCCATGACGCTGTCCGACAGTTTCTGCGTCGGCCGCTACCGCGACGAGTTTCTAGACCTGATGCGTTCCGGCACGGTGGACATCGTTTTCGCCAACAAGCAGGAAGCGCTTTCGCTTTACGAAACCGACGACTTCGAGCTGGCGCTGACGAAAATTGCCGCCGATTGCAAGATCGCGGCGGTAACGATGAGCGAAGAAGGCGCCGTCATCCTGCGCGGCACGGAACGCGTGAAGGTGGAAGCCTATCCCGTGCATGACGTGGTCGACACGACGGGTGCGGGCGATCTTTTCGCCGCCGGCTTCCTGTTCGGTTATACGCAGGACCGTTCGCTTGAAGATTGCGGCAAGCTCGGCTGCCTTGCCGCCGCTGCCGTCATTCAGCAGATCGGACCTCGCCCCATGTCATCGCTGAAGGCGCTGGGCGAAAAACACGGTCTTATTTAAAGGCTTCGCCGGGGTAAGCGCCCCAGATTTCCCCCTGGGATACCCAACCCGAGGCCTGACCGGCCTCGGCACGGCACCAGTCTCCATTGCATTCGCCGATACGGAAGACGACGCCGGGCTCCAGCCGGGCGGTAACGGCAGCGCCAGACTGTGCCTCACGACGCATGTTCACATAGACTTCCTTGCCCTTGCCGCGCATCCATGGAGCGGCGACAGCGGTGCGTTCGCCTGACAGCAGGGCCTGATTGACCCAGCCTTCCGTGCCGTCGGCATCGCGGATGCGCCGCCAGTTTTCATATTCCTGGATGATTTCCACCGGCATTCCGGATTTCAGATACATCCATGACACGGCATAGTCCGTGCTGGGGCCAATGCGCATGTTGACGCGCTTGGATTTCAGGCTGACAAAACGCGGCAGCGGCAGACCGCTTGCGCCCTTGGCCGCACCCTGCGCCATGGCTTCTCCCGCCGCACCGAGGAGGCCGAGAGACAATGCAATGCAAACGATAGAAACCACACTGCGCATGCCCATTTCCGTTTCCCGCCTTCTGCAAACCGGATGATATTTAAGGAGGCGCGTTTCCACATGCCTCAAGCCGCGGCGAGTTTTATTTGTCTTCGCCGGTGGGTCTGGTAGAAACGCCCTGATTGAAAGAAATTATCGCTCTTTCTGGTTAATGACTTCTGAACAAGGCAGCGGCAAACGATGACCCACAAGAAGAGACCGACAGTCTATATCACCCGCAAATTGCCTGACGTCGTCGAGACCAGAATGCGCGAGCTCTTCGATGCCGAACTGAATATCGACGATACGCCGCGCAGCGAGACAGAGCTTGTCGCCGCCATGCAACGGGTGGACGTGCTGGTGCCGACCGTGACCGACCGCATCACCGCCGCCATGATCGAGAAAGCCGGACCGCAGCTGAAGCTGATCGCCAGCTTCTCCAACGGTATCGACCATGTGGATGTCGATGCGGCCGCACGGAAGGGCATCACCGTCACCAACACGCCGAATGTACTGACCGAGGACAGCGCCGATATCACCATGGCGCTGGTGCTAGCCGTGCCGCGCCGCATGATCGAAGGCACGAGGGTGCTCGCCAATGGCGCCGACGAGTGGCTGGGCTGGTCACCCACCTGGATGCTTGGACGGCGGATTTCCGGCAAGCGTATCGGCATTGTCGGCATGGGCCGCATCGGCACGGCGGTTGCGCGGCGCGCCAAGGCCTTCGGGCTTTCCATTCATTACCACAATCGCAAGCGGGTCAATCCGGCAACGGAGGCGGAGCTTGAGGCAACCTATTGGGACAGTCTCGACCAGATGCTGGCGCGGGTGGATATCGTATCGGTCAATTGCCCTTCGACGCCAGCGACCTATCACCTGATCTCGGCACGGCGGCTCGCGCTGATGCAGCCGACCAGCTACATTGTCAACACGGCGCGCGGCGATATCATCGACGAGGCGGCGATGATCCAGTGCCTGCGCGAGGGCAAGATCGCCGGCGCCGGTCTCGATGTGTATGAGAACGAGCCGCAGGTGAACCCCAAGCTCATCAAGCTCGCCAAGGAAGGCAAGGTCGTGCTGCTTCCGCATATGGGCTCGGCAACGATCGAAGGCCGCATCGAAATGGGTGACAAGGTCATCATCAACATCCGCACGCTGTTCGACGGACACCGTCCGCCAAACCGGGTGCTGCCGGGGCGAAACTGAGCCGGTTCAGCCGAGGAATTTGGTCATTTCGATCGAGGTCGTATGATCATACCCGGCATGGGCATTTTCAGCCGTCTTGACGAAACCCCAGGCGGCGAATTTCGCGTGGTTGGAGAGAAGCTCGATGCGCGTTTCCAGCCTGAGCGCCGGCAGCGCCAATTCTCTTGCCAGCGCTTCGGCCTGCTGCAGAAGCAGCTTGCCGATGCCCTTTCCCTGTGCTTTCGGGGAAACACAGAGCTTGCCGACATAAAGCGAGGCCGGCGGTTCGGGCCGGCAAAACAGGCAGCCCAGCAATTCATCACCATCCCGCACCATGAAAGCGATCTCCGCCCTCGCCTTTTCGGCGAGATTTTCGGGTGTCAGCCGATGGGCCGAAGAGGGCGGGTCGATGACACCATCCATATAAGCGAAGGACGCCATGATGAGCGCCAGCAAATCCTGCCAGCGGTCGAAATCCTCGCCGATCCCTACGATCTCGATCATTCTTTCTTTCCCGCTGCCCGGCGCTTGTATCGCACAGTTTCAAACCGCGCTGACAAGGCATCATAGAGAAGCAGGCGGCCGATGAGGGGCTCGCCGGCGCCGGTGATCACCTTGATCGCCTCCATCGCCATGAGCGTGCCGATGACCCCGGTCAGCGCGCCAACGATACCCGTTTCCGCGCAATTGGGAATGAGACCCTGTGGCGGCGGTTCCGGGAACAGATCGCGGTAACCCGGCAGCAGAGTACCTTCTGCGTTGGTCTCATAGGGCTTCAGCACTGTAATCGAGCCATCGAAACGGCCAACGGCGCCTGTCACGAGCGGTCTTTTTGCGGCCTCGGCGGCATCTGCTGCGGCGTAACGCGTATCGAAATTATCCGAGCCATCGATCAGGAGATCGAAGGACGGCAGGTGGTCATGCGCCCAGACCTGCGAAAATCGCTCCTCATAAACAAGCGTGCGAACATGCGGATTAAGCCGGGCAATGGTTTTGCGGGCGCTTTCCGTTTTCAGTTCCCCAATCGTGCCGGTATCATGGATCACCTGTCGCTGGAGATTGGACAGCGAAACCACATCGTCATCGATCATGCCGAGCGTGCCGACACCGGCTGCGGCGAGATAATGAAGCACGGGCGCTCCAAGGCCGCCTGCGCCGATGACCAGAACACGCGCCGCCTTCAGCCGCTGCTGGCCGGCGCCGCCGATTTCCGGCAACAGGATGTGGCGCTTGTAACGTTCGATTTCTTCCGGGCTCAGCGGGTCCATGCCGCCCTCCATCTCTTAGCCGTCATGCGGTGATGCTCCCGTGGGATACATTGAAAAATTGCGCCCTGTCGCCAAGAGCGGAGAACATTGCCGCATCGGTTCCCGTCATGAAACTCTGGCCGCCAAGCGCATGGATGAGATCGAACAGAGCCGCCCGCCTGCCCTCATCCAGATGGGCGGCGATCTCGTCGAGCAGCAGAACCGGCGCGTAACCGGTCATATTGGCGGTCAGCTGCGCATGGGCAAGCACCAGCCCGACCAGCAACGCTTTCTGCTCTCCGGTTGAACAACGTTCGGCTTCCATGTCCTTTTCCGCATGGCGCACGAAGAGATCGACGCGATGCGGCCCGTCCAGCGTGCGACCGGCAGCAGCGTCCCGATATCGACCTTCCCGAAGCATCACGCCATATTCGTCTTCCAGATCGACAGCCGGGCGATTGAGTCCGTCGTCCATGAAACCGGACAACGACAGCGCTGCCGATGGGAACGCCGCATCGCCTGCCTGCCCTTCGATCAGGGTCCTCAAAAGACCGAGCATCTCATAACGGGCAATCGCCATGGAGATGCCGAGTTCCGCCATCTGTTTTTCGATGCCATCCAGCCAGACCGGATCGAAACGGCCTTCCGACAGCAGGCGGTTGCGGCCACGCATGGCCTTTTCGAAATCGCTTGCCCGCCGGCCATGGGTGGGATCGAGCGACAGCACCAGCCGATCGAGGAAACGCCGGCGATCCGAGGACGAACCGGTAAAGAGGCCGTCCATGGCGGGCGTCAGCCACAGAACCCGCAGATGATCGGTCAACTCATCGACAGATTTCACCGGCGTCCCGTTCAGTCTTAGCCGACGCGACACCACCTCGCCATCGCCTTCGATCCCTGTGCCGATGGCGACTTCGCCATCCATGCCCTCGACATCGGCGAAGATCGAGAAACCGGCGGCTTCGGCGCCTACCCGCGTCACGTCAGACAGGGTGGCGCGGCGCAGGCCCCTTCCGGGGGAGAGAAAGGAGACGGCCTCCAGGAGATTTGTCTTGCCGGAACCATTGTCGCCTGTCAGCACCACATGGCGGTCATCAAGCGTGAGCGCTGCCGCAGCATAATTGCGGAAGTCCGTGAGTTTCAGCCGTAAAAGCGACACCTTGTTCGTCATCTTTACGGCCTAAAACGAACATGGCCGGATAGCAAGGTGGGGAATGCCCGTCCGCAACGAAGACCGCCGCTACAGTGCAATTCATTCTCCAGTAGCAACTTTTTTAGTGGCCGGTTATTTATGAGCCGGTCCTCATCACTGGTAGCCCATTCATGCGCCTGATCCTCTCGCTCTTCCTCACTCTCGGTCTTCTCTCTTCCTGCGCAGGCCGACCGGGGGCGGATGTGCTGGAAGCCGTCAACACCAGGGCCCGCGACACGAAAATCGTGACTGCCTTCGTGGCGAGCACACGGGAGAAAAACAAGGACGCGAAAAAGGGCTTCACCACGGAGCGGGCGATGGAGCCGAACTACGCCAGTTTCGATATTTCCATCCCGCCGACCCATAAAAGCGGCAAAATCGAATGGGCCAGCAGCAAGCCCGATCCGAACAGGGATTTCGTCGTCACCAGGGCCGATATGCTGACGAAAACACGCTTCAATGCCGATCTTGGCGACATAGCCCGCTCCGGCAAGCAGATCGCACTTTTTGTACATGGCTATAATTACAGCTATCAGGAAGCCCTGTTCCGCGCGGCGCAGATGGCGGCAGATGCCAATATGAACGGCGTGCCGCTGGTCTTTTCCTGGCCGTCGCAGGCCACTGTCGCCGGTTATGTGGCCGACAAGGAGTCCGCGACTTTTTCACGCGATGCGCTGGCATCGATGTTGATCGACCTCACCCGGCAGACCCCGAAGAAAAGCGTCGTGGTGTTCGGCCACAGCATGGGTGGCTGGCTGGTCATGGAGGCACTACGACAGTTGCGCTTGCAGGGCAGGAACGACGTGATTGCCAAGCTGCAGGTGGTGCTGGCAGCGCCTGACATCGACGCCGATGTCTTCCGCAAGCAGATCGAAGTGGTCGGCCGGCTCAACCCGCCGCTCACCGTGCTCGTTTCCAAGGACGACCGTGCGCTCAAAGCCTCCTCCATCCTCGGTGCGGACATCACCCGTATCGGTGCGCTGGATGTCACCGACCGCCAGGTGCAGGAAGCCGCCCTCAAGGAGGGCGTGCAATTCGTCGACATTTCCAATCTGGAAGCCTCGGACCCGCTCAATCACGACCGCTATGCGGCGCTGGCCTCCATGGTGCCGCAACTTGAGGCAAGCAGGCGCGGGGGCGACATCAACAGTGCCGGAGCCTTCGTTTTCGATGCGATCGGCGCCACCGTCTCCAGCCCCTTCCGCCTTGCGAGCCAGGTGGTGAACCCGCAATAGTTTTGCGGGCCCCCGCCGAAATACCCTGCTTCAGAAATCCCAGTCTTCGTCCTCGGTGGCAACAGCCTTGCCGATGACATAGGACGAACCGGAGCCGGAGAAAAAGTCGTGGTTCTCGTCGGCATTGGGCGAGAGGGCGGAGAGGATCGCCGGATTGACACGGCAGGCCTCGGCCGGAAACAGCGCCTCGTAACCCAGATTCATCAGGGCCTTGTTGGCGTTGTAGTGCAGGAACTGCTTGACGTCTTCCGTGAGGCCGACGCCGTCATAGAGGTCTTCAGTATATTTCGCCTCATTGTCGTAAAGTTCCAGCAAGAGATCGAAGGCGAAATCCTTGATCTCCTGTCTCTTTGCCTCGTCCAGACGATCCAGCGCGCGCTGGAACTTATAGCCGATATAATAGCCATGCACCGCTTCGTCGCGGATGATCAGACGGATCAAATCCGCCGTGTTGGTGAGTTTGGCGCGGCTTGACCAGAACATAGGCAAGTAGAAGCCGGAATAGAACAGGAAGCTTTCCAGAAACACGCTGGCGATTTTCTTTTTCAGCGGATCGCCGCTGTCATATTCCCGCATGATGAGCGCGGACTTGCGCTGCAGAAACTCGTTTTCCTCCGACCAGCGATAGGCGTCGTCAACATCAGGTGTGAGGCAGAGCGTCGAGAAGATCGATGAATAGGAACGGGCGTGCACGGCCTCCATGAAGGAGATGTTGGAAAGTACCGCCTCCTCATGCGGCGTCGCCGAATCCGCCATCAGGCGCACGGCGCCGACGCCGTTCTGGATGGTGTCGAGCAATGTCAGCCCGGTGAAGACACGGATCGTCAGTTTCTGCTCTTCCGGCTTCAGGGTTCCCCAGGAGGGAATGTCGTTGGAGAGCGGCACCTTTTCGGGCAGCCAGAAATTCGAGGTCAGGCGGTTCCAGACTTCGAGATCCTTGTCGTCCTCGATGCGGTTCCAGTTGACCGCGCGAATGCGGGACACGGGTTTTACGGCGATGTTCATTCTCTTGTCCCTCAAAATCAGAGCGTGCAGGAAACGCAGCCCTGAACCTGCGTGCCTTCCAGCGCCATCTGGCGCAAACGGATGTAGTAGATGGTCTTGATACCCTTCTTCCAGGCATAAATCTGCGCCCGGTTGATATCGCGCGTCGTCGCCGTATCGCGGAAGAACAGCGTCAGCGACAGGCCTTGATCGACATGCTGGGTGGCCGCCGCATAGGTGTCGATGATCTTTTCCGGCCCGATCTCGTAGGCATCCTGATAATATTCGAGATTGTCGTTCGAGAGATAGGAAGCCGGGTAATAAACGCGGCCGATCTTGCCCTCTTTACGAATTTCGATCTTCGAAACGATCGGATGAATGGAAGAGGTGGAGTGGTTGATATAGGAGATCGAACCCGTCGGCGGCACGGCCTGAAGGTTCTGGTTATAGAGACCCGATGCCATGACCTCCTGCTTCAACGCCGTCCAGTCTTCCTGTGTTGGAATGACAATACCGGCTTTTTCGAACAGGTCGCGGACCTTTTCCGTCGCAGGCAACCATTCCCGGTCGGTATATTTGTCGAAATATTCGCCGGAAGCATATTTGGAATTCTCAAAGCCCTTGAAGCTCTGGCCCCGTTCCACCGCGAGCCGGTTGCTGGCGCGGATGGCGTGATAGGTCACGGTATAGAAATAGATATTGGTGAAATCGATACCTTCTTCGGAACCGTAGAAGATGCGCTCGCGTGCCAGATAACCGTGCAGGTTCATCTGGCCAAGCCCGATGGCGTGGCTGGCATCATTGCCCTTTTCCACCGAGGGAACGGAGGAAATATGGCTCATGTCCGACACCGCGGTCAGCGCCCGGATGGAGGTCTCGATGGTCTTGCCGAAATCGGCCGAATCCATCGCCGAGGCGATGTTGAGCGAACCGAGATTGCAGGAAATATCCTTGCCCATATGGCTATAGGACAAATCTGCGTTGAATTCGCTCGCCTCGCTGACCTGCAGGATTTCCGAGCACAGATTGCTCATGCTGATGCGGCCGGCGACCGGATTGGCGCGGTTCACCGTATCCTCGAACATGATGTAGGGATAACCGCTCTCGAACTGGATTTCGGCGATGATCTGGAAGAATTCGCGCGCCTTGATCTTCTTCTTGCGGATGCGGCTGTCGGCGACCATTTCGTGGTATTTTTCGCTGACCGAAATCTCGGTAAACGGCACACCATAGACCCGCTCCACATCATAGGGCGAGAACAGGTACATATCCTCGTTATTGCGGGCGAGTTCGAAGGTGATGTCCGGGATCACCACGCCGAGCGACAGGGTCTTGATACGGATCTTTTCGTCGGCATTTTCACGCTTGGTATCGAGGAAGCGCATGATGTCAGGGTGGTGAGCATGTAGATAGACCGCGCCGGCACCCTGGCGTGCACCCAGTTGGTTGGCGTAGGAAAACGAATCTTCCAGCAGTTTCATGACAGGAATGACGCCGGAAGACTGGTTTTCGATCTGCTTGATCGGCGCGCCAGCCTCGCGAATATTGGTCAAGGAGAGCGCCACGCCGCCGCCGCGCTTGGAAAGCTGCAGCGCCGAATTGATGGAGCGGCCGATGCTTTCCATATTGTCTTCCACGCGCAGCAGAAAACACGAGACCAGCTCGCCGCGGCTCTTCTTGCCGGCATTGAGAAATGTCGGTGTTGCCGGCTGGAAGCGGCCGGAAATGATTTCATCGACCAGATTGCGGGCAAGCTGCTCATCACCACGCGCGAGAGCCAGCGCCACCATGCAGACGCGATCCTCATAACGCTCGAGATAACGTTTTCCGTCGAAGGTCTTCAGCGTGTAGGAGGTGTAATATTTGAAGGCGCCCAGAAAGGTCGGGAAGCGGAATTTCCGGGCATAAGCCTCGTCATAGAGGTCGCGGACGAAATTGAAGGAGTACTGATCCAGCACCTCCTGCTCATAATATCCCTCCGTCACCAGATAATCGAGTTTTTCCCTTAGGTTATGGAAAAACACCGTATTCTGGTTGACGTGCTGGAGGAAATATTGCCGGGCGGCGAGGCGATCCTTGTCGAGCTGGATCTTCCCGTTCTCGTCATAAAGGTTCAGCATCGCGTTCAGTGCGTGGTAGTCCAGAGCCGCATCGAGCGGTTTCTGGCTTGCTGCTACCGGCTGTTTGGCGTCCTTGCGCAGCGCGCTCGAGGTCAGCGTGTCCAAAATCGTTCCAATCCATGTTTGACGTTGGCGACATCTTCCTCCGTGCCGAGAAGCTCGAAGCGATAGAGAAACGGCACTGCGCACTTGCGCGAGACGATATCTCCGGCGGATGCGAAAGCTGCGCCAAAATTCGTGTTGCCCGCCGCGATGACGCCGCGAATGAGATTTCTGTTGGAGGGCTCGTTCAAGAACCGGATAACCGGTTTCGGCACGGCCCCTTTTGTGCCGCCGCCCCCATAGGTGGGGGTAACGAGCACATAGGGCTCCGACACCTGAGGCACGTCATCCTCAGCGCCGAGCGGCAGGCGAAACAAACGCCGTCCCAGTTTCAGAAGGAAACGATGGGTGTTTTCAGAGCGGCTGGAATAATAGACGATCAGGCCCATCGCCCCACCGCCTCAGCTGATCGAGCCAATCATGTCAGGCCGGAAACCCGCCCAATGGCGTTCGCCGGCGACGACCACGGGAACCTGCATATAACCAAGGCCACGGACGTGATCGAGCGCGTCAGCATCCTCGGAAATATCGACAATCTCATAGGGAACGCCGATGCGGTCGAGGGCGCGGTACGTGGCGGTGCATTGGACGCAGGCGGGTTTGCTGTAAACGGTGACGGTCATAATTTCCCTTTCGAAGCCGATTTAGGACACGGCTCAACATTGCCGATTGCACTCGCAATCGGGTGGCGATGGATCTGTCATTCAGGCAAAACGTGCAGCTTGGAGAGTTCGTCGCATTCCAGGCGGAAACCGGGTTTCCTTTTCCTGGCGATCTTCAAGCCGCGGAAAATCACTCTCTACGCCGACGAGCGTAGCAACTCAAAAGAATGCACTGGCATGACTTCACCCCGAAGCTTGTTCTGGAGGGGGCAGAAAAGGGCGAACGCAAATCATTTGCGTCATACACCTTCCTCCGGACACCCCGCCCGTGGACGTTTGCGCTCAAGGCAGGTCTCCTGACTTGCGGGTCACAACATCTATCCCGGCCTTCCCGGAGCTTTCAGCCCCAGTGACCCAAATCGGAACGATGCTCACCGCTTACAGTTGCGGGGGCAGTTTCGGCCTTGCTCCGCCAGGATGGCGTTACGCACCGAATTCCCGTCTTAGCTCCCAATCCTTGCGAATCGGAAGAACCTCGAACACCACATATAGTATATGAGGAAATTTTCGCGTCAATGAATAGACACACAAAAGCCCCACCCTGTGGATCAAAAAGATTCAACACATGGTCAACAAAGGCTTAACGGCAAATGCGCTTTGCGGCTGAAGAACGGAAAAGCGTTAATCTATTCCCAGATATCGATGCGAATATCGGCGGGACGGGCGTTTTCGATCACCCTTTTTCCGTTGGGAAGATCGTTCTCGAATAGTTTGGCGTGGATTTGAGCGGCATCGAGACCATAGCCCAACCATCTGTTGCGCAGCCTCTCTTCCAGCACCGCGACGGAGGGACCCACAAGGATGGTGAGGTCGAAGCTCCTGGAAAGCGTCGTCCACGGCGCTTCGTTCAGCAGCAGGTAGTTGCCTTCGGCAAGGACGAAACGTGTTTCCGGTACGATAGCGCGGGCGGACGCAATGGCGATTTCGCGGGAACGGTCGAAAACCGGGACAAGGACTTCCTGGCCGCCTTTACGAACGGCCGACACTATATCGAGGAAGCCGCGCACATCGAAAGTTTCGGGCGCGCCCTTTCGCGACAGCAGCCCCCGCTCCTCAAGAATACCGTTATCCATATGGAAGCCGTCCATCGGCAGAACGGCGGCCGTCTCGCCGCGCGTGAGCAAAGCATCACAAAGGGCGTCCGCCAGCGTGGATTTGCCGGCCCCAGGGGGACCGGCTATGGCAACGATAAAACGGGATCTACCTTCTGCCCGCCGAAGAACATCCTCGACGATCGTTTCAAGCTTCAGCGTCATGCGGCAAGCGTTTCCTTCGGCGCTTCCTTGGCACCGGTCATGAAGGCGACGGCATCCGACATCGAATAGTCCTTCGGATTGATGACGCACAGGCGCTTGCCCAGCCGGTGAATATGGATGCGATCCGCAACCTCGAAGACATGCGGCATGTTATGCGAGATCAGGACGATCGGCAGGCCACGGGACCGTACATCGAGAATAAGCTCCAGAACACGCCGGCTTTCCTTAACGCCGAGTGCTGCCGTCGGCTCGTCGAGGATGACGACCTTGGAACCGAATGCCGCCGCACGCGCCACGGCCACACCCTGGCGCTGGCCACCGGAGAGGGTTTCCACCGCCTGATTGATGTTCTGGATCGTCATCAGGCCGAGTTCCGACAGCTTCTCGCGAGCGAATTTTTCCATGGCCGGGCGGTCCAGCGCCCGGAACAGGCTGCCCTGAATGCCGGGTTTGCGGATTTCACGGCCGAGGAACATATTGTCGGCTATGGAAAGCGCCGGCGAGAGGGCGAGGTTCTGGTAGACCGTCTCGATACCCGCCTTGCGCGCCTCGATCGGCGAGCGGAACTGCACGGGCTGGCCTTCCAGCCGGATCTCCCCTTCATCGGGTGTTACAGCACCGGAAATCGCCTTGATGAGCGAGGATTTTCCGGCGCCGTTATCACCGATGACAGCCAGGATTTCGCCCGGATAGAGGTCAAAATCGGCATGGTCGAGGGCAGTCACGCGACCGTAGCGCTTGACGAGATTGCGTGCTGTGAGAATGGGTTCTTTTGCCATCAGCCTGCTACCTTTCTGATCCACTGGTCGATTGCGACAGCCATGATGATGAGGACGCCGATCAACAGATAGGTCCATTGCGGGTCGGTTCCGATGAGCCTGAGGCCGAGCGAAAAGACACCGACGATCAGGGCACCGAAGATCATGCCCATGATGGAGCCGCGCCCGCCGAACAGCGACAGGCCGCCGATAACCACCGCAGTGATGGATTCGATATTGGCGAATTGACCGGCGGTCGGCGAAACCGAGCCGATGCGGCCGATGAGCGCCCAGCCGGCGAAGGCGCAGATGAGGCCGGACAGGGTGTAGACGGTCGTCAGCATGCGCTTGACATTGACGCCGGCAAGTTCGGCGGCATCCGGATCGTCACCGACAGCATAAAGATGGCGGCCCCAGGCGGTGCGGTTCAGCACATACCAGAGCAGCGCGACGAGCAGGACCATGGCAATCACGCCATAGGTGAAGACCGCACTGCCGACACGGATATTGGCGCCGAAGAATTGCAGGATCGGCGCCTGCTGGGCGATATCCTGGGCTCGGATCGTCTCGTTTGCGGAATAGAGGAAGTTGGTCGCCAGTACGATCTGCCACATGCCGAGCGTGACGATGAAGGGCGGCAGGCGCATGCGCGAGACCAGAATACCGTTGATGAAGCCGCAAAATGCACCGACGGCAAGGCCACAGAGAATGGAGAGTTCCGCCGGCAAGCCGTAACGGAAGGTGAACTGCCCCATGATGACGGAAGAGAGAACCATGATCGCACCGACCGAGAGATCGATACCCGCCGTCAGGATGACCAGCGACTGCGCCGCGCCAACGATACCGACGATGGCGACCTGCTGCAGGATGAGGGTCAGCGTGAAGGCCGAGAAGAATTTGCCGCCGAGGAGCAGGCCGAAAATGATCAGCGACAGCACCAGAACGATAAGCGGCACGGCCGCGGGGCTGGAATGGAGAAAGTGCTGGAATTTTTCCAGCGCACTCTTGTCATGCGTATCGAAAGCGGCGACCTGTGTCGAACTTCCCGAAAGCACCTTTTCAAATTCATTATGCGGCTGAGCCCGCACCGGCTGATCGCTCATGGATTTTCCTCCCGATCGCTCCATCGCATCAGCCCTGATACCGGGTCTATCTCCAAGGAGAATGATGCGTAGATTTCAAAGTGTTGTGAAGCCGCCCATGCCATCCCCGCAGGACGCGTGACGCGCTCGTTTGTTCCTTTGTCCGATCCCCCGGATCGTGCCTGAAATCATTCTGGTCCAAGGGCGGGGGCACGAATGCCCCCGCGGGTTTCAACGGTGAGGCATCAGCCCCAGCACTTGTTGAGACCTTCCTTCGTGTCGATCGAGTCGAGGCCCTTGACCGGCTTGTCGGTCACCAGCGTCACGCCGGTGTCGACAAAGTTCTTGCCTTCGGTCGGCTTCGGCTTTTCACCCGTGTCGGCAAACTTCTTGACGGCTTCGACGCCGAGTGCTGCCATCAGCAACGGATATTGCTGCGAGGTCGCACCGATCACGCCTTCCGCCACGTTCTTGACGCCTGGGCAACCGCCGTCGACGGACACGATCAGAACATCCTTTTCGCGACCGACCGCCTTCAGCGCTTCATAAGCGCCGGCAGCTGCAGGTTCGTTGATGGTGTGGACGACGTTGATGGTCGGATCCTTCTGCAGCAGATTTTCCATCGCCGCACGACCGCCTTCTTCGTTACCATTGGTAACATCGTGACCAACAATGCGCGGATCGTTCTCGTCGCCGATCTTGTTGATGTCCTTCACGTCGATGCCAAAGCCCTTCATGAAGCCCTGGTTACGCAGCACATCCACCGTCGGCTGGGAGGGGGTGAGGTTGAGGAAGGCGATTTTAGCATCCTTGGCCTTGTCGCCGAGGCTGCCGGCAGCCCATTTGCCGATCAGTTCACCGGCCAGAAGATTGTCGGTGGCAAAAGTGGAATCAGCGGCGTCGACGGGCTCCAGAGGCGTGTCGAGAGCGATTACCAGAAGACCGGCATCACGCGCCTTCTGCACGGCCGGAACGATGCCCTTGGTGTCCGATGCGGTGATCAGGATACCCTTGGCGCCATCGGCGATGCAGGTTTCGATAGCGGCTACCTGGCTTTCGGAATCGCCGTCGATCTTGCCGGCATAGGATTTCAGCGTCACGCCGAGTTCTTTCGCCTTGGCGGTCGCGCCTTCCTTCATCTTGACGAAGAAGGGATTGGTGTCGGTCTTGGTAATGAGGCAAACCGAGGTATCGGCCGCGGACGCGACGGAAGCGAAAGAAACGCCAAGCGCAAGCGCGCCCAGAAGAGCGGAAACAGTGGTCTTCATGAGATCCTCCCAATGGATATTTGAGCACCGTGACGGTTACCCGACGATCCCGTCTCCTCCGAGATCGACGACCGTTGACCAGATGGAACCACCAAAGGAAACGGCTGTCAATAAATAAATCCGATTGAATTATTAATTCCGTATGGCATTCTAATATGCGGCAGGGAGGAATATCGCCGCGTCGTTTAACGTTGCGATAGCAAGATTGCCATAAAGCCTGCTGTATCGGTCACGGCGGATAGGGCGGGCGGGAGGATGACATTATGAGACAATCTGTCGAGACGGCGCCACCAGCGCCGCCCACCACATTGGATATAAGCGGCGGCGCCAACCAGATCGGGGTGCGCGCTTATAATGAGCGGCTCGTGCTGTCCCTCGTTCGCCGTCACGGCGGACTGTCAAAAGCCGAGATATCAAGACTTTGCGGCCTTTCGGCGCAGACTGTCTCTGTTATCATGCGCTCGCTTGAAAAGGACGGGCTTCTCATTCGCGGCGAAAGACTGCGCGGCAAAGTCGGGCAGCCATCGACGCCGATGCGCCTCAATCCCGATGCTGTCTTTTCTTTCGGCGTAAAGATCGGTCGGCGCAGCGTCGATCTCGTGCTGATGGATTTTGTCGGCCGGATCAGGCTCAAGCTGCGCAGAACTTACCCTTATCCGCTGCCGGAATGGATATTGCCGTTCGTGATCGACGGCATAACGGAGCTCGAATCGAAGCTCTCCCCGGCCGAGCGAGAGAAAATTGCCGGCGTCGGCATCGCCGCCCCCTTTGAATTGTGGAACTGGGCGCAGGAAGTGGGTGCCCCGCAGATTGAAATGGAGCGGTGGCGGGGCGTCGACATCCGGTCGGAAATTGCCGAAAGCGTCAGCTATCCGGTTTTTCTCCAGAACGATGCGACCAGCGCCTGCGGTGCCGAACTGGTTTTCGGCGCAGGTCAGCATTATCCGGATTTTCTCTATATCTTCATCGGTTCCTTCATCGGCGGCGGCGTCGTTCTAAATTCCGCGCTCTTTTCCGGAAAGACGGGAACGGCCGGTGCAATCGGCCCCCTGCCGGTGCAGGGGCAGGACGGCAATACCGTCCAGCTTCTGAAAATCGCGTCGATCTTCGTTCTGGAAAACATGCTGCGCGAAAGGGGCATCGATCCGCGCCCCCTGTGGTTTTCTCCAGACGAGTGGATCGATTTCGGCGAGCCGCTGGAAAGCTGGATCAGAAAAACCGCCGCAGCGCTGGCGCAGGCCGTTATTGCCGCCGCCTCAATCATCGATTTTTCGAGTGTCATCATCGATGGCGGTTTTCCCGACTGGGTCAGAACGAGGATCGTCGCCGCCACCCGCCTTGCCCTTAAACACCACGATCTGCAGGGCGTCACGCTGCCGGAAATCGTCGAAGGCGCGGTTGGCAGCCAGGCACGCGCAATCGGCGGGGCGAGCCTGCCGCTGTTTTCGCGCTACCTCATCGACCAGAATGTTCTGTTCAAGGACACGACCGGCTGAGCCTCCGCCGGACTACGCTGGTTTTTCATTACCCGGCTCTTCATTTGGCTGCCTGCCGGTCACTCACCGGCGGTATGCTGCATGATCGCCGCCAGAAAGGCAGGCCCATAGCGCTCGAGCTTGGTGTCTCCGACGCCGGCAATCTCGGCCATTTCCTTCGCCGAAACCGGTTTTGCCGTGGCAAGTTCAATCAGTGTCCTGTCGTGGAAAATCACATAGGGCGGAACGTTCTGCGCGCGGGCAATTTCCATGCGCTTCGCACGCAATGCTTCAAAAAGGCTACGATCGGATTCCGGTAGAGCCGTCGATGCCGTGTTGCGAGGCGTCTGTTGCCGTGCAGAGCGCGGAGCAGATGGTATCCTCAGCATCAACGCCGGTTTTTCCCGCAGAAACCGCCGTCCCTCATCGGAAATGGACAGGCCTCCATGCCCGGACAAATCCACTTCAATCATGCGCAACGCAACCAGTTGACGCAGAATGGCGCGCCAGGTGCGATTGTCATGCTCCTTGCCTATTCCATAGGTGGTGATGCGATCATGTCCGAAGCGGGAAATCCGCTCATCCTCGACACCCAGCAATACGCGGATGACATAGGCCTGGCCAAAACGTTCACCCGTGCGGTAGATGCAGGACAGAAGCTTCTGCGCGGCGATGGCCCCGTCAAACAGGTCGGGCGGCTCGGCGCAGGTATCGCAATTGCCGCAGGGTTCACACCGGTCGCCGAAATAGGACAGCAGAACCTGCCTGCGGCAGCTCGCGGTTTCCGCGAGACCGAGCAACGCATCGAGCTTCTGGCGCTCCATATATTTGCGCTGGTCGGCGGCATCAGACTCTTCGATGAAACGGTTACGCAGGGCAATATCTTCGTAGCCGTAAAGCATGAGCACGTCTGACGGCAGGCCATCGCGGCCGGCGCGGCCCGTTTCCTGATAATAAGCCTCGATGCTGCCGGGAAGATCGATATGAACCACGAAGCGCACATCCGGCTTGTCTATGCCCATGCCAAAAGCGACGGTCGCGACAATAATGACCGCCTCGCCGTGCTGGAAACGGGTCTGGTTCTCTTCGCGGGCGGCCTTGTCCATGCCGGCGTGATAGGGCAGCGCATCGCGGCCTTCTTCCCGCAGCCACGCGGCCGTTTCGTCCACCTTGCGTTTGGAGAGGCAATAGACAATGCCGCTTTCACCATCGCGGTCTTTCAGAAAACGCTTCAGCTGCGCGCGCGGATTATCCTTTTCCATGATCGCATAGCGGATATTGGGTCGGTCGAACCCGGCGATGAAGGCGTCGTCTTCGTCAATTTCCAGATGACCGAGAATTTCGGTGCGGGTGGGCTCATCGGCCGTCGCCGTCAGCGCCATGCGCGGCGTATCGGGAAAACGCTCGATCAGCGTGTCGAGCTGGCGATAAGGTGGGCGGAAATCATGCCCCCATTGAGACAGGCAATGGGCTTCATCGATTGCGATCAGTGACAGTGGAATAGGCTGGAGCGCATCCAGAACATCCGGCTTGAGAAGGGTTTCCGGCGCAGCATAGAGAATATCGACCTTGCCGGCCCGCATATCGCGCCAGAGCGCACGCCGCTCTTCCGAAGAAAGATCGGAATTGAGAGCTTCGGCCCGCACACCGGCCTGACGCAGGGCGGCGACCTGATCGACCATCAGCGCGATAAGCGGTGAGACGATCAGCCCCATGCCTTTACGGGCAAGCGCTGGGATCTGATAACATAGCGACTTTCCACCGCCCGTCGGCATCAGCACGAAAGCATTGTTGCCCGCCACCACATGCCGGATGATCTCGGCCTGCCGCCCGCGAAACGCATCGTAACCGTAGACGGTCTTGAGGATATGTAAGGGGTCAGCGGTCACGGCAGCTTTTTATCCGAACTGGAATGATGGCGCATCATCACCGTTTTGGGACCTATGGCAATCCCGAAGATGGAATTGGTCAAGCAGGCAGGGAGCGGGATTGATTTTGTGGCCCCCAACCCTGTTTCGCATCCTGCCAGCCAGAAGACCCGACACGATCAGCATTGGCAGGCATTTGCATGGCATTCCGTCGCATCACCATTACCCGTGAATATAGATCAGAATTAAGTATGATCCACTATATGGACCTTATAGATACGCAAATAAACTACACAAATCCGCCTATTTACTGTTGATTTCACCAATTTTCCTGTGTATCCCGAATACATGGTTTTGTAACGGTCCATATTGTGGAGGCAATATACCGATACATCAGGACTTTTGGAGGGGTCTGGCCAGTCTGGCAACAACGGAATCCTGATGTCGCGGCCGTGGCATGGACATGCTGTTTTGCTGGCCATCTTCATTGCGAAGGTTGTTCTGTGGGAGAGGAGGCCCCGATGACCATGACCGCAAACGCGAATGACGACGTATTTGTGCTCGATGGCGAGTTGTTGCACACCGGGCCGGTGACCGGCTCGTGGTTCATGCGCCCCATCGAGGCCGTGGCGGCCGTGCTGCTGGCAGCGATGATCGGCCTGCTTCTGCTGGGCGTGACATCCCGTTATGCCCTGCATCTGCCGATCGTCTGGATCGATGAAACGGCGTCGTTATGCTTCCTGTGGTTTGCCATGCTGGGTGCGGCAATTGCCATCGATCGCAGCGAACACCTGCGCCTGACGCTGTTTCTCAACATGTTTCCGCAACGTATTCTGGGCTACATCAATTCGCTGGCCCTGGTGCTGGTGGCGACATTTCTCGCAGCGATTATCAAGCCCGCCATGGAATACGCCATCGAAGAATGGGTGGTCACATCGGCGGCCTTGAATATTCCGATGTCCTTCCGCGCTGCGGCGCTGCCGGTCGGCGCCTGTCTTATGCTGCTCCTGGTTCTCAACAATCTCTTCCGCAGGGAAAAGCTGCGCGATATCATCGCGGCCTTTTTGACCGTCGCGGTCGCCTCCGGCCTGCTCTATCTGGCATCCCCGATGCTGGAATCCCTCGGCAATCTTAATCTGGCGATCTTCCTCGGCCTGTTCGTGGCGGTGTTTCTGGTGCTGGGCGTGCCGATCGCCTTCTGTTTCGGCCTTGGAACCCTCGCCTACCTGACCTTCACCACCTGGGTCCCGACCATCGTGATGATCGGGCGCATGGATGAGGGCATGTCGGGCATCATTCTGTTGTCGGTGCCAGTGTTCGTGCTGCTGGGCTGCGTGCTCGATGCCACCGGCATGGGCAAGGCGATTGTCGAGCTTCTGTCCTCGATGTTCGGCCATATCCGCGCCGGCATGTCCTATGTGCTGCTCGGTTCGCTGTTTCTGGTCTCGGGCATTTCCGGCTCCAAGGTTTCGGATATGGCAACCGTTGCGCCGGCGCTGTTTCCGGAAATGAAGCGCCGTGGCCACAAGCCCAAGGAAATGATCGCGCTTCTGGCCACCGGTGCGGCCATGGCCGATACGGTTCCGCCCTCCATCGTGCTGATCGTTCTGGGTTCAGCGGCGGGCGTATCGATTGCCGGCCTCTTCACCTCCGGTTTCATGATTGCCATGGTGCTGCTTCTGGTGCTGGCCGTTCTGGCCCGCTGGAAGGCGCGGCATGAAAACATGGAAGGCGCAAAACGCACCCCGTGGCCGCTGGTGGGCAAGGCAGCGCTGATTGCCGCCCCGGCGCTGGTTCTGCCCTTCCTCATCCGCAGCCTTGTCGGCGGCGGCGTGGCGACGGCAACCGAGGTTTCCACCATCGCCGTGCTCTATGCGATGATTATCGGTGCGGTGCTTTATGGCGGCATCAGCCTTAAAAAGCTCTATTCCATGCTGGTGGAGACGGCAGCCCTTTCCGGCGCCATTCTGCTGATCCTCGGCTGCGCCTCGGCCATGGCCTGGGGGCTGACGCAGAGCGGTTTCGCCTTCCAGCTGACTGCCATGATTACCGATCTGCCGGGCGGCTGGATGACCTATATGGTCGTGTCAATCCTGATTTTCATGATCCTCGGCTGCGTACTGGAAGGTTTGCCGGCAATCGTTCTGCTCGCGCCGATCATGTTCCCGATTGCCCGCACGCTGGGCATCAACGACATCCATTATTCGATGGTCGTGGTGGTCGCCATGAATATCGGCCTGATGGCGCCGCCCATCGGCATCGGCTTTTATATCGCCTGCAAGATCGGCAATGTCTCGCCCGATGAAGCCATGGGCGCCATCTGGCCTTATCTCGCGGCCATGGTCATCGGCCTGCTGCTGATTGCCGCAATTCCCGGTTTTTCGACCATTCTGCTCTAGGACCGTGGCGGGCCGCCCGCCATGCCGAGGAACGACACTGCTTTATTTTGGGAGGAGAAAGCAATGAATATCAACAGACGTACCATGCTCGCCGGCGCCGGTTCCGCCGTTCTGGCCACCGCCTTCGTGTCGCGCGCCCGCGCTGCCCAGTACAATTACAAATATGCCAACAACCTGCCTGCCGCACACCCGATGAACATTCGCGCCAAGGAGGCCGCCGAGCGCATCGCCAAGGAGACCGACGGGCAGGTGAATATCAGTATCTTCCCCAGCAGCCAGCTGGGTGCCGATACCGACGTGTTGAGCCAGGTGCGTTCCGGCGGCGTTGAATTCTTCACGCTCTCACCGCTGATCCTGTCGACGCTGGTGCCGAATGCGTCCATCAGCGGCATCGGTTTCGCCTTCCCCAACTACGATTCCGTCTGGGCGGCCATGGATGGCGATCTCGGCAAATATGTGCGTGGCGAAATTGCCAAGCAGAACCTCGTTGCCATGGATACGATCTGGGATAACGGTTTCCGCCAGATCACCAGCGCGTCAAAGCCGATAGCCACGCCGGCCGATCTTGAAAGCTTCAAGATCCGCGTACCGGTAAGCCCGCTCTGGACCTCGATGTTCAAGGCCTTCAAGTCGGCGCCGGCCTCGATCAATTTCGCCGAGGTCTATACCGCGCTGCAGACCGGCGTCGTCGACGGCCAGGAAAATCCGCTGGCCATCATTTCCACCGCCAAGCTGTTCGAAGTGCAGAAATTCTGCTCTGTCACCAACCACATGTGGGACGGCTTCTGGTTCCTCGCCAACAAGCGCGCCTGGGAACGCCTGCCGGATGACCTGCGCGCCATTGTTGCAAAGAACCTCAACCAGTCCGGCAAGGATGAGCGCGCCGATGTGGCGAAGCTGAATGCCTCGGTTAAGGAAGACCTGATCGCCAAGGGCATGACCTTCAACGACACGGATGCGACACTCTTCCGCGCCGCGCTGAAGGAAGCGGGCTTCTATTCCGAGTGGAAGGGCAAATATGGCGACGAAGCCTGGGCCATTCTCGAGAAGGCCGTTGGCGCCAGCCTGACCTGATCGGTCCGCTGAATAACTGGCCCCACCTCCGGTGGGGCCAACCCGATTATGTCTGACGATTGGAATGGAGACTGTTTTGACAGGTCGCCTGACGGGAAAACGCGCGCTCGTGTTTGGCGCAGGATCATCAGGTCCGGGTTTTGGCAATGGCAAGGCTGCAGCCGTGCAGTTTGCCCGCGAAGGCGCGCGTGTCGCCTGTATCGACCTTTCCGCTGACGCCGCTGAAGAGACGGCAGAGATCATTCGCGGCGAAGGGTTCGAGGCAATTGCTGTCGCGGCCGATGTCACCGAGCTGCAGTCCGTGTCGGACACCGTTGCCCGCACCTGCGAGGCCTTTGGCGGCGTCGATATCCTGCACAACAATGTCGGCGTGACGCATATGGGCGGGCCGGTCGAGCTGGACGAGGAACGCTTTCGCGCCTCGGTCGATCTCAATATCGGCTCCGTCTATCGCACCGCCAAGGCGGTGCTGCCGGTGATGCTGGCGCAGGGCGGCGGGGCCATCGTCAATATTTCCTCGCTCGCCTCGATCCGCTGGACCGGCTATCCCTATTTTGCCTATTACGCCATGAAGGCCGCCGTCAATCAGGCGACCGTGGCACTGGCCATGCAATATGCCCGACAGGGTATTCGCGCCAATTGCATTCTGCCGGGCATGATCGACACGCCACTGATCTACAAGCAGATCAGCAACCAATACGCCTCCGTCGAGGATATGGTCGCGGCGCGCAATGCCGCGGTGCCCGTGGGCCGTATGGGCGATGCCTTCGATATCGCCCGCGCCGCCGTCTTTCTGGCATCCGATGAAGCGAAATTCATTACGGGCATCTGCCTGCCGGTCGATGGCGGGCAAAGTTGTGCGGTGGGGGCGTTTTCCTGATATGGCCACGGCAGTTCCGATAGAAAATGATCTGACGGGCGCGCGTGCGGTAGACCGAGCGCTGGCGTTGCTGTCCATGGTGGGGCGGCACGCCGAACGCGGCGTATCGCTGTCCGTGATCGTCACCGAAAGCGGGCTGAACAAGCCCACGGCCCGCCGTCTGCTGCTGGCGCTGATCCGCGCGGGCCTCGTGGAACAGGACGAGGAAACACGGCGATATTATCTCGGCGAGGAAGCCTATGTGCTGGGCAGCCTGTCGTCGCGCCGTTTTGGCTTGCTGCAGATGGCCCAGGACGGGTTGACGCGCATTTCCCGCCGCACCGAGGATTCGAGCTTCCTTTCCGTGCGCCGCGATACGTTTGCGCTGTGCCTTTATCGTGAAGAAGGCACCTGGCCGGTGCGCACCCACGCGCTTCAGGCCGGGTTCGAGCACCCGTTAGGTATCGGCGCAGGGTCGCTCGCCATGCTGGCGGCGCTGCCGGATGCCGAGGTGGAAAGCGTCATTGCCGCCAATAGCGGTCTCATCGCCGCGAACTATCCGGGCATTACGCTTGATGGGCTGCGCCGTGATGTCGAGTTGACCCGGGCGAATGGCTATTCGCTCAATCCCGGTCTCATCCTTTCCAATTCCTGGGGTATCGGCGTCGCCATTCGCACACCGGATGGCGCGGTCGCCGGTGCACTGAGCATCGCCGCTGTCGATAGCCGCATGCGACCGGAGCGCCAGCCGGAATTGGCCGCCCTGCTGCGCGAGGAAGTGACCCGCATCGAAACGCGCATCGCAGAAATGATGGCCAGCCGCGCCCGCACGCGCGGTGAAGGCGACACGAAACGGCAAACAAGGAGAACGAGCAAATGAGCAAAGCGCAGATCGTCGGCTGGGCGCATTCGCCTTTCGGCAAATCGGCCCTTGAAAATACCGAACAACTGATGGCTTCGGTCGTAGCACCCGCCATAGACCATGCCGGCATCGACGTCGGCGATATCGACGGCATTTTCGTCGGTGTGATGAATAACGGGTTCTCAAAGCAGGATTTTCAGGGCGCTTTGGTGGCCATGGGCGATGAGCGGCTTGCCTATACGCCGGCTGTGCGCTTCGAGAATGCCTGCTCGACGGGATCGGCCGCCCTTTACAGCGCCATGGATTTCATCGAGGCCGGGCGCGGGCGTATCGCGCTTGTCGTCGGCGCCGAAAAAATGACGGCGTTGCCGACAGCGGAAGTTGGCGAAATTCTGCTCTCCGCCTGCTACCGCGCCGAAGAGGCCGATATTAGCGGCGGCTTTGCCGGTCAGTTCGGGCGCATCGCTCAGGCCTATTTCCAGCGTTATGGCGATCGCTCCGAAGAGCTGGCGATGATTGCCGCCAAGAACCACGCCAATGGCGCGGTCAATCCCTATGCCCATATGCGCAAGGATTTCGGTTTCGAATTCTGCAATACCGTATCGGAGAAAAACCCTTACGTCGCCGGCCCCCTGCGCCGTACCGACTGCTCGCTGATCTCCGACGGCGCCGCCGCCATCATTCTGGCCGATGAGGAAACCGCCGCGACGCTCAACCGCGCCATCGGCTTCAGGGGGCGCAAACACGTCAACGACATTCTGGCGCTCAGCCGTCGCGACCCGCTGGCGTTCGAAGGCGCACGCCGCGCCTGGGCGGGTTCGCTGGAGCTTGCGGGCGCTACCCTCGACGATCTCTCTTTCGTTGAAACCCATGACTGCTTCACCATCGCCGAGCTCATTGAATATGAGGCCATGGGGCTGGCGAAGCCCGGTGAAGGCCATCGGGTGGTGCAGGAGGGCACGGCGCTGAAGACCGGCCGCCTGCCGATCAATCCCTCGGGAGGCCTGAAATCGAAAGGTCACCCCGTCGGAGCGACCGGCGTTTCCATGCACGTCATGGCCGCCATGCAATTGATGGGCGAGGCGGGCGACATGCAGATACCCAATGCCTCACTGGCCGGCGTATTCAACATGGGGGGTACTGCGGTTGCCAATTACGTCTCGATCATGGAGCGCGTGAAATGACGATGCAAAGTGCCGTGCAGCATCCCGCGGGCGGGGTCGCGCCCTCCACCACGCGGGTGATGAATCTCTCGCATTTCCTGACCCAGGCGGCACGCCGCAACCCTGACAATATCGGTTTCGTCTGGGGCGAAAACACATGGACCTGGGCTCGGATGGATGCCCGCGTTAACGCCATGGCCCATGCGCTGGTGAATGAATTCGGCGTCAAGAAGGGTGACCGCATTCTGGTGCAGTCTTCCAACAACAACCAGATGTTCGAATCCATGTTCGCCTGCTTCCGCGTGGGTGCGGTGTGGGTGCCGACCAATTACCGGCAGTCATCCGATGAAGTGGCTTACCTGGCCAAGGCCAGCGGCGCGCGCGGCATGATCTGCGCCAGCGCTTTTCAGGGTCATGCCAAAGCCAGCCGTGAGGCAACCGCTCTCGATTTCACCATTGCCATCGGCCCGGCCGAGTTCGGTGAGGATTACGACGCCATCGTGGCCCGTCATCTGGGCCAGACGGTCAAAAGCGAAGCCGTGAACCGAGACGACCCCTGCTGGTTCTTCTTCACGTCGGGCACCACCGGTCGCCCCAAGGCAGCGGTGCTGACTCACGGCCAGATGGCTTTCGTCATCACCAACCATCTCTGCGATCTGATGCCCGGCACCGGAACCGGCGACGCCTCCATCGTCGTGGCGCCGCTTTCGCACGGTGCGGGCATTCACCAGCTCGTGCAGGTGGCGCACGGGGCCAAAACCGTGCTTCCGGCCGCGGAAAAACTCGATGTGCCCGCTGTCTGGGCACTGATCGAGAAATGGCGTGTCACCAATGCCTTCACCGTGCCGACCATTCTAAAAATGCTGATCGAAGACCCTTCCGTGGACCGCTTCGATCACTCCTCACTGCGCTACGTCATCTATGCCGGCGCGCCGATGTATCGCGCCGATCAGAAACGGGCGCTGGCAAAACTCGGTCCGGTGCTGGTGCAATATTTCGGCCTCGGTGAAGTGACCGGCAACATCACCGTGCTGCCCGCTTCCTTCCACAGCGCCGAAGATGGCCCGGAAGCGCGGGTCGGCACCTGCGGTTTCGACCGGACCGGCATGGAAGTGCAGATCCAGAACGAGGCGGGTGAGGAGGTTGGCGCGGGTGAGACCGGCGAGATCTGCGTTATCGGTCCAGCCGTCTTTGCCGGTTATTACGACAATCCCGAGGCCAATGCCAAAGCCTTCCGCAATGGCTGGTTCCGCACCGGCGATCTCGGCCATCGCGATGAGAACGGCTTCGTCTACATCACCGGCCGCGCTTCCGACATGTATATTTCCGGCGGCTCGAACATCTATCCGCGCGAGATCGAGGAGAAAATCCTCATGCACCCGGATATCAGCGAGACCGCCGTTCTGGGTGTGCCGGACGCGGTGTGGGGCGAGGTGGGCGTCGCCGTCTGCGTGGCGCGCGAGGGGGCGGATATCGCAGGCATCGACCTCAAGGCCTATCTCGAGGGCAAGATGGCCCGCTACAAGCTGCCGAAAACCGTGGTGTTCTGGGATGCCATGCCAAAATCCGCCTATGGCAAGATCACCAAGAAAATGATCCGCGAGGAGTTGGAAAAACGCGGCCAGATGCCCGTTTTCGAGGAAAAGCGGACCGGCTGACGGGCACGACATGCAACCGGGAGGAGACGGTATGACACAACAGACGACAGGAACAAAAGGGGCTGTCGCGATCACCGGCGGCGCATCCGGTATCGGTTTTTCCACCGCGCAGCTGCTGATGGCACGCGGTTGGCAGCCATGGTTGCTGGATCTCAAGCGCGAGGCACTGGATGCGGCCTGCGAAAAACTCGGTATCGATGCCTCGCGCGGCATCGTCTGCAACGTGGCGGATGAGGCGTCGATAGAAGAGGCTTTCACCGCCTTGACGGCGGGCGGCGCCGATCATGCGGTTGAACTGGTGGCCGTCGTCAACAGCGCCGGTGTCGGTATCGACAAACTTTCCGTCGACACCAGCGTCGAGGAATTTCGCCGTATCGTTGACGTCAATCTCGTCGGCAGCTTCGCGGTAGCCCGCGCCGCGGCGCGTTACTGGCTGAACCGCGAGATTTCCGGCTCCATCGTCAATATCAGCTCCGTTTCCGGCATGTGCGGCAATCGTGGCCGCAGCGCCTATGGCGCATCGAAAGGCGGCGTCAACCTTCTGACGATGGTGATGGCAAACGAACTCGGGCAATCGGGCATTCGGGTCAATGCGATTGCTCCCGGCCCGGTCGATACCCCCCTCACCCAGGCCGTTCACACGGAGAATGTTCGCAGCCAGTGGCATAGCCGCGTTCCCATGCATCGCTATGGCAGGACGGATGAGATCGCATCGGCCGTGGCCTTCCTCGTGTCGGATGACGCAAGCTACGTCAACGGACAGGTGCTCGCCGTGGATGGCGGCTTCATTACCGCGGGGCTTGCGGTATGACGACAATGGCCCCGGTGGCGCTTCCGCGCAGCATCGTCCATCCCGGGCCGGAAACAGCCGAACGCTTTCGTGCCGTCGGCTGCCATGCCTATCCCGTCACGCTGACGGCCAGGCCCGGCATCTGTGTCAATGAAGCGATTGCCGATGCCTTTGCGAAACGGGGTTTCGAGGGTGGTTACGTCAGACTGAGAAACGTACCGATGAAACGGCTGCATTATGTCATGCCCGCAGCCGCACCCGATGACGCCCATGCCGCCTGGTACAGCGAAACCTTTTCCATGCCTGATGGCACGATCCTCGATGCCGGCCTGCATATGGGCCGGCGCGATGGAAAGCCGTTTCTGCATTGCCATGGTTCCTGGAAGAGTGCCGACGACGTTGTCTCCATGGGACATCTCTTGCCTTTCGAGGCCGAATTTGCCGGGGAAACGCCACTTGAGGCGCTGGCGCTGGATGGCGCAATCCTCGATGTGCAAAAGGATGAGGAAACCAATTTCCCCCTCTTCACCCCCATCGCGCGACCGCGCAACCGAAAGGACACCGGCCTGCGGGCGCTGTTATGCACGGTGCGTCCCAATACCGATATCTGCACGGCCCTTGAAACGGCCGCTGCCCAATTTGGCCTGCGGGAGACCGAGGTCAATGGTATCGGAAGCCTGGTCGGTGCGGATTATGAAGACGGGACAAGTCTCAGCGCCTATGCCAGCGAAATCCTCATCCGCAATGGCCGTATCGGCCCCTCCGCTATGGGCAGCGAACAGGCGATGCTGGATATTGCGATGGTCGATCTCACCAAGCATATCAGCAGCGGGCGGCTGGTGCGCGGCAAAAACCCCGTTTGCGTCACTTTCGAGCTACTTCTAACCGAAAGACAGGGGGCCGTCGCATGAGTTGCGCCGCGCAACTCACCGGCCCGCCTTCCCGCAACTCAGGCCGCCTGCGGCGTCTCCGCAGGCAACCATTCTTCCAGCGTCACCTCGAAGGTCATGCAGACCGGATTGGCGCCCGCGATGAAGGGACCGCCGTAAACAGCACCTTCGGTATCGGCGACGACGCCGGTCAGCGCGGCGCGCAGCGAGCCATCTGGCTGGGCGCGCACCTCCCCGGCAATGGAGACGATTTCAACGGCGGGACCACGTATCTGCAGGAACGCGCCGCTGCGGGTGCCGAGACAGGCATCGACCAGACTGCCCAGCGCGCCGCGCACGAAAGCGTTGCGAAACCCTTCGGCGAGGCACAGTTTCTCGACGCCAAGCACGAGATCCTCGTTGGGCGCGATTCGGGCATAGGCCACACGTCCCATGGAGCCGGATTCGACAGTGTTATGCGTGTTCATCGGCGCGCTCCGTGCGGTTCCTGGGTTGAAGAAGAGGAATATTGGTTTCGGGATCGAAGGATTGCTGCAACACGAAACCGTCGAGCGAGGTCACAAGTGCGGAAACGCCGCCTTCGCCGGCAATACAGGATTCCGTCAGCAAATGACCGCCCCTGACAACGCCCGCCGCAGTGCGCATGGCGGCATGACAATGGACGATCGGCTCGCCCTTCATGCTGCGCCCCAGTGTGGCATTGCCGAAAACCAGCCATGCCGCACCGGCATCGATGGGTTTCGTATAGGCAATGACAGCCCTGCCGGAAGGATCGGGTGGGGCCACGCAATAGGACAATACGTCGAAATAACCGCCGAGAATGGTGAGCGAGGCATTTTCGATGCCGTTTTCGAAGAGCGGCCGCACAATGCCATCGTAGAGGCTGGATCCCGGCGCGATGAACAGCCGCACATGGCGGGCAGATGGCGAGTGAAGGCTGTTGATGCGCACCGGCGAGGAAATGCCGGGATGGATCAGCGTTCTCGGCCTTGGAAAATGCTGCTGTTCTCTTGGTGCCATGCCTGCTCCTCCCTGCTGCCTGTACCTTGCAGTACGGTACTCAAGGATCGACCGAAGGTGCTTTCGAATAGCGCCGCCAAACGGCGTGACGGAAAACACTTCTTTCGCCGGCGGCCGCAAGGGCGGCAGATTTTTTTGCAACGTATTTTGGGAAGACCGGCATGACCAAACCGCTGGACAGAATTGACCGCAAGATATTGCGCACCCTCTTGAAGAACGGCAGGCTGAGCAATACGGAGCTCTCGGAAAAAGTAGGGCTCTCGCCGAGCCCCTGCTGGCAGCGCGTCAAGCGGCTGGAAGACGAGGGGATCATTCGCGGCTACACCGCCATTCTCGATCAGGCCAAGCTCGGACTGACCGAAACCGTTATCATCGAGGTGATGCTGGAGCGTCATGACGACGAGGTTCTGGAACGTTTCGGCGAGGCCATGGCCGCTCTTCCGGAGGTGCTGGAAGCCTATCTGACCACCGGCGAATATGATTACCTCATCAAGGTGGCGGTGGCGGGAACCGCTGGCTACGAGCAGTTTCTGCGCAGGAAGCTCTATAAGATTGAGGGCGTGCGCCATTCACGCTCCTGTTTCGCGCTCAAATGTCTCAAACACACATTGTCCGTTGTGCCCGATCCGGAACCGCCATTGAGCTGAGTGAGGGATACCTCGTCTTTGATCTGTACGGCGATCTCGCAGGCATTGTGCAGAGGATCCTTCGGATCGAGCCGCAATTGCTGACGGCCGCAGAGCGCCCTGTCGAACCTCATTTCAGATACCATCCCCAGGGTTCTTCGCTGACCAGACGGGTGATCTGCTTGGTTTCCAGATAGTTGTCGAGACCCCAGCGGCCGAGTTCACGGCCGATGCCGGACTGTTTGTAGCCGCCCCAGGGCGCTTCGGTGAATGTCGGCTGCGAGCAGTTGATCCAGACGATGCCGGCGCGGAAGGCGGTCGCGACGCGCTCGCAGCGCGCATCGTCCGCCGACATCACGGCGGCGGCAAGGCCAAAGCGGGAATCATTGGCAAGGCGGATCGCTTCCTCCTCGGTCTCGAAAGGCCGGATGCAGACGACGGGGCCGAATATCTCCTCCCGCCAGGCATCGCTGTCGAGCGCCACGTCGACAAGAATGGTGGGGGCAACGAAGAAACCCCTGTCGAAGCCGTCATACCTGCCGCCGCAGGCAAGCGTCGCGCCCTGTTCGACGGCGCGGTCGATATGGCGCAGCACATCCTCATATTGTCCCCTGTTGACGAGCGGGCCAAGGAGCGTACCTTCATCAAGGCCGTTCCCCAGCTTGATCTTTTGGGCTTCCTCCACCAGCCGCGCCAGCAGTCTCGAATAGAGCGGGGCCTCCACCAGAACCCTTGATGTGGCCGAGCAGACCTGCCCCTGGTTCCAGAAGATGCCGAACATGATCCATTCGACCGCTTTCTCGATATCGCTGTCGGCGAAGATGACGAAGGGCGACTTGCCGCCAAGCTCAAGGCTGATGCGCTTGATATCCTTCGCGCCGGCAGCCATGATTTTCGAGCCGACCGGCCCGGAGCCGGTGAAGGCCACCTTGTCGACATCAGGGTGATCGACGAGCGCCTGCCCGACGACAGAGCCTCTGCCGGAAAGGATGTTCAGAACCCCGTTCGGAAGGCCCGCGGCCTGCGCGATCACGCCAAGCTCCAGCGCCGTCAGCGATGTCGTTTCGGCCGGCTTCAGGACGATCGTGCAGCCGGCCGCAAGCGCCGGCGCCACCTTCCAGGACGCCATCAACAGCGGATAATTCCAGGGAACGATGGCGACCGCGACACCGAGCGGCTCGCGCACGGCCCTGGAAACGAAGCGCGCATCGCCAAGCTTCACCTCTTCCGCCTCGCCATCCAGCTCCTCGGCGAGATCGGCGTAGAAGTCGAAGCAGCCGGCGGCGTCGGTCAGATCCCATTCGGATTCGGGAAGCGGTTTCCCGTTGTCGCGGGTTTCCAGACGTGCCAGTTCGGGCAGGCGGTCGCGAATGCCCTGCGCCATGGCGCGGAGATATGTTGCGCGCTCCTTACCCGAAAGGCGGGGCCAAGGGCCGTTGTCGAAGGCTTCGCGGGCGGCCCTCACGGCCAGTTCCGCCTCCGATGCACCGGCGGCGGCGATGTGGTGGAAGACCTCCCCGGTCGCCGGATCAATCACCGCAAGCGTGGCTCCGTCGGCCGGAGCGACCCACTTGCCATCGATGAAAAGCTTGTTCTGCATGGTGTCCTCACATGTGTGTCAGAAGCGGTCGATGCGATACGGCCGCATGTCGACGGGCGGCGCCCGCCCGGTGATCAGATCGCCCATCAGGCGTGCGGTCGTCGCCGCATAGGTGACGCCCAGATGGCCGTGGCCGGTGGCGTAATAAACGCCCGGCACCTTTGCCGAGGCAGACATGACCGGCACGGTATCCGGAAAGGCCGGACGATGGCCCATCCATTCGGTAAAATCCTCGCAGCGCAGCTTCGGCAGGGCAGTCTGCGCCCGCCGCACGGTGATCTTCGAACGACGATAATCGGGGGCGGCGTCGAGGCCCGCCATTTCCACCGTGCCGCCGACGCGGATACCGCCAGCCGTTGGCGTCACCATGAAGGCGCGCGCCGGCCAGATGATCGAATGCCGCATGGAAATGCCGGGCGACATGATCTGGGTGTGGTAGCCGCGTTCCGTTTCGAGCGGCATCGGTTCGCCGAGCATCCCTGACAGGAGGCCGCTATGGGCGCCAGCACAGATCACCACTTCATCGGCAAGGACTGGTTCGCCGCCGGCCAGCCGGACGGCGGTGATGCGGTCCGATCGGTCGAGACCCGTCACGTCGCCGCGGCGGATATCGCCGCCAAGCGCCGTGAAGCGCTGCGCAAGGCCGTTCACCAGGCGGAACGGGTCGCGCAGGCTGCGGTTTTCGGGAAACAGCACGGCAATGCCGATATCTTTCGACAATTCCGGTTCCAGTTCCCTGGCCTCCGCCCCCGTCAGGCGGCGATACGGAAAATCGAAACGGTCGAGGATTTCGATATGGTCGCGGTCGGCGGAGAGTTCCGCCTCATCGGTATAGAGGGAGAGGCACCCCTCCGCCGTCAATTCGCCTTCCAGACCCGTTTCCTTCAGGAGCGGCAACAGGTCGTCATAGACGCGCTTGCAGAGTGCCGCACCTTCGGCCTCGATCTGACGAAGCCGGCTCGGGCGGGACGCGGCGACAAAACGGGCGAACCACGGGATGAGTTTCGGCATATAACCGGGACGAACGCGCACCGGCCCTTCGGGGTCGAGCATCCAGCCCGGTATCTGCTTCCAGATGGAAGGACGCGACGCCGGCATGAATTCGGTGACCGCGATGGACGCCATATTGCCATAGGACGCGCCGCCTCCGACCTCACCCCTGTCCAGGAGCACGACCTGCCGCCCGCGTTTCTGCAATTCATAGGCGATGGCGGTGCCGATAATGCCCGCTCCGATCACGACGGTCGTCATGCCGCTCTCTCCGTTCAATTCAACGATGGGCCGGGCGCAAGCCGCCCGGCCGCGCTTCGCTCACCAGTTGAGGATCGGCTGCATGGCGGCGCGGAATTCGGCCTTCTCCTCGTCGGTCAGGGGACCGAGCGGCGCGCGGCATTCCCCAACCGGCAGACCCTGCAATTCGCAGCCATATTTGATCTTCTGGACGAATTTTCCGGATTCCAGAATGTTCATCGCGCGGTAGAGCGTCTTCATCATATCGCGGGCTTTGCCGAGATCGCCGGCCTTATAGGTCCGGTCGAGATCGCAGCAGGCCTTGGCCATGCAGTTGGACGGGCCGCAGATCCAGCTTTCCGCTCCCCAGACCATGAAATCGAGCGCGATATCGTCCGAGCCAGATACGAGTTGGATCTTGTCCCCGTAGCGGCTGGCGATGTCGATCGCACGCTGTAGCACACCGGAGCTTTCCTTGATGCCGATGACGCGCGGATTATTGGCGAAGTGATCCATCAGTTCGAAGCTGATGTCCGAGCCGTCCTTGGCGGGATAGCTGTAAAGCACCAGATTAACGTCGACGGCGGCGAGTATGGTTTCGTAGTGCCTGATGAGTTCGGCCTGGGTCGGGCGCGTGTAGAAAGGCGGGGCCAGCAGAACCGTGTCATAGCCGATGTCCTTCGCCAGTGCCGTCTGCTCGATGACCTCGCGCGTGGCGGGCGCATTGGTGCCGGCGATCAGGATTTCACCGGGCCTTGCAAAGTCCTTGACGAATTGAAGCACGTCGCGGCGTTCCTCGGTCGACTGGCTGAAATATTCGCCGGTCGAACCGTTCGGCACCCAGCCGGTCACGCCGGCTTCGCGCAGATGGGCGAGAAGTTTTTCGAAGGCCTTGAAATCGATCTTGCCGTTGGCATCGAAGGGGGTAACGAGAGCGGGCATAACGCCGGACAGTTTCATGGAATATCTCCGTTCGGATGGGTGGTTGGCGCGTCAGACGGCAAGCCGTTTGAGGATGCGCTGTTCGAAAACCGTGACGGCGCGCGTCAGCGGAAAGGCGATAATGAAGTAGATCAGAGCGACGACGGTCAGCACCTCGATGGGGCGGGCCGTTGTGTTGGAAATGTTCTGGCCGACGAACATCAGATCGGCCATGCCGACCGCCGAGACCAGCGCGCTTTCCTTGAAAAGGCTGACGCAATTGGATAGCAGCGTCGGCGTGGCGCGCAGCACGGCCTGCGGCAGCACGACGCTCGTGGTGCGCACGAAGGGCGAAAGCCCCAGCGCCACACAGGCGTCCAGTTGCTCGCGCCCGACGGATTTCAGCGAGGCGCGGAAGGTTTCGCTGCTGATCGCACCCATATAGAGCGTCAGGGCGATGATGGCGGACGCCATGTTGGAAAGCTCCACGCCGAGAACCAGCGGCAGGCAGAAAAATATCCAGAACAGCTGCACGAGCACCGGCGTACCACGGAAGAATTCCACATAGACGCTGGCCATGCCCGGGAGAATAACGCTTTTCGATGTGCGGGCGAGCGCCAGCAGGAAACCGAAAATGCAGCCGAGCACGATGCAGACGAGGGTCAGCTTGAGCGTCGTCCAGAGGCCGAGAAGAAGCGCGTCCTGGAATCTGAGCACAATCGCGAAGTTGAGGGTCATCATCCGCCTCCTCAGCTTGCCATGATTTCACGGCGGCGTTCCAGATAACCGACGATTTGGGAAACCGGGAAAGACACGGCGAAATAAACGAGGGCGACGATGGTGAAGGTCTCGATCGGCCGGTAGGTCTGCGTGGCCAGCGTCTTGCCCTGATACATCAGATCCTGGACAGCGACGATGGCGACCAGCGCGCTCTGCTGGAAGATGCCGATCCCGTTTGTCAGCAGCACCGGAATGGAGTTGCGCACTGCCGTCGGCAGAACGATGTAGAGCACCCTCTGGAGCGGCGTCAGGCCGAGCGCCACGCCGGCATCGAGCTGTTCCTTCGGCACCGCCTGGATCGCGGCGCGATAGGCTTCCGCATTGAAGGCGGCCAGGTTGAGGCCGAGCGCCAGCACGCCCATCGTGACCGAGCCGAGGAACACATTGAACAGCATGGGCACGCAATAGAAGAACCAGACGATCTGGATGATCGCCGGCGTGCAGCGGAAAAATTCGATGAAAAGCATCACCGGCAACCGGATCGCCGCCCAGCGGCTCATGACGAGCAGCGCCAGCACGAAGCCGAGCGTCAGCCCGATGGCGTTGGCCGCGACGGTGAGCTGGACCGTGACGAACAGCCCTTCCCACAAGGGTCCGAAATTGCGGAAGACGGACGCGAAATCGAAACTATAGTTCATGGCCCATCCCTCAATGCTTGATATGGAAGACCCGCTCGATGAACTCGCGCGTACGCTCTTCCTTCGGCGAGCCGAGCACCTGTTCCGGAGGACCATCCTCCACCACGACGCCGCCTGCGCAGAAGATGACGCGCGACGCGATGTTTTTCGCAAACCACATGTCGTGGGTGACGATCACCATCGGCATCTGCTGCTGGGCGAGTTGCAGGATGACCTGTTCGACTTCGGCCACAAGCTCGGGATCGAGCGCCGACGTCACCTCATCGAACAACATCAGTTTCGGATCGAGCATGAGGGCGCGGGCAATCGCCACGCGCTGTTTCTGGCCGCCGGAAAGCTGAGCCGGATAAGACTTTGACTTTTGCGCGAGACCGAAGCGTGTCAGGAGCGCCATCGCCCTTGCCTCGGCCTCGGCTTTCTTCTCTCCCCGCACTTTCATCGGTGCGAGAATGAGATTGCCGATCACATTGAGATGGGGAAACAGCGTATAGTGCTGGAAGACCATGCCGATCGAGCGGCGGACCCTGGCGTCGATGGCTGTCTTTCCATTGCCGTTTACGGAAATATAGGGTTTGCCGCCGAAGACGACGGAGCCGCTGTCGATCTGCTCAAGTCCCATCAGCACGCGTAAAAGGGTGGACTTGCCGCCGCCGGACGGGCCGATGACGACAACGCGGTCTCCCGCCTTCATCTCGATATCCAGCCCCTGCAGCACCTTCACCACGCCGCCGTAGCTCTTGTGCAGTCCTTCGATTTTCACCAGCGAAGTCGCATCTGGCATCATCAGGTTCTCCTGTTCGGAACGGGCCCGGAGCCGCCCGCGCGGCGGCTCCGGCGCTGTTCAGTTGCCGGTCTTGAGAACCTGATCGACAGCCTTGCGGATCAAGGCGTCGACATGACCCGTCGCAACCCGCTCTTCGAGGAAGATGTTGACAACCTCGATATCGGCCGTGGAAAGCTGATGCGGCAGGCCGAAAGAGACGCCCTGCTTGGCGAGCGCCGGGGTCGGGTTCAGCGCCACGGCCCATTCCGGGTTCGACTGGGTGAAGAGCTGATTGGTATCGGAGGCGTCGACAAGGATATCCGCGCGGCGGGACACGACCGCAAGACGCGTTTCGTCGTTGGTCGGCAGGCGCAGAATCTGCGCCTTCTTCACGGCCGCCGAAATTGCCTTGTCCTGTGCGGAACCCGACATGACCGCCATGGTCACGCCTTGCCTGTCGAGATCGGCAACCGAGGTGGCGCCGGCCGGAATTTTCGGGTTCTGTTTATTATAGGCGAGCGAAATCTGATATTCCATCGCCGGGATGGAGAATTGCACCGCCATGGCGCGGGTGGGCGTGCGGTTGAGCGCCAGCGATAAATCCCATTTGCCGGCCTGGAGACCCGCCACGATATTGTCCCAGGTCGTATCGACAAATTCGGGGTTCACCTGCAGAACCCCGGCGAATTCCCGGCAAAGATCCGCGAAAAAACCGGAATATTCACCGCTGGCCGGATCGCGCATGACGTAAGGCGGCGCTACGGCGGCGGCGCAGCGCAGCCTGCCGCTCTTCTGGACACCCTGCCAATATCCTTCCGCCGTTTGGGCCATTGCCGCTGTCGCGAGCCCCGACATCAGGGCGAGCGCGACCGTTGCCCGCAGAGCGGGCCTTACCATCTTCGATAGCATAAGCATTCCCCATTTTTTAGCGTATAGGACGCGCGGTTCCACTCGTCGGCTTTGGCCGTTCTTTTTGTCTTTTTTGTCGGCTCCGTGTCGACTTATTAATTTATGTCGTCTCCATGTCGACAAAGTCAAGCGGAAAATTTAACATTGCCGCCAGGCCGATTTTCTGGCCCAATGCCACTGGATGACGGAAAGGGACCTAAGTGTCTGACGAAATTGAAATGAAGCGGGTGCGCGGCACGGGTTGGAAAAATGTCTATGACACGCTGCGAAATGAAATCCTGGCATTGACTCTGCCGCCAGGGCAGCTTCTTGACGAGATGACGCTTGCCGAACGCTTCGACATGTCACGCTCGCCGATCCGCGAGGCATTGATCAGGCTGGCGGGCGAAGATCTGGTTGTGACGCTCTCCAACCGCAGCACCATCGTTGCGCCTATCGAGGTGGCAAGCTTTCCCAAATATGTGGAAGCACTCGATGTCGCCCAGCGCATGAACACCCGGCTTGCGGCGGCGCTGCGCACGGATGCTGACCTGAAGATCATCGCCAGACGCCAGAGAGAATTCGAGGCTGCGGTGAAAACCGGACAACATCTCAAGATGTCGGAGGCCAACAAGCAATTTCACATGGCGGTGGCCTATGCCGGCAAGAACGCCTATCTCGCATCTTTTTACGAGCGTCTCCTGAACCAGGGCCAGCGCATGCTGCATCTCCACTTCGAATATCTGGAGCGAACCGGTGAGGGCTATCTCCTGACCGACGAGCACAACCTGATGCTGGAAGCGATCCGCGCCAAGGATGTGGAGCGCGCCGACAACCTGGCGCACGCCCACACGCGGCAGTTCCAGGACAACTTCATCCGGTTTCTGCGGGAGAACTATACGACAGACGTTTCGCTTGGCTCCAATGTCGCCGCGGAATAGTCACTCCAGCCCCGGAAGATCGGGACATCGATGATACACCCTTCCAGTCAGGGCCGCAGCCCGAAACAGCGACTACTTATAGCCTCTGCCTGATACGGCATATCAACTACACGCAACGTCCATTCCTCTGCCTATACAAAGCGTGGCCAGTCCTTTCATGGAAGCCGCGACCATTATGGATAAGCAGTTGGCTGTGCTGAAGGGCGATGACTATGTGGAGAAGTTTCGTACTGGCGAGCTTGAGTCGGAGCAGCAACGCAAAAAGGGCTCCGAGTTTTCCCGGAGCCCTTTGATAATTGGATAGAATTTGGTTGCGGGGGCAGGATTTGAACCTGCGGCCTTCAGGTTATGAGCCTGACGAGCTACCGGGCTGCTCCACCCCGCGGCACCAGCGAGAAGTCGG